>JAAEPW010000814.1 GCA_024232355.1 Chloroflexota bacterium | reverse complement strand
GGCGCAGGACGACGGTTCGGCCTGGCAACTGGGGGCCGTGGATTATCTGACCAAGCCCGTGGAGAACGAGATCTTGCTGCGCAGCGTGGAAGAAGCCCTGACGTGGCAAGGGCGGGTGTTGATCGTCGAGGATGACCCCGAAACGGTCGGTATGTTCTCGGCAACGGTGCGCAAGATCGGCTTTACGCCCCTGGTGTCGGCCAACGGTTACGAAGCGTTGGCCCTGGCCCGCCGCTACCGGCCCGATTTGATTTTGCTCGATTTGCGCCTGCCGGGGATGGACGGTTACGAGGCGCTGACGCACCTCAAGCGGGGTGTGGTGACGCAGACAATCCCCATCATTGCGGTATCGGCGCACGTGGGAGAGGTGGACCAGGAGCGCAGCCGTCTGATCGCGCTGGGAGCGGCCAGTTTTTTGCCCAAGCCTTTTTCGATTGAGGAGTTGGTGACAGAGATGGAGGCGGCTTTGCAGCCGGTTGTTAATCCGACTGCGACCTAGACGGGGAAAGTTGCAAGTTTGCAAGTTGCAGGTCTGCAAGTTCACGGGTGTGATTTTGTGTTGAGCCTCAAGGGGTTTTGGATTCCCTTGGGGTTTTTTATTTGTGCAAGTGGGGGCGTTGGGATATAATTCGGGGTGGGCACTATACTACAGTGAATGAGGAAGGGAACGAATTTTTTGTCCCGTCAGGACGCTCGTCATGTTTTCGATTTGGCGTCGTGTCCCTTGGTAATTGTGAGAGGGCTTGCGGAGATGGAGATAGGGAGGTTATTCAATGCTTAAATTATTTGAAGTTGCAGGGGGAGAGGAGGGGGGACTAGAAACACTACAGCGTTTATGGGAACAAATGGAAGAAGAGAGACGACGCCAAGAACAAGATATTCGCCGCAGCGCTGATGAAGTAAAAAAACGGCAACAAATTATCCTCAAGCAAACTGCTAAAGAAAAAAGAGAAAAAATCCCCCAAACCATTGAACTGGCCGCCCAAGAAGAGTGGATGGAACTCGACCTCAGCAGAATCGAACTGACCACGCTGCCTCCCGAAATCGGCCAACTAACCAACCTGACGCAGCTTAATCTTAGCGGTAACCACCTGACCGCGTTGCCTTCAGAGATCGGCCAACTGACCAACTTGACCTGGCTTCACCTCTACGGTAACCACCTGACAGTGTTGCCTCCAGAGATTGGCCAACTGACCAACTTGACGCAACTTTACCTCAATGGTAACCAACTGACTATGTTGCCCCCAGCACTCGGCCAACTGACTAGATTAGATAGATTAGAACTTGATGGTAACCCTCTTACTTCACCTCCTCCCGATATCATCAAGCAAGGTATACAGGCTGTCCTTGCCTACTTGCGGGAGCAATTGGCAGCCAACCGCCGTCGCCGGTGGATATCGAAAATGTTGGTCGTTGGTGAGGGGGGTGTTGGAAAGACCTCGTTGTTGCGTGCGCTGCGTGGCGAGTCGTTCGATCCCCAGTTACCTTCTACCCATGGTATCAGAATTGAATCGTTGGAACTAGAGCACTCTATTGAAATGGGTGTCACTATGCAACTCAATGCCTGGGACTTTGGCGGGCAGGAGATTTACCACGCCACTCACCAGTTCTTTTTGACCAACCGCTCCCTCTTTGTGCTGGTGTGGAACGCGCGGCATGGGTACGAGCAGGGCAAGCTGTTCTATTGGCTGGATGCTATCCAGGCCCGCGCCCCTGAGTCGTCCGTGCTGCTCGTCGCCGCGTGGGTTGACGAGCGGGACGCTGACCTGCCGCTGGCCGAACTGGGCGAAAAGTATCCCCAGATCGTTGGGCACTATGAGATCAGCAACAAAACGGGGCAAGGCATTGAAGAACTGCGTCAGGCGCTCACTGGCGTCGCCGCGAATTTGCCCCTGATGGGCGAGACCTGGCCTGCCACCTGGCTGGACGCTGCCGAAGTCATCCGTGCCAGGGGAGAAAAGTACATCATCCCACAAGAATTGTGGGACGTGATGGCTGACTGTGATGTCGTAGACGACAACGCGCAAATACTAGCCCGCTGGCTGCATGATCTGGGCGATGTGCTCTATTTCCAGGATGACAAGGAATTGGACGACCTGGTTATTCTCAAGCCACAGTGGGTGACAGAGTACATCAGCAAGGTCCTAGAGAGCGAGGACGTCATCGGCAAGCAGGGTATCTTTACCCGCGCGCACATGGACGTGCTATGGGGCGATCTGCCACCCGCATTGCGCGCTCACTTTTTGCAGTTGATGGAGCAGTTTGACCTGTCCTACCGCACGTTGGAAAACAGGGAGATTAGCCTGGTGGTTGAGCGGCTGCCCTTCGACCCACCCGATTATGCCGAGATGTGGAACGCCATCCGGCAGCGGGAGCCGTGTCGCGAAATCTCAATGCGCTTCAAACTCAACACCATCTTGCCGGGGATTCCGACCTGGTTCATCGCTCGATCTCACCGTTTTACTATGCATACCCACTGGCGTAACGGTGCGCTTTTCGTTGACAGTCGAAAATCGCCCAGGCATCTGGCTCTGGCGCAGGCGTTGCCTCACGACCGTTACGTTCAACTCACTGTACGGGGGCCTTGTCCATACAGCTTTTTCGCCCTGCTCAAGGATGGAATTGAGGTCACCCTAGACCGCTTTCCGGGATTGAGGATCGAACGGATGATACCCTGTCCGGGCCATGATGGCGAGCCGTGCGAGCACGAGTTCGACTATGCCAATCTCCAAAAAGCCATCGAACGAAATCCTCCTGTTCGACACCTCCAGTGCCCTATCTCTTACGAACCTGTTCCAGTACTGGGTTTGCTGTTTGGGTTGCACTGGCGCACACAGGACGTGGTTCTGGCACGTTTGGACGCTATGGAGGAAGCCAGTGTTTGTCGTCACGGAGAACTCGTCGAACTCGTGCAACGCGAGTTTGCCAAGGACTTTTTGCGGGAGCAGTCGAGAATCGAGTCACATTGCCCCAATGTGTTCACCCTGCGTGTCAGTGACAAGACAATCACGGGGCGAAAGTTAGATCTACAACTCTATTGTCAGGCTCCCGGCTGCTGGCATCCCACCGCCAGCGGCGGGCAGTACCCGGTTGACGACCCCGCCAACTGGATCAAGGCCACTGCGCCCTACCTGCGAAAACTGGTCACCGTGCTCAAGTACGCGACCCCGCTGGTCGGTCCGTGGGTGGTCGTGGCGCAGCCAGCCTACGAGGCGATGTTCAAGGACGACATCAAGCTGATGACCGAATTGGTCAAAAAACTGCCCGACGTTGAAATGGGCCGCGAGGCCGAGTTTGCTGCTGCCATGGGTGGAGAACGCGGGGTGGGGCGGGCCACGGGTGCGGCTTTGCGGGCGTTGCGTCAGTTTTTGGACGAAAAGGACCCCGAACAACACTGGGGCGGCCTGAAAAAGATACTGACCCCGGAGGGGCATTATCTGTGGTTGTGCGAGCATCACGAGCGGGAGTATAGGTTGTAGGGCGGAAGGCAACCAAAGGTTGCACGCAATCCGCCCTGTGGCGGGATACCATCCCGCCCTACTGATTCCGAATCACGAATGGCACGAACAAACGAAATTCGCCGTTTCACTATTTCACGAAAGATTTCGCCATACAAGTGATTCGTGTCATTCGTACATTCGTGAAATTCGTGATTCAAGCAAGCAACGGGGTAAAGCGATATGCCACATCACATCATCAAAAAGATACGCCTGGCCCACTGCAAGCGAGGCCCGGACGTGTGCGAAAAATGCCGCGAGATGGACGTGGAAAAGATATGCCTGCTGGACGTCTGCCCGCCGGACGCGGGAGAGATGCAGCGGCGCGTGATCCGGGTGAACGTCGGGGGCGAGGATGTCTGGCGCGAGTTTGACGTCGTGCGGGCGTTCGAGAGCGAGACGGAGGCGCGGGCGTATGCCAGCGAGAGTGGGATAGAGGACGTGGAATTATAATGGTGAAACAGCAGTTAATTCCCGCGAGAGAAACGCGCATCGAGATCAGGGTGGTCAATTCGCGCTTTATCGCCACGGCAGCGCCGGTTTTTAGCGTGGACGAGGCGAAAGCGTTCGTTGCCCGCGTCAAGCGCGAGTTTGCGGACGCGTCGCACAACGTGCCCGTGTTCGTGATCGGCCACGGAGCGAGCGTCGTCGCTCACAGCCGCGACGACGGCGAGCCTTCGGGGACGGCGGGCCGCCCGGCGCTGGCCGTTTTGCGCGGGAGTGGGCTGGGAGACGTGGCCGTCGTCGTGACGCGCTACTTTGGCGGGACAAAGCTGGGCACGGGCGGGCTGGTGCGGGCTTATGGGGACGCCGTGCGGGCGGTGCTGGACGTGTTGCCCCGCGCGGCCAAGGTTCCCACGCACACGGTCCTCGTCGTGATGGGCTATAGTTTTTTCGAGCGGGTGCGGCTGTTGGTGGCGGCCCATCACGGTGTGATCCAGGATCAGGATTTCGCGGCGGAGGTGACGCTGATGGCTCAATTCGGCGTCGAGCATTTCCCCGCGTTCCAGGCTGCCCTGCAAGAATTGTCCAGCGGGACGATTCAAGCACAGGTGATCGAGACAAACGAGGCGACCATTATGCCTATTGATACAGGATAGACCTACACTACTGACCCCAAGGGAGGAAATGAAATGAATTCACCATCTAGTGAGCAGACAAAAGTTACCGCCATCGTGATCGCCGTGATCGCGGCGCTGGTTGTATTGTGCTTGTGTCTTTGTTGTTGTGGTATGGGCGTTACGTCGATCATGCTC
>JAAEPW010000813.1 GCA_024232355.1 Chloroflexota bacterium | reverse complement strand
CGCTTTGTCCATAGCGGGCAGCCAGACAACTTGACGCCCAAGGCCCTGCGCCAACTGGCCGACGCGGTAGAGCTAACGCGAGACAATGGCCCCAGCGTCTTTAACCTGGCCTTTAACTATGGCGGCAGGGCAGAGTTGATGCACGTCATCCGCAGCTTGCTGGCCGAGGGCGTACAGCCCGATGCGATTTCCGAGGCCGCCATCGAGGCCCGCCTGTGGACGGCCGGGCTCCCAGACGTTGACCTGATGGTCCGCACGGGCGGCGATCAACGCCTGAGTAATTTTTTGCTGTGGCAGAGCGCGTATGCTTGTGTCTATATTGCCAGCGCCTACTGGCCCGCAATAGATCAAGACGACATCGAAACGGGGATCGAGTACTATAATCGGATCATGGTCCAGGCTTGACATAGTTGTTCGGGTTGCGCTGGAGAAACCAGGTTTTCCCCGGCACTGCCAGGGCAAGTGTTCTTGAAAACCTGGTTTCTGAGACGCCAAGGAATTATTATCTAATGCCAAAAGTCGCCGTGTTGCGCACGCAGCCAGAAACGGTGCTGCAAGACTATCAACGCTCGTTTGAACTCGCAGAGGGAGCAGAGGCGCTGGACCCCAACGCGACCACGATCCTCAAAGACAACATCTCGTGGCACTTTCCCATGCCCAGCGCCAACACCACCCCCTGGCAACTAGAGGGCACCATACTGGCCCTGCGTCAGGCCGGCTTTACCGACCTGGTGTGCGTGCAAAACCAGACCGTGGTCACCAACGCTTTCAAAGGCGAAGACCTGAATGGTTATGTGCCGATTTGCCGCCACTACCAGGTCCCGGTGTTGTACAACTTTGAGAGCGAGGACATGACGTGGGAACCCTATCAGCCCCAGGCACAAATGCTGGCCCTGGACCACATCTACCCCAAGGGCATGTACCTCCCCGACTATTTTCTCGGCAAGAACATCGTGCATCTGCCAACGATAAAGTGCCACATGTACACCACGACCACCGGGGCGATGAAAAACGCCTTTGGCGGTCTCCTCAACTCCCATCGACACTATACCCATAGCTGGATTCACGAGACGCTGGTGGACCTGTTGGCGATCCAGAAGGAGATTCACCCCGGCATATTTGCCACGATGGATGGCACGACGGCCGGCAATGGCCCTGGTCCACGCACGATGAAACCAGAGATCAAGAACGTCATCCTGGCCTCGGCCGACCAGGTAGCCATTGACGCCGTGGCCGCCAGGTTGATGGGCTTTGACCCGCTCGACATCACCTACATTCGCCTGGCCCACGAGCGCGGCCTGGGGGTGGGCGACCTGCGCGAGATCGAGTTGGTGGGCGACGACGTGTCGGGAGAAGACTGGGGTTTTGAGGTGGGTTATAACGTGCATCGCTTTTTGGCCTGGATGGCGTGGTTCGGCCCGACCAGGTTTTTGCAAAAGCTCGTCTTGCGCACGCCTTTGGTGGCTATCCCTATCTTTATATCCGAGTTCAACCACGACTATATCCACTGGCCGCTGAAAGAAAAACACATCTATAAAGACTGGCTGGCCAATACCGTGTGGGGGCAGTTGTTCCAACGCTATCAGAAACAAGGCTATCTGAAAGCGCCCGGTACGAAAGGATAGATTTGAGAAGCGCTTGTGAACGAGACGCATCTGGCCGAGCTACAGGCAAAACTGGCGCAAAAAGTACAGATCCCGCCCGACAACTCGGGCTACCGTCCGCGACGAGGCGACGTTGTCTTTAGCCTGGATGCCCAGTACGTCGAGGACAGGGCCTATGTGGCGCTGGACGCGCGCGAGTGGCAGAGCGGCGTCGTGGGGACTTTTGTCGGCGCTGCAAACGTGGATGTCCCTTATGTATCGCAGTTTTTTTGCTTCAGAGAAGGGCCTCCCTTGTTAGCGATGGTCAAGGCGGCGCAAGAGCGTCTTTCTCTTCAACCTGACTTGATCATCGTGGACGGGCACGGCGTCGCGCATCCACGGCGCTTTGGCCTCGCCTGCTGGGTTGGCGTGCATGCCGATGTCCCCACTATCGGTTGTGCAAAACGGACCTTGATGCGCTACGACGGCCAGATAGAAAAGCAAAGGGGAAGTTATCTGCTGGTCGAGGATAAAAACGAGGTCGTTGGAGCCGTTTTGACGACACAAGACAATACACGGCCCGTCTTTACAAGCCCAGGGCACAAGGTCGGCCTCAAGGTTGCCATAGAGATCATTTTGGAGCTTGCGTCGCGATACAGAATCCCCGAATCTCTGCGCAGGGCGGACCAAAGCGCGCGGGCCTATGCCAAAGGCAGGCTGCTGGAGGGGGGTGTCTTTTTGGGGGAGTTGGATGCGGATGAACGTGACGGGAGCTAATAGTTGCGCGCTCTGCCAGCGCGCAGCGCCGCGCATCTCGGCGGCCATTGGCGTGTGCGCCGATTGTTTGCGCGACCAATTTCCCGCCGCGCGCCCACGCCTGGAGGCGATGCACGCCGAGTCGCGGGCGGAGTTTGACCTGCCCCCCAGACCACCGCGCCATGCGCAGGGCGTGCGCTGCACCCTGTGCGGCAACGAATGCGTCATCGGCGAGGGGGAGCGCGGCTATTGCGGGCTGCGCACGGTGCGCGGGGGTAGATTGCTGCATCTGGCCGGAACGCCCGCGCGCGGCCTCTTGCACTGGTACCGCGACCCCTTGCCCACAAACTGTGTCGCTGACTGGGTATGCGAGGGCGGCCGGCATACGGGCTGCCACAACCTGGCGGTCTTTTATCAGAGCTGCACGGCCAACTGTCTCTTTTGCCAGAACTGGCACTTTCGCCAGGTTTCGCCGATGACGAGCACGACCGTCAGTGCGCGCGAACTGGCCTCGGCAGCGAACGCGTACACGTTTTGCGTGTGCTACTTTGGCGGCGACCCGGCCTCACAAATGCCCCACGCGCTAGCAGCCTCGAAATATCTGGCGGGGCAAGGGGTGCGCGTGTGCTGGGAGACCAACGGCCTCATGCACCCCAAACTACTAGACGCGGCCGTCAAATATGCCGTGCAGACCGGCGGCTGCATCAAATTCGATCTCAAAGCCTTTGACGAGGAACTGCACCTGGCGCTGACCGGCATTTCCAACTACCGAGTAAAGGAAAACTTTATGCGCGCCGCGCAGCGCCACGGCGAACGCCCAGACCTGCCGCTCGTCGTCGCCAGCACCCTCCTCGTGCCGGGTTACGTTGACGCGGAACAGGTCGGCAAGATAGCGCGCTTTATCGCCGCGCTCAACCCACACATCCCCTACGCGCTGCTCGCCTTTGCGCCCAACTTTTACATAGGTGATCTACCCTGCACCTCGGCGCGCCACGCTCAGGATGCAGAGGCTGCAGCGCGCGAGGCCGGGTTGCTCAACGTGCGCGTGGGAAATCGGCACTTGTTGGGGTGGGGGGACTGAAAGATGAGCGAATCCTCATGTATAAGAAATTCTTATCCAGAATCACACTTTTCCCACTTGTTTTTTGATAGATAATCTGATAAGATAGCCCCTGTGAGCCAGGCATCGACTCGTGCCGGCAAAGGAGCCAGCTATGCTGGACGTCCATCAGATGAATATCTTTCGGAATGTCGCCGCGCCAGGGAACTTTGATGCGGGCCACTATGTGAAATGTTCTCAACCCAATATCAGCGTCCAGGCACAATTGGTGGAACGTCGGCAGGGGCATAATTTTTCTGCCTCGTCGGGCGTCGCAGCTCTGGTGATCGGTGAAAGATCCAGGCTGCTTTTTAGACATTCGTTCATATTGGCCAACTGTACATTGTTACAGTTGGGTAACTAGTGCCCTGATTACGTTCGACGCACACAGACTGGACGTAATCAAGGCTATTATTTTGCAAGCTTTGATCAGAAAGGGTAAAGACCGATGAAATTAAAACGGTTCATGGTGCTTACCGGTCTCGTAGGGTTGGCGCTTTTGATTTTTTGTGTCATCCCAGTTGCCGCCGATTCGGCCCGGCCTGCACCCCTGGCCCAAGGCATTAGCGACGAGACCTGCCTCTTGTGCCACGAGGTGCCCGATATGACGTTGGAACTCCCGTCCGGTGAACTTGTGTGGTTGAGCATTGACCGGGAGACCTTTTACGATTCAGTCCACGGCGAGGCTGGCTATGCGTGTGTGCAGTGCCACACGGATATTACGGGCTATCCTCACCCGCCGCTGACGGCGACCAACCGCCGCGAGTACGTCATGCAACGCTACACCTCTTGTTTGCGTTGTCATCACGACAAGTACGACGCCACCCTGGACAGTGACCATCAAAGGGCGCTGGCGGGGGGCAACCAGGAGGCCGCCGTCTGCACGGACTGTCACGGAGTACACAATATTGCTCATCTTGGCGAGGAACCGCGCAGCCGCACTCCCCACATGTGCGAGCGTTGTCACTCGCAAATCTTTAACCTTTATGAGCAAAGCGCTCACGGCGCGGCTTTGATGGCCGGAGAGAACCCCGACGTCCCCACGTGTACCGACTGCCACGGGATACACATCATCGAGGGGCCGTCTGACACTGGCTTTCACCTGTTTAGCCCCAATATCTGTGAACGCTGCCACGCTGACCCCGAGTTGATGGGGCGCTATGACATCAGCACCGACATCTTTGAAACTTATGTGGCTGACTTTCATGGCACCACCGTGGAGTTGTTCGAAGAGATGGCCCCAGACCAGGAGACGAACAAGCCGGTGTGTATTGACTGCCACGGGGTACACGATATGCGCTCGCACGATGACCGGGAGAGCCAGGTCATCAAAGAAAATCTGCTCAAGACGTGTCAAAAGTGTCACCCCGACGCCACCGCGAATTTTCCCGACTCTTGGCTCAGCCATTACCAGCCCACCCAGGAGAACGCGCCCCTGGTGTACTATGTCAACCTGTTTTACAAGATACTTGTCCCGGCTGTGATAGGCGCGATGGTCATGTTCAACCTGACCGATGTGCGCCGCCGGATTTTCCAGCGTCGCAAGGAGCATCACCATGAATGAGAGTCGTAAATATTTGCGCTTCCCCGTTGCTCAACGCATTGAGCACGGGATACTCTTGCTCAGCTTTGGCCTCCTGGGCCTCACTGGCCTGGTGCAAAAATACTCTAGCAATAGTTTCTCGCAGTGGAGCATAGAGGCCCTGGGTGGGATCGAGAGTGTGCGCATCTTTCACCGTTGGGCTGCCATTGTCATGATGCTCCAAACGGTCTATCACCTCGTGATCATTGCGTACCGCTTGTTCATTCGTCGGGATCGGATGAGCATGTTGCCCGTCTTGCAGGACGCGCGCGTGGCGATCCACTCCCTGTTGCACAATCTAGGCTTGCGCAAGGATCATCCCAAGCAGGATCAGTACACTTTTGAAGAAAAGGCCGAGTATTGGGCCTTGGTCTGGGGCACGCTGGTCATGGGG
>JAAEPW010000812.1 GCA_024232355.1 Chloroflexota bacterium | reverse complement strand
CAGACCCGAGCAGAGCATTTTTGGAAAAAATCACGCATTCTGACAGGTTGTTGGCCCAATAACAGATAAAAGTGGAACATTTTTGCAGAATAATTTTTTCTCTCCGACAGCCTGCTAGGAGCCAAAAGTTAGTGTCATTAGATTTTGGTTTGCTGTGGTGGGTGTGGGGGATTGGCGTTGGGGTGTGGGGAAGGATCGGTGAGATGCGTTGTCTGTGACCACAAGCGGGGAGGTGATTGCTGTTGACGGGTTGGTCTTGTCGCGGTGATTGCCGGTTTGTGGGTGGTGATCCTTGCCCCCGTCCCATTGCTCGCCACCGCTTAAACAGAGGGGCAATCCCTCGACTCACCTCGCTTTCCCCCGTGAGAAAACTTGGTGATGAGCCTCGTGCCGAGGACGATGGAATGCGGCGGGGGGAGTTGGGGGTTTTTGTTCCTGTGAGCACACGGACCTGGAATGGAATGAGAGAAGAAGAGTGAGATGTGTCCACAGATTGCCACAGAGTCTATCGTCCTGCTTATTGCCTCTGACGATGGTGTGGTTAAAATCCGCTCCCTCGTCGTCTCCCCCTGGTCTGCCCAGGTAGTGCATTGGCTTATACCCTTGGGCCGGGGGCGGTGGAATGCGGGGTGGGGAGTTGGCGGTGGGGTGTGATGCTAGCGAGTCCATTGGCCAGGCGATGTTTGACAGCCGGGGAGGGAGAATGTACAATTTGTCCAAGTCTGTTTTCGACACAACTATACCAAGTGGCACATCAACCTGCGGAGATTTGGCAACCCATACGAAATGGTGTAAATTTGCTTGGACGAACACGAGAACAAGCAGGCCAAGGCTGAAAAAGCCAGACCAGCAGGTTATTCACTCGACTAGCGCAGATACCGTGTGTCTGGTTCAACCCGACTGGCCGAAATCGGGGCCTGTTTGGGCCACGGCAGCCTTGGCATGGTGGAATCGACGTGTCTCCACGGCTCATGATGTCGAGTCTCGGATGCGGTGCATCTTGAACTGCGTGGAGGGCCGCGTTGCCGAGAGCTTGTTCGCAATATTGTTTGCTAGCCGTCATTTGAGTTATGTTGTAACGGGTAGCCTGTTTGTGTCTGGCTCCTCCCGTTGGTGTCGAAAATGAGCCAAGGGAGCTCTTTGTTTGCCTCTTGGGTTAGAATTGGGAGGTCATTATTCTGTCACAAAAGATGGGAATTGTGTACAGTTGTAGAGCGGATTACTTTTCGGCCAGAACAACGATTCAACTTTGACGTTAGAGTGCAACGTTGTCCTCAAAGCTTGAGAGAGAATATTGACCTGGTGATACTTGCATCGTAAACTACAGACGATACCCGCGAGATGATCAAGGGTATAGTTTGCTGGTCAGTCAAATGAAGCCAGCTAATGGAGCATCGGATATGAAGCAGAAGGAACGAGACATCAATGTTCACAAGGGACTTGCCGAACCGTCCTCGCCAGGGGAGAAAGGGCAAGATACATCAATGCAAGCGAACTGGTGGAGATGGGTAACACGCTCTACTGTGCGTTTCTGGAGTATCGGGGTAGCTCTGTTGAGTGTGGTCGTGGCCGTCGCCTGGATGGTTCTTCAACTGAGCCTTCCGGCTGATGGTTACGGCAGTAGCTTTGGTAAACTCGCGCCCTATGGCGCTACAGTGTCTACTGACCTCGTCACAACCCGTTCCATGGGGCAAAGTATAACCCAAGGAGACATCATCATCGCTGCTGGGGGGCATACAATAGAGGAGTGGGCGCGTGCGTCTTTACCGGGTCAAAGTCTCTCCAATCGGGAATGGCAAATTGGTACCACGATCCCATACACCATCCTAAGAAAGGGAGAGGAACAGACAGTTTTTGTAACCCTTGCTAGACTGTCGTTGGCGGATGTTTTGCGAGCAGGGACGAGTACCTACTTTCTCGTTCTTTTGATTCTAGCGTTGACCGTATTCGTGGTCATACAAAAACCAGATGAGCTCGCTCCTCACATTCTTCTTGTGTGTGCCTCGGCCACGACAGTATTACAAGTCCACGAAGTGGTAGACCTACAGGTCAGTTTGATAGTCCATCCGCTTCTCTTTTGGAGTGGCGTTCTGCTCGAAAACTTTGGCATTTGCTTCTGTTATGCCCCCCTAGTGCATGCATTTTTGATCTTTCCTGAGAGAAAAAAGATCATCCAGCGATATCCTGCCATCATCTGGCTGGTCTATCTCGTTTACCCGGCCTTGACTCTGATGGGGGCACTATTGGGCGAGCCGACTGTAACCGGGCGGCTCGCGGGCGCTGGCTGGGGGAGTACGCTCTCTATGATACTACTTTTCGTGATCTTGGGGGGCGGCATCGCACACAGTTTTTTTACAGCCCGCACGTTCAAATCTCGCAGCCAGATTCGCTGGATCGCATGGGGGTTCGGGACCGGTATGACACCCTTGGTGTTTCTCCACCTCCTGCCGCGAGATCTATTTGGGCAAGCTATCTTGTCTTGGGAGATGGCCCTAATCCCCATATTTCTGGCGCCGATCTCGCTTGTCGTCGCAATGGTCAGGCATAATTTGTTTGACATCGAGTTGATCATTCATCGGAGCTTGGTATACAGTACGCTTACAGTACTTTTGAGTGGTTTCTATTTGCTTCTGATATACTTGCTCACACAGGTGACACAGGCGATCGCGCCTGCCAGAGACGAGACTATGACGGTCTTTATAGCCACCTTGACCATTGCTCTAGCCTTTGCGCCGTTGCAACGTCGGGTGCAAGCAATGATTGACCGGGCTTTTTACCAAAATAAACTGGACTACCAAAAGGTATTGGCAGAGATGAGCACCCGATTGTCCACCAATATCATCTTGGAACGATTGGTATCTTTGCTCACGAAAGAACTACCCCGCCGACTCCAAATCGTTAGGACCTCGTTGTTGGTGCTCGACCAACAAGGTCGGACTTTGTCATTCCTTGGTGACGAGGATGGCGAACGGATTGGCGCAATCTGTACCGACCTACCCATAGACCATCCTCTGGCTGAATATCTGTGCCGGTTGGGCCATCCCTTGCTCCGTTCCCGAGCAGAACAACACCTGTCCAATGAAGCCTTTACCTTTATGCAAGGTCTCCTCAAAGAGAGCGTCGAGTTATGCATTCCCCTCATCGTCGGTCAGCGGTTGGTGGGAGTGTACAACTTGGGAGCCAAGTTATCTGGTATCTCTTACACTCACGATGAGGTGCAGTTATTAACCGTCTTGGGGCAGCAGGCGGCTGTCTCGGTTGAAAATGCCCGTCTCTATCAGGAGATTGAGGAATATAGTCACATTCTGGAGCAAAAGGTGGATCAACGTACCAACAAACTGCAAGCTGCCAATGAGAAACTTGAACAAGAAATCATTGAACGCAAACGGGCTGAGGAAAGGGTGCGACGTCTTTTGGATCAGCAGATCGCCGTCAATCAACTGGCTCTGGCGTTGGGGGAAACCCGAGACCTGGATACGATCTATGGCACAATCTACGAGCGCGTAGGCCAGCTGCTAGATACCGATACGTTTATTGTCGCCTCTTACGACGACGAAACGCGCCTCATCCGCGCCGAGTACGTGATCAGCGAAGGGAAAATATGCGGCGTCACCAATTTCCCCCCGATTCCACTGGCAAAAGAGGAACATGGCAGCCAGAGTCGGGTGATCCATACCGGCGAACCGTTCTACTGTCCCGACCTTTGCAACACGGGTGTCAAAATCAAGACAGCGTACAAGATCGCGGATGATGGCATAGTCAGTAAAGTGCCGCCGCCGGCAGAGAAGCAACAAGACTCGACAAACTCGGCACTCTATGTACCGATGAAAATCGAAGGGAACGTCATCGGAGTGATGCAGGTGCAAAGCCACCGCCTGGATGCCTACTCTCAAGAAGATATTGGCCTGCTTAGCAGCGTGGCCAACGTGGCCGCTGTCGCTACTCAAAATGCCAGGTTGTATGGAGAGGTTGAGAGAGAGTTGGCCGAACGAGTGCAGGCGGAGAAAGCGCTACAGGATCTCAATACTACTCTGGAAGCGCGGGTGACTGCTCGCACGGCCGAGATTCGCGCCGAAAAGGAACGGAGTGAAACCATCCTGCGCAGCGTGGGCAACGCGATCATGATGCTTGATCAAACACTGCACGTTCAATACGTCAATCCTGCCTTTACTGCCCTGACCGGCTATACCGCCGAGGAGGTTCTGGGGCAGCGTGCAAACACGGTAGGAGCGGCGGCGGGGTCTGAGCAAGTTCAACAGTCGATAGAATTCGCCCTGGCTGAGGGCAGGTCGTGGCAAGGTGAAGCGTCGAGCCAGCGCAAGGACGGCCGCATATACGATGCGACCATCATTATCTCTCCATTGCGCGATGCCGAGAGAAACTTGATGGGCTATGTTTCCACCCATCAAGACGTCAGCCAGCAAAAAGCATTAGGGCGGGCACGGAACCGGTTTCTGGACAACGTCTCCCACCAACTCCGTACGCCGGTGACGACGATCCAGCTTTATGTTCATTTGATGCAGCGCACAGAGATGTCGGAAAAGAACCGGGATTATTTGGGGATAATGAGGACAGAGATCGACCGGCTGATCCAACTGATGCAAGATATTCTGGAAATGACGGCGCTGGACAGTGGCAAGGCCGTGATAACCTGGGAACCGATCTCTTTGCCCGCTATGATCGAGGATGCCATCACTCGTGGTACAAGCCAAACCGAGATATCTGACCTGACCGTGACGGTTGCGGCCCTGCCGCCCAACCTGCCGGTGGTGGAAGGAGACCATGACCGGTTAGTACAGGCGCTGGGCGAGGTGGTAGAGAATGCCATTGTCTTTGCTGGCGGGCATGTGACGCTGCAAGTGGAAACCGTCGAGGACGAGGGCGCGACGTGGGTGATGGTCGCTGTTCAAGATACCGGGCCAGGCATCCCGCTGGAGGAACAGGAAAAGGTGTTTGACCGTTTCTTTCGCGGCAGCCTGGCCGAGGCGGGGCATATTCCGGGCGTCGGCCTGGGGTTGAGCATCACGCAAGAAATCATACGTGCTCACGGTGGCCGGGTAACGGTAGACGCAGATTGGAATGGTTCGAGCGGAGAGGAGGGCAGCACATTCAAATTGTGGCTGCCGGCTACCGCTTGATCTCTGAGCGAATGACATGGGGCCAAAGGGAAGACAGACGGATGAAATCAACAGTTGTGTTACGCAAAATCACTGTTTTAATCGCTTGTATGTTGTTCTGCCCAGGGTTGCATACTTTTGCCCAAGAGCCAGACCCGCTTGATCTCAAATTTGACCACGTGTTCGATTTGGGATCGCCGGGCGGTCAGACGATGATTCAGGACAATGACGGATTTCTGTGGGTTGGTACGGAGGGCGGCGGGATTTTTCGCTATGATGGGTACGAGTTGAAAAACTATGGGGCCGGCCCCGGACTGCTGCCCAATAGCTCTGTTTTCAGAATCGTAGAGGAACTGCAAAGGGAGCAACCGGAACGACGGGTGGAGCTCGTCATCGTGCCGGGGCTGGTCGTTGATGGTGATGCCCGGCTGCTGCAGGTGGCGCTGGAGAACCTGCTCGGCAATGCCTGGAAATTCAGCGGAAAATAGCCCCAGGCCAGGATAGAATTCGGTTGCACCGATCTGCACGCCGTCACCAAGTTTGAAGGCAACGGCATTGGCCTGGCGACCGTGCAGCGCATCATTCATCGCCACGGCGGCCGGGTTTGGGCCGAGGGCGCGGTGGGGCAAGGCGCGACTTTTTATTTTGTGCTTTGACGTGAATTGGGAGGAGTCATAAATGAGGACGTTATCAAAAATTTTTGACTGGCAAGTTGTGAAGAAATCGATCATCGCATCGATCGTGATTCTGACGCTCATCGCTTCAAGATCAGATCTCTATGCCAAAACTGAAGAGCTGCAATTCGACCATCCGTTGGACGTTGGCGGGATCCTGTTCAACGGCGGTTTCATCCAGGACAGGGACGGGTTTTTCTGGATAGCGACGCAAAGCGGGTTGGTCAAGTATGACGGTTATGATCTGAAAAAATATACATCGGGCGCTCCCGGCTCGATTTCATCTGATGTTGTGTTCTCTATTTACGAAGATAGTGATGGCATCCTTTGGTGTACTACGTCTAACGGACTGAACAGGTATGATAAAAACACCGATTCCTTTACTGTCTACAAGCATAATCCCGATAAACCCAACAGCATCAGCCACAATGTATATAACTGGGCAAACCAGACAATTGCCCAAGACGGGGACGGCAATCTTTGGTTCGGCACTCAGCGGGGTTTGAATAAATTCGATAAATTCACTGAATTTTTTACCAGTTACGCGCATGACCCCGATAACCCCGAAAGTTTGGGGAGCGATAACATTTTGGCAGTGTTCATAGACAAACAGAACGTTTTGTGGGTGGGGACAGATAATGGACTTGACAAGTTCGACGCAAGCGCCGAAACATTTATTCATTACGGGCACGAACCAAACAACGACAGCAGTTTGAGCCACAATGTGGTCGGCGCAATTTTCGAGGACGAAAAGGGTGGGCTGTGGGTCGGCACGCGAGGCGGCGGGTTGAATCGCTTTGAAAAAGAGACTGAATCCTTTACCCGATATTTGAATGACAAAGATAATCCCGACAGCATAAGCGATAACTTTGTATACTCGATCAATGAATTCGAGCGCGGAGAGATCTGGGTAGCCCATGGCGGTGACGGAATTGGTCTCGATATATTGGACGCCGGAACGGGAATATTCACTCATTACAAACACGAGCCTTCTCGTCCCAATAGTTTGTCCAACGATCATATTATGAATGTATATGAGGATAGCACGGGGATTATATGGACGGTAATTTTCGATGGAAAACTCGACAAACTGGACAACGAAAGCGAAAAATTCAAGCTGTATCAACACGATCCCGACAATGACAACAGCGTCGGTGATAATGTCATATTCGTTGTTTTTGAAGACGAGGATGGGATTATGTGGATTGGCTCGGATACGGGCGGGCTTGACCGCTATGATCCAAAAACCGGCACTTTTGCGCATTACAAACACGATCCTTCGGATCCCAACAGTTTGCCGGACAGTTATGTGATAGGGATACTTGAAGACAGCGACGGTAATTTCTGGCTGATGAGCGACAATTTGTGGCTCTTTGACAGAGAGCTTGGAAAAGTTGTCCGGGTCTTTCCTATAGAGGCCGAGTATGGTTCGACAATCATCGAAGACAGCGAGAATTCCGACCTACTCTGGATTGCAACCAGTTCGGGGGGGCTGGGTAAGTTTGAAAAAAATACGCAAACCTCTACAAACTATACACATGATCCCAATGATCCGAATAGTATCAGTAATAACGTCGTGTGGCAGATATTTCAAGACCGGGAGGGCATGATTTGGATTCCCACCTATGGAGGCGGGCTCGACAAATTCGACCCGAACACTGGCAAAGTCGCGGTTCATTACAAGCATGACCCAGATGACCCGACGAGTATCGGGTCCGACACAGTCAACCACGTTTATCAAGATTCAGAAGGAAATATCTGGGTGGGCGTTGTCGGAGGCGGACTTAATAAATTGAATGTCGATGGAACTTTTACGCGCTACACGGAACAGAATGGCTTTCTTACCAACAATGTTACAAACATCATTGAGGACGATAATGGATTTCTCTGGCTTGGCACTAAAATAGGACTCGTGCGATTCGATCCCAAAACCGAGGCCACAAAATTATACACGCAGAGCGACGGTCTACAAAGCAACGAGTTTTGGGAGTATCCACACTTGAAAACCCGGGATGGTCAGCTTTGGGTATATGGCGCAAATGGGGCGAATAGCTTTTATCCCGACGCACTCGAGGATAATCCCTACACTCCCCCGGTTGTTGTGACGTCATTGACCCAGGGAGGCGAAAAAATGAATGTGGGGAAAGCGCCTGAAAGAGTGAGGGAGATAACGTTGGATTGGCAGTATAACTATTTCGAGTTTGAATTCGTGGCGCTGAACTATACCTCGCCGGAGAAAAACCAGTACAAATATATGCTCGAAGGCGTTGACCAAGATTGGTACGATTCCGGTACAAGACGCTTTGGTCGCTACACCGGGTTGCCTCCGGGCGACTATGTCCTCAGAATCATCGGTTCAAACAACGACGGTGTGTGGAATGAGGAAGGGGTATCGATCAGTGTAACGGTCACGCCGCCATTTTGGAGAACGTGGTGGTTCATTGCTTTGTGCGTGGCGGGCGTGTTTGGCGTGCTTGGCACTATTTACCAGGCAAGAATCCAGCGCTCGAAATCCAAACGTCTGGCTGCGCTGGCATTGCAAGAGAGCGAGGCACGGTTGCGCCAGGTGGTTGAAAACATGCCCGTAATGCTGGACGCTCTTGACGCGAACGGAAACAACATCGTTTGGAACAAAGAATGTGAGCGGGTAACCGGCTATAGCGCAGAAGAAATCGTTAACAATCCCCAGGCTATGGAATTGCTTTATCCAGATGCGGCTTATCGTAAACGTATGCTGGCCGCTCGGGCCGAACGTGGCGATGATTATTACGATTGGGAATGGCAAATCACCTGTAAAGATGGTACGGTCAAGACAGTAGCGTGGTCCAACATCTCCCGGCGGCTCCCGATTCCGGGATGGGCCACGTGGGGCATCGGCGTGAACATCACCGAGCGCAAGCGGGCGGAGGAGTTGCTGCGCGAGAGCGAATCGAAACTGCGGAAACTATTCGAACGTTCAACCGATGCCATCTTTCTGGTAGACACGGAAACCGGCCGTTACCTGGATGCAAACCGCGCTGCGGAAATATTGACCGGTCGCTCTGTCAAAGAAATCACCACCTTGACCACAAACGATATTACTCCTGCCAACGCCAGGGAACGGTTGAAAACAGTGCGGCAAACTTTGAAGGAAACCACTACTTTGGGCCAAATTGTCTATCAAAGGCCTGATGGCACGGAAAGACTGGTTTTACTGAGTGCGATCCCAATACAGGACAATCTGGTGTTTGGCCTGGCGCACGATATCACCGAGCGCGTACAGGTGGAAAAAGAACGGGAACTGCTGCTGGCGCAGATTCGCGTGCAGGCCCGACAGATGCAGGGCATCATTGACACTGTGCCAGAAGGTGTGCTTTTGTTGGATGCTGATGGTCGTGTCGTGCTGGCCAACCCGGTGGCAAAGCAAGACATGCTCACCCTCGTGGGCCAAGACATTATCTCAACCCACGACCCCATTACCCGTCTGGGCGACCGCTCGTTGGCGGAACTGCTGACCTCACCACCTGCCAAGGGGCTGTGGCACGAGACAAAGGCCAATGACCGGAT
>JAAEPW010000811.1 GCA_024232355.1 Chloroflexota bacterium | reverse complement strand
GGAAAACGCGGGCCTCAGGAGGAGGTCAACTACGGACTGGCTGATGGTCAAATATGGTCAGGTGTGCCAAAGGCTACCCCAATGGCTGCGACGCGCAAAGCTTCTGTAGTGGACGAGGAGGAGGCCGTGTAACCTAGTGCCTACAAGCCAAGAAAGATAAAGAATTGAACATAGTGTGCAGTTTTGTTTCTGCTATTTACAAACCAATTGCAACAATTAACATCTACTCCCCACTTTTACTACGTTCCATTTAACAAAAATTCAACAAATTTTCATCAAAAAATTCCACAAATTTCTAATCACCACGAAGTCGCCCATGGACAGGGCAGTCTACATAGAGATGGCGGCGGATGCATCGGAATTGGCATCCATTGTCCCGCCACTCCATACCCCAGCCTCTTTCCTCCCACTGGGCCCACTCGATCCACTGGGACCAGTGGTTCCATGATGACCACCTGGCGGTCCTCCAGCCTTGTTGAAGCGGCTGCGCGACCGTCGTTGGAAAAGTGACCCACCGGCCATCCAGGCGCGCAACCATCGGCATTGGGACGGTGGCATTGCGTTGAGCAGGACCTGCTGTGGCGGCGGGTGGCGGCGG
>JAAEPW010000810.1 GCA_024232355.1 Chloroflexota bacterium | reverse complement strand
GATGATCCTTACTCGATACTGGGTTTCTCGCCTGCCTCTCAGCCCTTCACACTGGTCAAAAGTGTCCAATCAGTTGCTGGCTAGAGAGGGTCTATCAAGTGCTCTCATGAACACTACCGATTTATCGAACGAAGGAGGTCGATTACGTTGGAAAATTGAAAATGAAGGCTTTAATGTGCAAAAGAATGGGGGCTACGCTCTGGAACACATCTACACTCACGATCCTGTTTCCGCCAAGATATTTTACCTCTTATTGCAGATTGCTCATACCATTGCTCAGTTGATCGCGTACGGCAGTCTGTTCCGCAATGCCTTTCCCAGAGGGGTGGGATCGGCCAAGAACATTGCCTTGCGTTTGCTGGAAGCCTGGCGAAATGTCCGTCTCAGCGCTCACCAAATCCAGCAAATGTTGAACTTGCGACTCCAGATTCGTTTCAAGCCTCCGTAATACCCCCTTTCCGTGTTCCAGTGCCCGCCCCCAACAATCAAATCCCCCCTGCCGCTTTTCCCCCTCTTGCTTTTCTCAAAGCTGGATGCCTTTTCCCTTGCTTTGCTCGGCAGCGCGATCGGCCTGCTATCCGTGATGCTGCTCGGTACCCCGGGTGGTCCCGCGTTCAGCGATGCTGTCTCGTTCTTTGATATTTTGGGTTACATCGGGCTGTACGGCGGGGCCGTACTCATCCTCAGAGTGGTGCTCGCCACCGTGCGACATGAAAGCGGTTGACCACTTGCATTCTCTTGATCAGAAAGGCGGCCGTAAAGGGCAAGATTGTCTAGATGTGCGACATGGCGCAAGTCGTGTATAATAACTGCGGCTCAGGTTAACGCAAGATATTTTATATAGGAAGAACTATGGTAAAAATGATTGTGGCTGTCTTGTTCATTCTTCACGGGCTGACGCACTCTATTCTGGCAATGATGCCGAGTCCCAACGCTCCCAAGCCAAGTCCTGCAATGTTCTTTCCCGGGCTAGGTTCGCGGCTATTGGCCAGACTCGGACTCTCTGAATCAACCACCAAAACGACCGCCATCTTGCTGTCGGTGATCGCGACACTCGGTTTTATCGCCGCCGGCCTGGCGCTCTTTGGCGTCCTCATTCCATTCGATTGGTGGCGCGCATTGGCGATTGCTTCGGCGGCGGTTTCGCTGGTGTTGGTGTTCATCTTTTGGGATATGTACTTGATCGTTGGCCTTCTGATTGATGTGGCGGTTCTCGTCACACTGCTCTTTACAAAATGGTCGCCGGGATAAGGCATCAAGTCGGCATAGGAAAAAAGAGAACAAGCACCCTTGAGAATACAGATATAGAGGATGAAACAAGAAATACATGCACCTCAACTTGAAGCACAAAGGGAGAAACTCGTTGAATTTCGAGCCAAGCACCCTTGCAAAGAACTCGCAGTCGCCGGTGTGCGATGGGAATACATTGCTTGTGGGCAGAGAAGCGAAACGATGCTGTTATTGAATGGCGGCTTGCGCGTTGCAGAGACCGCTTTTGCGTACATTGAGTTATTTGAGCCCCATTATCGCGTCATCGTGCCGACCTATCCACCATTGTGGAGTATTGACGAAATCACAAATGGCATCCTTGCCATATTGGACGCCGAACAAGCGCAGGACATTCTGATCCTGGGGCAATCATACGGCGGTATGGTCGCCCAAGTTATGGTTCAACGCTTTCCCTCTAGGGCAAAAAAACTGGTACTGAGTAGTACTGGGCCGCTTTCACCTCCAGGAATCCAGAGAATTATTTTGAGATTCATTTTGGCGCTGATCCCTTTGTTGCCGAAAAACACCATCAAGACAGTCTACAAAAAGAGCGTCTTGAAGATTTTGTCCATACCCGACCATCAACAAGCCTTTTGGAAAGACTATCTTGATCACATATTTGACGTTCACTTGAGCAAAGCGGATGTGCTCAGCCACTTTCGTACAGGTGCGGATACGCTAGACAAATATGCGTTTGGTATGAAAAATCCTTGGCCTGGGGATGTTTTGGTCATCGGTGGAGAAAATGATCCAGTCAGTTCGGATGCGGATAGACGTGGGATTATAGCGTATTATCCCAATATCAGCCTGAATATCATCCCAGGTGCCGGACATGCGATCGCTATGGAAAAACCAGACGAGTATTTGGCCTCCATCAAAGCATTCATTGACGGAGGATAAGAAAATCTGCTCGATCCAAAAACTGAACGCCATAATCATCATTCTGGCGTCTACCATCCTCGTGATTGTGACCAAGAGCGGCTTGGATATTCTGCAAGTTCGAATATACCAAGACGTTACCCAGTTGGGGTCCCGCCTGGCACTGGCAGCGCAAGGGTAACTCGTTTCAATTCAACCCATCAACGATAAGGAGAATTAGCAAATGAGCACACAAAACAAAGGCAGCATTCGCAATCTGATCATTTTTGTTCTCGCCATCAACATCATCGGTTGGATGGCTTACTTTTTTGCCCAGGGCGGCGGAACCCCGGAGTCACAGGGCCTGGGTATGCTCCTGTGGTTGGTTGCCCCCTTCCTGGTTTCAATCCTACTGCGTCTGTTCACCAAAGACTGGCAAGACATCGGCGTCAAACCCAACTTGAACGGGAACGGCAAGTGGTACGCCTTGAGCATTTTGATTTACCCGCTTATTGTGGCTATCGTGCTGTTGATTGGCCTGCTATTCGGCGGTATTTCCGTCACCGACTTTTCGACCGGCCTGTTTATTCAGGCTATGACGATGGGCTTGATATCGAATTTCATCAAGAATATCTTTGAAGAATTCGCCTGGCGCGGTTATCTGACCCCCAAGATGAATTCGACCGGCATCAAACCCATCGCCGGTCATTTGCTCGCCGGTTTTGTATGGGGAACCTGGCATATACCCTATTGGCTGGGCTTACTCGACAGTGCTACGTTTGATAGCTTTAGCACCCAAAGCCTGGCAGTTTTCGTGCCGATGGCGATCCTGGGCATCACGGCTTCTGGCATCCTCTTTGGCGAGATCCGGCTGATCACGGGATCCACCTGGCCCGCATTGATCATGCACACGATCAATAATGCCGTCATCGCGGTGGTTCTAACGGAAGGTTTCTTCAAGGTTAAAAGACAGACCGGAATCCTGTTCACTCCTGGTATGGAAGGAATTTTGAGCATTGCCTTGATCACGTTGGCGGGGCTGTGGCTTTACCAGCAGAGAATAAAGCGAGCGAATGTCTGAGTCATCATCGATCTGGATCGCTCAAATCTCACGAAAAAGGAAAGTACAATGAATACTCCCCCATCTCTCAATGTCGTCTCGGAATACACCGCCGCCCTGATGACACAGGACGAGCGTCGGATGAAAACTTTGCGTTCTACTAATTTCGTCCTGGATTGGGTCTATGCTGACGCCTTTGAAAACCCTCCTAGTTCAGCTGAAGAAACCCACGCCTTTTGGCCCTCTTGGTTCGCGGGCTTTTCAGAAATGGACTATGAAATCACCCGTACCATCGCAGCCGAAACCGTCGTGGTCACGCAATGGACCTTTACCGGCACCAACGACGGGCCGCTAGGTCCCCCGGCCTTTGGAGAGCGGATAGAGCCGAGCGGCCGGACGATCCAACTACGGGGGGTCTCTATCTATGACGTTCGCGATGGCCTCATTCAACGCGAAACAACCTACATGGACCTGGCTACGTTGATGGTCGAGTTGGGCGTGGCATTGTGAGCGCGGATCGTGACATCCACGCGCACATGGGGCAGGTGTTTGTCGCAGGCCAGGTCATCACCTCGGAGATAGACCTACGCCGCGCTATCCGCATCATTTGGCTGTTGGCAGTCAGTTTGGGGTTACTGATGACGGGTTATGCCATCACAATGCCCATATTTGCCCGGCGGTTGGGCGAATTTGGCTCTGGCGTGGGCGCCCTGAGTCTGATGTCAACCGCTTATGCGTTGGCCGGGATCGTGGCGTCGCCCTTTATGGGGATACTGGCCGACCGCATTGGCCGGCGGCCGCTGGTGCTGGGTTCGTTGGTCTCTTTTGCTCTGGCGAATATCGGATTTTTGCTAGCGACCTCGACTGAGATGCTCGTCGTGATGCGTGCGCTGGAAGGCGCGCTATCAGCCGGCTTGTTTCCGGCCGCGCTGGGTATCGTTGCCGATATAGCACCTCAAGACCAGCGTTCCCGTTGGCTTGGCTTTGTGACCGGGGGTGCATCAGTGGGTTGGGTGCTGGGACCATTTGCAGGCGGCGTGCTCTATGATGCGTGGGGTTTTGAAGCACCGTTCTTGCTCTCGGCTGGGATGGGTTTGCTTGCTTTTGCGGCAGCCGCTATCCTGGTTCCAGAGACACGCCCCCGAGCGGTGCGGCAGCGCGAGGCATTGCGCCTGCGCCGGACAAGACGACGGACAACCGGGCTGGCTTCCACGCAGGCGGAATCATTCTGGACATCGCTACCCCGTCCGCTATCCGCATTCGGGGTACTGCTCTTTATCAGCTTTGCCATGTACTGTGCCTGGGCCTTTTTTGAGCCCCAATTGCTATTCTACGTTTTTGACGACCTGGGCTGGACTACGGCACAGTTCGGCATGGCAGCCGGGGGTTATGGTCTGATGTCGGCTCTGGGCCAGACAACCCTCGGCCGGGTGGGTGACAGGTTTGGTCGCAAGCCATCCATCGTCGTTGGGCTGTTTCTTTTCTCCGCCCAGTTTGCCGGCTTGATCTTTACCAACTCGCTGGGACTGGTATTGCTCTCCTTTGCCATAGGCGGGTTGGGAGAGGGATTGATATCACCCGCGTTGGGCGCATTCTTTTTGGACATTAGCGAGGAGCGGCACAGGGCGCGGGTGATGGGCATCAAATCATCAGCCGCATCATTGGGTGGTGTGGTGGGGCCGTTGTTGGCCGCCATGGCTGCCGCCAGTATGGCTCCACAGAGCGCTTTTGCCGCTTCGGTAGCGATCGCGTTGTTCAGCATGCTGCTGGCTCTCGTGGTTTTACGTGAGCCTTGGCAACTAGCAAAGAAAACAGACCTGACGAGCGAAATATCGAACCAACGGGTCATAGCAGCCCGGGGCTCTTTGCGTGAGATCGTCGCCTTGGCCATCCATCGACGTGACTCGGGGTATGCCCGAGTATCATCTACAAGGAGAAAGAAAAATGAATAATGCGACTAGAATATCCGAAACATCAAAGAATATCACTGCCTTTTTTGTATTGACTTTTGTTATGTCTGTGCCCCCCTATATTCTTGCTTCCCTCGTCCCGCAAGAAATGGTCATGCTCATAGGTTTGATCATCGCCCTCGCGCCCATAACGGCCGCGTTGATCCTTGCGTACAGAGCAAACCGAGCAGAGGGCGCCAAGAGCTTGTTAAAGAGATGCTTTGACTATAAGAGTATCACGAGAAAAATCTGGTACGCGCCAATCCTTTTCCTGATGCCGGTCCTGTTCCTCTTGGCATTAGGGATAACGATTTTAACAGGAGAAACACTTCCTGAGGCCTTGTTCCCAGTTGCAGCAACGCCGGTCGCATTTCTCATGTTTTTCATCTTTGCTTTATTTGAAGAAATAGGCTGGATGGGGTATGCTTTTGACCCAATGGAAAAGCGATGGAATGCCCTTGTTGCCAGTATAATTTTGGGGAGCATATGGGCTACGTGGCACATCCCGCTCTATATGCTTTCAGGTCAAGATTCGCAAAGGGTAATTGTGCAACTGCTATCTTTGGCCGCGATACGTACCCTGATCGTCTGGCTTTATAACAACACGGGAAAAAATGTGTTTGCCACCATTTTGATTCACGCAGTGTACAACGTATGCACGCTGGCCATTGCAAGTTTTTATACCTCTTTGGGCCATTTGATCACCTGTATCTTTATCCTCATCATCGCCGTGATCGTCGCGTTCTTGTGGGATCCGGAAACACTGACTCAATACAGGTTCACAAAGAAGAAAAACGAATAGAGGAAAGAAAAATGAAAATAGTGGCGATCAATGGCAGTCCCAAGATGGATAAAGGTGATACCGCACTAATCCTTGCCCCCTTTCTTGAAGGGATGCGCGAGGTGGGAGCAGAGGTCGAACTCTTTTACACCAAAAGGCTCAAGATCAACCCTTGCCAGGGCGATTTTCGCTGTTCCACGCATACACCAGGGGAATGTTTTCAAAAAGACGATATGCAGATGCTGCACCCCAAACTATGCGATGCAGATGTTTGGGTTTTTTCCACCCCGGTCTATATAAGCGGGATGACCGGCCCACTAAAGAATCTGATAGATCGGATACTGATTCCTCTGGGGGAACCGTTTGTAGAGTTACGCGATGGGCATTGTCACCACCCCCTGCGCGAGGGAACCAAGCCCGGTCAAATTGTGTTGGTCTCCAGTTGTGGTTACTGGGAACTGGACAACTTTGACCTACTGCTTGCTCATATGCACGCTTTCTGTGAGCATGCCGAAAGGGAATTTGCGGGGGCACTGTTGCGGCCTCATGGGCCAGCGTTAAAGTCAATGATGGAACAGGGAGCGCCCGTAGACGACATTTTGAAAGCGGCAAAAGAGGCTGGACGACAACTCGTGGAGGATGGCAAGATGTCGCCTAAAGCCCTCACTATCATCAGTCGTGAACTTTTGCCGCTAGAGATGTGGGCACGAGGAACAAGTTAAAGGAGCATTATGAACAAGGATATGCAAAACTATCTGCACGATTACTATACGCACATCTTTCCGAACAAATCAGGGATGCAAGTCTCAAACCTGACCAGCATCAGTGTGGGTTGGGAGAGCGATATCTATTCCTTCGACTTGGAGTATGGGCCGACAGGGGAACGCCAGCGTAAAGCCCTGATCTTGCGCATCTACCCCGGAGATGATGCCCACGAAAAATCAGCACGCGAGTTCCACGGTATGAGCCAATTGTATGATGCGAGTTATCCGGTACCCCAGGTACTGATCCTGGAGCGCGAGAACTCTCCCTTTGACAAACCATTCGTCATTATGGAGAGAATCAAGGGTCAAATGCTGTGGCCACTATTGTTCGGCTCGCCTGGGGAAAAACAGCAAAAGTTATTGACCCAATTCTGTGACTTGCTCGTCCAGTTGCACGCGCTAGAGTGGCGCCCTTTTGTCGACGACGTATCAAAGTATGACACAAGGGACCCCTATATTTTGGTGGATCGTGGACTGACCCAGTTCCGTCATTTTCTCTCGGGCTTTCCCCAATCCGGTTTTCTGCCCGTGCTAGAGTGGTTGGAGGTACGCCGGGACCAAGTGCCCTGTCTGCGCCCCTCGCCCATCCACTGGGATTTTCATCCCGGAAACGTGCTCCTGCGCGATGACGGATCGATGATAGTGGTTGATTGGACCGCATTTGACATCTCGGATTCGCGTTTCGACCTGGCCTGGACACTGCTCCTGATAAGCACTCACAAAGATGCCAAGTGGCGTGATATCATTTTGCACGAGTACGAACGGCTGACAGAAACCCCAGTGGAGCAAATCGAGTATTTCGACGTAGCCGCTTGTACTAGAAGGCTATTCAGCGTGGTCACCTCGTTGTCCGAGGGACCAGAAAAGCTTGGTATGCGCCCCGAAGCCGTAGCTATGATGAAGCAGCAGATGGGGGCGATTGAGAGAGTCTATGACCTGCTGCTGGAAAGAACCGGCATCAGAGTGACACAAGTTGAAGAACTGTTTGCATCGCTTTCTCAAAAGGAGGATATGAAATGAACATAAAGTTTGCAATTGTCATTATCATTGCCGTTTTGGCAGTTATGTTAGTCGCTTGCGGCGGTTCAGGTGTCAATGTGCTGCGCAATACAGTGTGGGAACTGGAATCCCTAACCGGTAATGCTGTACTTTCCGGTACAACGATCACGCTCGAGTTTTCAGACGAACAAGTTTCCGGTTTGGCGGGCTGCAACCAGTATGGAGGCAGTTATCAGGCCAAGGAAAACAACTTGAGTATATCTAATGTCTTCGCAACAGAGATGGGCTGCATGGAACCAACCGGAATCCTGGAACAGGAAACCGCCTATCTCACAACCCTGGGTGCCGCTGCCACGTACCAGATCACCACTGACCGGCTCGAGGTCTATGATGCCGCTGGCACGCACATTCTGATATTCGTCGTGCGGTAAACTGATCCCGAGTCCCGTTCGTCTTGTACCTACCATATCCAGTCGCAAGCCTTGAGCGCCAGAGCCAAGAATGAAAGGTTGGTAGTCAAAAAAGACTGGTGTAGACGGCAATGGCAAAGAAGATTTGGGTACAGGTTTAGTTGAGTGGGATTTTTGGATGTTAAGCCAATTGTGGCTCAAAAAGGGGCTTGTAGCCGAGGTTTCTGTCGCAACAAGTTGCGCACTCGCAGAGCCTTACGCGCTATAGAAAGCGCGGCTACATCGTAATCCCATTCAACTGAACCAGTGCCTTTCGCGCTAATTCGTGACAGAATAGGGTGTTATTCCGATACTCTCTGAATTTGTGTATGTGCCCTCCGGTTTGGTAATGGCCAAAAGGCAAGTGATCAATCAAGTATGAGAGGGCTTGAACGCATCTATGAAATATCTCGGCACACGGTTGTTGTGTGGATCAACGATAGGGGTTCCCAAGTTGCCTGATCTCAAAGACACTTTGTTGCCCACAGACAGGTGATGTGCTGGAACTGGATAAAGCTTGACCTTTTGTGCTCAAAAACGGTGGCTTTTGGACGACAATGTGCCGCCACACGTTAAATTGTAGCTTTTATGATTGGTGACTGCAGCACAAGGACCTGTTGGTTGAGGTAAAGATTTGTTGGACTTTACGCGAGTGTATCTTTTGCGAGTTTTGCAGTTTTTTCCTCAGGGTTTTTGTCATTATTTGCAGTGATGGGAGCGATTCCCAGTTCTAGGTGCTGACGCACGGCGGCCTCTACTTGGTCGGCGATGTCGGGGTGCTCGCGTAGGAATTGCTTGGCATTCTCGCGTCCCTGGGCCATGCTCTCACCGCTACGATAGTAGTACGAACCTCGTTTCTCAATCTCTTCCAACTCTACCGCCATATCTATCAGGTCCCCTGCTTTGCTGATCCCTTCGTCATAATTGATGTCGAACTCTGCCACTCGGAATGGCGGTGCTATTTTGTTCTTTGTTACTCGAACTCGCGTTCGATTGCCGATCACTTCGCCCTTGTTTTTGATGGCAGCGATGCGCCGGATATCTAGTCGTACAGAGGCGTAGAATTTAAGCGCCCGCCCACCTGAGGTGGTCACCGGGCTGCCAAACATCACGCCAATCTTTTCCCGCAACTGATTTGTAAAGATCACGGCTGTGTTTGATTGTTTGATGGCCCCACTCAACTTGCGCAGCGCCTGACTCATTAGACGTGCCTGGAGGCCGGGGTGAGAGGCCCCCATTTCCCCCTCGATCTCGGCGCGAGGCACCAGCGCGGCCACCGAGTCGATCACAATGATGTCTACCGCGCCGGAGCGGATGAGGGTCTCGGTGATTTCCAACGCTTGCTCGCCGGTGTCGGGTTGAGAAATGAGCAGGTTATCTACATCCACGCCACATTTGGCTGCGTAAACAGGGTCGAGGGCATGCTCCATATCTACAAAGGCTGCGACGCCATCTCGCTTTTGGGCCTCAGCAACAATGTGTTGGGCCAGAGTAGTCTTGCCTGAACCCTCTGCGCCGTAAATTTCGGTGACGCGGCCCCGGGGGATGCCGCCAGCGCCGAGAGCGTAATCGATGGCCAGGGAACCGGTGGGAATAATCTCGATTTGCAAGTGGGTTGCTTCTCCCAGACGCATCACGGTGCCGTCGCCAAAACGTTTGGTTAGGTTTGCCAACGCGACATCCAGTGCCTTTTCACGTCCTTTTTTACTCATACTATCCTCCTTGTACTATTATGAGATATATTAGCACAAATGTTCTATTTTGTCAAGTGTGATTGCGGATTTGGGTAGGGCGATTACATTTATAATGTGGAACCTTGTTTTATGCACGAAACTCGGTAATTTCGTTAGTGGCATAGGGCATTGTACCCATTTTACGCCCACGAAGGGCTATGCTACGTGTTAAACTCGAACCACTGAAATATAAATGCAATCACCCTACGGATTTGGGTAAAGCCGTTCTTATCCCGAGTTTGTCAAAGAGTTTGTCTTGCAGAACTATCGGGAGCGGGCCAGTATGCGCGGTACTGAGCGCATCTTTGGAATAGCACGCCAGACACTGGCACGCTGGATCATAGAAAAAGCAGCTGCTTTGCCTGACACTTTAGAAAGAGCGAAAGCGGATGATATGTTGGAACTGGATGAAATGTGGTCATTTGTGCTCAAAAAAAGCAAAAATGGTGGATATAGATCGCTCTATGTCGTCGCATTCGTCAAATAGTGGCACACTTTATTGGTGATCGCAGTGAGAAGAGCGAGATTTATGTGGTCAAGGAACTTGTACAAGGTAACAAAATGCACTAAAATTAGAAATGATTAAAAATAATCGAGGTTTCCTTTGGACATCAAAGCTACTAATTTAACCAAGACTTTTGTTACGACGGAAAAACAATCAGGACTTGTTGGCAGCCTGCGCTCATTGCTGCATCCCACCCGACGAGAAATCCACGCCGTGAAAGATATCACCCTCAACATACAAGAGGGGGAGCGGCTGGCTTTTATCGGTCCTAATGGGGCAGGCAAATCTACTACTATAAAAATGCTGACTGGCATTCTCTACCCTACTTCCGGTCAGGCTCAGGTGCTGGGCAAGACGCCGTGGCAAGAGCGCCAAAAGTTGGCCCACGAGATCGGCGCCGTCTTTGGTCAAAAGTCCCAACTCTGGTACCATCTACCCCCGGCAGACTCTTTCGAGTTGCTGGCCCACATCTACGAGCTGGACAAATCCGCCTACCGCCAACGGCTGAACTATTTGATCGAGTTATTCGAGATCAGTGACTATTTGCGCACACCGGTGCGCAAACTCTCACTGGGCGAGCGGATGCGCTGCGAGATCGCTGCCTCGCTCCTGCATCGTCCGCGCATTCTCTTTCTCGATGAGCCGACCATCGGTCTCGATGTCGTCGTCAAGCAGCGCATCCGCGACTTGATACTAGAACTCAACCAGCAGGAGGGTGTCACCATCTTTCTCACCTCTCACGATGCCGGGGACGTCGAGATTCTCTGCAAGCGCGCGATGGTCATAAACCACGGAACAGTGATCTATGACGGAAAAGTCTCTACTTTGAAGCGAGACTATATCCACACCAAGACAGTCTCCCTGAAATTGGGAGAACCCTGGCAGGGAATCGACCGCAGCGGTCAGGGCGATGAGCTTGGCGTGCGGGTATTGAAACACAAAGGATACGGAGTCAAATTAGAGGTAGATACAGGGATCGTACCTATTGAGAGAATAGTTGGGCAACTCTTGGCACAGTACACCATCGCAGACATCAACGTGGACAACCCACCAATGGAATCAATCATTGCCCGTATCTACGAGGTCGGACCAAATAACAAAGAAGGGAGATTGGATGAATGATGCGCTATGGGTTTGTGCTTCGAGTTGCTGCCCGGCAGCAATGGGTCTACCGGGCCGAACTGGCGATGCGGGCAGTTCAGATGGTACTCTTTATGGGTGTCTTTATGGCCCTGTGGTCCTCTGCCTTTGGCATCGGAGGCGAGTCAACACTAGAAGGATACTCGCTGGTAGAGATGGTATGGTATCTGGCAATGACCGAAACCATCACCCTCTCCGGCTCACGCATCTTTACCCAGATCAGTGAAGAGGTCAAAGCAGGGAACCTGGCCTATACACTGACGCGTCCCTTGAGTTATCCCTGGTACCAGGTCGCCAACTCTTTGGGCGGCTCTATCCCCCGTTTTGTGCTCAATTTTCTGACTGCAACGATCGTGGTAGGACTGGGAATGCGACAGACAACCGGCGATCTATCGGGTCTGTTGGCTTTTTTGGGAACGGCATCCCTGGCCCTGCTGTTGGACGCACTCATTGCCGTCCTCATCGGCCTGTCTGCCTTTTGGATCGAAGAGGTCATGCCCATATTCTGGATTTACCAGAAACTGCTCTTTACCGTGGGCGGGTTGTTTCTCCCCCTGGAAATGTTCCCCGACTGGCTACGACGAGTATCCGAGTGGCTGCCGTTCCAATTCATCTCTTACGTTCCAGCTCGGATCTTTATCGGCTTTGAGCCAGGATTCGTACTACGGGCCGTAGCCGGGCAGGTGATCTATATAGTCATACTCGTGGGCTTGGTGACAATCGTCTGGAAACGGGCGCAACGGCGGATGGTAATGCACGGGGGATAGTCAAAGGTGGCGACATTGAGGAAAAATTTGACATCGCTGGCTGCCGGCCTGGGGCTGGGTCTAGCGATCCTAGCATCGGCCGGAATTATGATCCGACACCAACAGGGAACACAATGGATCTCACGTGCTGCTTTCCCCTCAGAACCGGGCCAAACAACTGCGTTGACGCGAGGTCCCTATCTGCAATCCGTCACAACCAACAGCGTCATCGTTGTGTGGAACACGAACGAACTGGCCACCAGCCACGTGAACTATGGCCCTACAACAACGTACATCTCTAGCGTCAACAACATCCTACCCCTAACTCACCACGCGATTACGTTGACCAATCTCACTCCTGATACAGTCTATCATTATCAAATCGCCAGCAACGGGCAAGTTTTAGGTGGAGATCACACATTCCGCACCGCCGATTTGCCCACCCAAAGTAGCTTTTCGTTCGCCGTCCTTGGAGATACGCGGACCGGTCACTTGGCCCATCAAGGCGTCGTCGATCGCATCGTTGGCCTGGAACCGGACTTTGTTCTACACTCTGGCGATTTTGTAAACAATGGGACAAAAGCCAGTGAGTGGGACACCTTCTTTGATATCGAGCGGAGCTTGATGCGCCAAGCGCCGCTCTTTGGGGCACTCGGTAACCACGAAAGGAACAGCCAGCACTATTATGATGCCTTTCACCTGCCCGGTAACGAGCAATGGTACTCGTTCGACTATGGCAACACACACTTTGTCGCCTTGCAACTTGATGGCTATGCAAACTATACACCGGGCAGCCCACAGTATATCTGGTTGGAAAATGATCTGGCCAACACCGACAGGTTTTGGAAGATCGTATTCCTTCACCCTCCCCTTCACAGCTCTGGACGTCACGGGGGCAACGAAACTGTGCGCGACGCACTCGGCCCGCTCTTTGCAGATTATGATGTAGATTTAGTTTTTAGCGGCCACGACCACGATTATGAACGGAGCATTGTTGGCGACGTCGTCTATGTTGTGACGGGTGGCGGTGGCGCGCCATTGTACGAACAAGAAGAGTCCAACCCATACTCGGTATACTTTGCCAGTGTCAACCATTGTGTGTCTATATCAATAAACGCCAATACACTGACCGGCGTCGGAGTCGAACCAAACGGTGCACAATTCGATCCATTCATACTGTACAAACCTATACCGCACTGGTCATATCTGCCGCTTGTGTTGCACCAACCTGCCAAAGGGAGCACATTACTCCCCCCGGTACCACCAACTGATGGACCATGATCAAATACTCAAAGGATAAAATGAAAACACTGCGATTAGTGCTAGGCTATTTGCGCCACAACCTGATGTCGGCGATGGCTTACCGGGGGGCCTTTATTCTTCAAGTCATCGGTATGCTGCTCAACGATGCGATGCTGCTTTTTTTCTGGTGGGTCCTCTTTAACCGGTTGCCCAACCTGCAAGGCTGGGATCTGGCAGGAGTGATGACCATCTATGGAATCGTCGCTTTTGGCTTTGGGGCAGGCACCGCCATCTGTGGTAACGCGTTTCTGGTCGCCCGAATCATCGCCAGTGGTGATCTGGACTATTACCTGGCCCTCCCCGCCGATCCGCTGGTTCACTTGCTGGTCTCACGGATGTCGCTCCCCGCCTGGGGCGATCTGCTCTTTGGCCTAATCGTCTTTCTGATAGCTGCACCGGGACGATGGATGAGCTTGCCACTATTTCTGTTACTGGGCTTGCTGACGGGTCTCATCTTTGTCGCCTTTAGCGTGTTGGTGGGATCGCTGGCCTTTTGGATAGGCAGCGCCGATAATCTGGCTGGTCAGGCCATCAACGCACTGATCACGTTCAGCCTCTACCCGGTAGAGATTTTCCCCGGCGCGGTGAGGGTGCTGCTCTACACCCTCATCCCGGCCGCCCTCGTCGGCTCGATGCCGGCAGAACTGGTGAGCAATTTCAGTTGGACACGGCTGGCGATACTGGTAGCCGTCACCATCGGATTCACGCTGGCGGCCCGCGGCGTCTTTCGCTGGGGACTGCGCCGGTACGAATCCGGCAACCTGATGATGGTGCGCGGGTAGAAGGTTCATCAAATCATAATTACATTCCCCAGCACTTGAATAGCTCCCCCAGATGCGTGCGGATTGGGAATAAGGCCACTTTCAACAGCCATATAAAGTCCTGCCACAGCACCGATACAAGCAAGTAAAATAACGACGGCTGTTACGGCGACAATCAACCTTTTGTTCTTTTTCATTTTGACATCTCCATTTCTCATTTTATCTCTCTGCTACTCGTACGCCAAGACCTCACGGGTCGTCAGCCACGTGGCATTCCACGCTGGATAAAAGCTGGCTAGACCTGAGAAAACAACGACGATGACGAACCATATCACAAGCCCCATCGGCGAAACGGCAAAAGCAAGCGGGGTCTCAAAAAAGATCACGCCAAACGTCCGACTGACAAAAACGCTCAATGGCAAGGAAAGCAACACCGCGATGATCCAACTCAGCGCGCCGATCAACCCTCCCTCAACCACAATAATGCGCAATATGGCCCAATCTGATGCGCCGATGGCCCGCATCACACCGATCTCGCGCGTCCGTTCGAGCACGTTGATGCTCATCGTCGAGATCAAACCCAATCCGCCCACAATGACGACCAGAACAGACATCAACACCAGAAAAAAGGCGATAATCTTGAGGTGGTCCTCGACAGCCTGGCGAAAATCGCCCATTTTCTGGGTCGTTCCCACGTCCAAACCGGCGTCTTGAAGGCTCTGCTCCAAAGAGCGCGCGATAGCAGACACAGTTTCCATATCACGGCTTTCGGCGACAACCACCGCATTCTGGGCATATCCTACCTGATCGGTAACTTGGGAAAAATACTCGTTATTAACAAAAGCCGTTGGTACAGCGATCAGTTCTTGAGCAACGCCAACAACCAGCCAACCAGTCTCTCGATCACCAATCCTGAGCGTGATTTCGTCACCCACGTTGACGTCCGGTTCCTTTTCTAGCAATTGATTGTTGACCACCACCCCGTTCCCGTCGTCTGGTCGCAGCCAGCGCCCCTCGATGACGGGTATCTCGGCCATCAATTCAGTCGTCGCAGGTGGGGCCACGACAGTAAAATTATTTCCCGTTGTCCCGTCTGGGTAGACGCGCGCGGCCTTGGCTCCTCCCCAAGTTTCTACCTGAACTACATCAGACGTATCACCAACAACCTGTTCAATGCGCTCCACACGATAGGAACGATTAAAACGGAGTTGGATATCGTACCGTAGAGGGTCGAACCTTTTGCTGACAGTATTATCCATTGAAGCAGCCACGTTCATCGCAACAATAAAGACCGCGCCCCCGACCGCTAGGGTCCCCAAAGTGAGCACCAACCGTCCCCGGCGGCGAAACGTATTACGCAGTGAGAGCAAGAACGGTCGTGCCACGCCACGGATTCGCCCCAGCAGCACATCGATGGGGCTTTTGCCAAAACCACTCTGCCCCACACCATAGTCGCTGAGCGCCTGACGTACGGTGACCCGGCTACCCTTGTAAATGGGATAAGCCGCCACCAAGATCGGCACCAGCAAACCAACAAGCACTTGGAGAACATACACCCAGACGGGTATCTCGGTGCTAAAGATGTCAAAATTGAGCATATCAGCTGCGAAATCTGCATACAATCGCCCTACCCAGACACCGGCCGGCATAGCCACCACCAACGCCACCAGCCCCAAAGCCAAAACGATCCCAAAATATATGCCGACAATTTGCCTATTTCTGGCTCCTACGGCCTTCATCATCCCAATCTGTCGAATTTGCTGGGCCAGCAGGGCAGAGATCATGTTGGCAACCAGTACCCCACTCAAGACGAGGGCCAACAACCCAAAAGCTTGCAGCAAAAACAGCAAAGCGGACATCTGAGTGATGTGTGGGTGTTTGCCCGGCTCTGGAATCTCGATACGATACACCTGACGCCCGTTTTGCTCGATCCACCCCTTGAGTTGATACGCCGTCTCTTTGATAGTTTCCTTGTCAAACTCGTTCTCGGCGACGACGATCTTGAGTTCGTTCAAATAGGGTTCTCCGCCCAGTAATTCGAGCGTTCCCGGCGTGACAAAGCCATAGGCAAAACCCTCCATCCAGGCTGGGGCTAAACCCGGGGCGTGAACGGTACCGACGAGGGACAAATCCTGTTTCAGGCCATCAGGTATTCTGACGAACACCGTATCGCCAACATCTGCCCTGGCAACAGACAGCGCCTCGCGCTCCAAAAGAATTTCTCCATCTGCTGGCGGCCACACCCCATCCTCCGGCACGAACGTGGAAATGCAGACATTATCAAAATCGTTGATGACAAACAGCCAGATATCCTTCCACTCATCCGGCCCCACCTGGATGCGCCCAACGACTTTCCGTCTCGCCTCGGCCTGGTCAATCACGGAAAGATCTTGCACGGCCTGGACAAAATCCCGATCCATCGGGTCGGTCCACAGCGTCGCCGAAGCTGGATTTGTATTCAGATAATTCTTGTCCATCTCGCGTATCAAAATTGAATACGCATTCACCACCACGCCGATGCCAAAAATACCTATAGCAATGGCCAGCACGACCAGAAAGGTCCGCACTTTGTTCAACCACAAATCGCGCATTACCTTGCGCCAGCGGGGGTTAATCAACATCCATCGCCCCCGTTTTGTCCTCACACACAACCTCGCCGTCAAAAAGCGTAACGATGCGGCCAACCTGCTGTGCCAGTTCCCGCTCGTGAGTAACCAGCAAGATGGTCTTGCCGCCTGCCACCAAGTCCTTAAAGAGCCGAAAGACCGTGGCAGCCGTGTGCGAGTCGAGGTTACCAGTTGGCTCATCGGCAACAATGATGGGCGGATCGTTCGCCAATGCCCGCGCGATAGCCACGCGCTGTTGCTCGCCGCCAGAGAGGGCCGCTGGCAGCTTGTGCGCCTGCTCAGCCACACCGACTTGTTCCAACAATTGCATCGCGCGCGACTGCCGCTCGCGATTGGGAAACGTATTGCAGAAATCCATCGGCAGCATCACGTTCTCGACCGCCGTCAGTGTAGGCAGCAGTTGGAAGAACTGAAAGATCACTCCCACGTTGTGCCCTCGCCAAGCCGCAATCTCTCCCTCCTTCAATGTGTGTACTGCCGTGTCACCAACGTACACCTCGCCAAAAGTCGGGCGGTCGATGCCAGCCAGCATATTGAGCAGGGTAGATTTCCCGCTCCCTGATTTACCGACAACGGCGACGAACTCGCCCTCGTTCACCTGCATGTCGACCCCATTGAGCGCAGTGAACGTACCCGCGGCGGTCTCAAAGGTCTTGTTCACCCCGCGCAAGTCGATCAACTGTCCATTGCATGCAGGGGACATTGTCCCGATCCGATCTCTGGTTTTTCCAGCCATCTTTTCCTCCCTAATCTTTCTCCGACAATTTCGTGATCCTAAACCAACTCGTTTTTCAACCCTACCCTGGCACATGATCCACCCAGCTAGACTTGGGGAACCCAAACAACGTCGACTGCATAATCCGATTAATGAATACTGCTTGATCCAACGTCAGATACATGCCTTGCACCGCCCCCACCCTGCGCCGATAGCTCCTCGCTTGTTCTTCTGACCAGAAGAATACCGACTTGCGTCAGAATGCGTCAATGATGCTGGGGTCGTCCAGCTTGTCCACATCAATGAGCGGCACAAAGATACGTAGATCAGCCTCACCTTTTGCAATGCGATACTTTAATTCGCTATCTATCTCGATCTGAATCAGTTGCCCAGAATTGGCGCACTCTGTTTCGACGACGAACGACAGATGCTCTCCCCACAGTTGCCCTTGCACGAAGGGCGTCGCAACCGCGTCCATCCCTCAAGCAGCGTACGTTTGCTCGCCAGTGGCAAAAGTTACACGGTGTGGCGTCTCGTCCGCGGTCACGGGGTATGCCCAGGTGACCGCCCCCTGTGCATTTCGAAACAAAAAGGTCATGTGGGCCTCCAACTCGCCCAAGATGACGTTTACCTGCTCGACAGGAAGGCTCACCTCCTGCGAAACGAACTCGGGTGACACCGGTCCACCGATACGCGCAAGCTCTCTGACCACAAAGTGTTGAACTGTGCGATGTTCCGGCGTTATGAAATCAAGACGCCTTTCCGTCTTGCGCACCTCATGGAACACCGCCTTTTGCCACAGCGCACGCGGAAGCGGGATCATGGCTCGCCAAAGCCCTAACAGTAACCTACCATCCATTTCTTTACCTCCATATTGGTGAGATTTGTTATTAGACATTATATCGGTTTAACTTTGAACGATGCTTTCTGCCACCCAGAGCATAGAATCGGCACAAAAATGGCGCCTGCTCCCGTTTCTTCTTCTACTCGCAACTTTTTTATCGGAACCAAAAACTCTCTTATGTTTCTCGCTCCTCCAACCGTATCAACGCCGGGATGAAAAATGCTCCCACGGCCATAACAACCAGCACAACTCCGGTGAGCAGATACCACCTCTGTACACCCAACATATCAGCCACCGGACCAGCAACCACCATACCCAGCGGCGACATCACGTCCATCCCACTCCTTGCCAGCGCAAACACCCGGCCTTGTATCTCTGGAGGGACAATCACTTGCTGCACAGCCTGAAAAGAACCCACGACCATCGGTGCCAACACACCCGTGCAAAACATCGCCCCGACAGCCATCCAGAACGCGGTATTGGGCAATATACCCATAACGGCCACACACACACCCATTAGTGAGATGCCCAATAGAACGGTCACAATACGGCGCTTGAAACCGCCCCATACACCAAGCAACAGCCCCCCTGCCAGCAATCCAATTCCAGAGGCCGACTGCATCCAGGCCAATTCGAGTGCACCTCTGCCAAAATACTTGGTCACAACGATAGGCACCAACGAAAAGGCCGGTGCCGCCCAAAAATGCAGCAGCGAAATGAGACCAATCAAAATCGCCATACCCCGCCAACCCCATACAAACCGGATGCCCTCGCGTAGATCAGTCCACACGGTTGAGGATTCATCATCTTTTGGCAAAGTGCGCGCCGGTTGCGGGATGTGGATAAAGAAAAGTGGCACAATCGCCAAGAGTGCCGTACCTACGTCTATGGCCAAAATCGTCGGGAGTGGTGTCAAGGTCAGTAACAAAGCTCCCAAGGGCGGCATAGCAACACTCACGATCCCTCGCAACGCTTGATTCATTCCCGCCACACGGGAGAGATGCTCCTCCGGCACCATCAGCGTTGTCGAGGCTTGCATCGCGGGCCAGTGGAACGCCCCGCCCAACGCACGGACAAACATCAAAACGTAAACGTGCCACACCTGCACGATGCCGAGCGCAAAGAGAGCGGCTAGCACTAATGTCGCCAACGCAATCACGCCGTCGGCCAGCATCATCACGGCACGCCGATTCCATCGATCAACCAACGCCCCCGCAAACGGCCCCAGAAACACCGGGGGCAAAAGCCCCACCAATGAAGCGGCGGCCAACGTCGTCGCCGACCCGCTCGTTTGGGTCAGCCACCAGATGAGGGCGAACTGAACCAACTCGCTGCCAAACAAAGAGATCGCCTGCCCCGCAAAGATGACGAGAAAAGATGTCATAGCGTGCGGCCTACGGGATATACCTGTTTCAGTCGAAACGTGCATCATGCACCTCCTTAATTTCGTTGATTGGTCAAATAACTCTTTACGTTTTGGGCTACCATTCCAAAGACAAGCACAGACCGTTTGATCGTCTTGTCGTTTTTCAGATTCCATTTTCCGCCAAGTCGGTCAAGATAATAATCAAAGTCCTCAAAAAATCTTTGGTGCTTTTTTGACTCAAAGGTCCTCTGACAAAACACCTGTACGATTTGACCTGATTTCGACGTGTTCTGAACCATAATCATTCGTGCCCTCCATTTCAATACTGAATCAACTATAACAGACTCGCCAAGCACGCAGTAGTGGACGCGATAACGATTCTCTATGACCTGGATCACATCTCAATATGACAGACAACACCTCTATCTCGATTTTTCAGAAGTTTGGCCCCAATTTGTTACGCTCACGAACGACTGTTTGACGTCACTCTCACCGCGTGCTACAATATGCCTCACTATACTTTGTAAAAGGACTGTACATGAATATATCTGAACGACAGATTTATATGGATCATTCCGCTACTACTCCCGTCGATCCACGGGTGGTTAAAGCAATGGATCCCTACTGGAGTGATCTTTTTGGCAACAGCGAGTCATCTCACACCTTTGGTCAAGCAGCCGCAAATGGTTTAGAACAAGCTCGTCAGACGGTTGCCGACACATTGGCCTGCCGTCCTACAGAGATCGTATTCACCGGCTCGGGCACCGAGGCCGACAATTTGGCGCTGCGAGGCGCCGCGTGGGCCGCCAGGCAGAACGGGCGTGGTAATCACATCATCACCAGTTCCATCGAGCACCACGCCGTGGGGAATACAATAGATCAATTATGCGATCTGTTTGGCTTTGAGACCACACAATTGCAAGTAGACGAATATGGGCGCGTGAATCCGGATGACGTAGCGGCTGCCATCCGTCCCGACACGATCCTGGTGAGCGTCATGATGGCCAACAACGAGGTGGGAACGGTGCAACCTATGGTCAAGATTGGCCGTGTTTGCCGGGAGCAGGGTGTACTTTTTCACACCGATGGCGTGCAAGCGGTTGGACGGCTTCCGTTGGAATTGGACGATATCAACGTAGACTTAATGAGCCTTTCTGCTCACAAATTCTATGGTCCCAAGGGAGTTGGCTTACTCTATGTGCGGCGTGACACTCCTCTCGTGTCTATTATTACTGGTGGTGGTCACGAGCGCGGACGCCGTTCGAGCACGGTCAACGTTGTCGGAGCCGTAGGGTTGGCGACCGCACTACGCTTGGCGGAGAAAGATCGAGTGGCCGAATGCGCTCGTCTGCGTCGCTTGCGCAACCAACTCATCGAGGGTGTTCTGGCATCCATTCCTGGCAGTTGTTTAACAGGTCATCCCAAACAGCGCTTGTGCCATCACGCCAGTTTCGCTTTCCGCGGCGTCGAAGGAGAATCAGTGGTAGTGAATCTTGACCTGGAAGGTATTGCCGTCAGTTCCGGTGCGGCCTGCGCCAACGGAGAGCCAGTACCGTCGTTCGTATTAGAGGCGATGGGGCTTTTGCCAGACTGGAGCATCGGCGGCCTGCGCGTCACTATGGGTCGCTCGAACGATGAGGCGGATGTGACGCGCGTACTGGAGGTATTACCGAGCATTGTCGAACGGTTGCGAGCAGATGAATGGGAGTCCCCCTCACGTGCAAGTTCTAGTTGCTCTAAGCGGCGGCGTGGATAGCGCCGTCGCGGCCACGCTTCTGGTAGAACAGGGGCACGATGTTATCGGTGCGATGCAGCGGCTGTGGGCCGAGCCTGGACTGGGTGATGCCTGCGCCAATCGTTGTTGTACACCAGAAGCCGTAGACCGTGCCCGTCGCATCGCTGACCAGCTCGATATTCCCTTTTATCTGATCAACGCCGAAACCTCCTTCAAAGCCCAAGTGGTGGATTATTTCGTCGCCGAATATGCTGCTGGTCGCACACCTAACCCGTGCGTTGTTTGCAATCGCACGGTTCGCTTTGACATACTCATCAAACGGGCACTGGCTACTGAATCAACGTTTATGGCCACGGGGCACTATGCTCGTGTGCGCAATACTGAGGGGCGTTATCAGCTCCTCCGTGGGTTGGACAGCGGCAAAGACCAGTCATATTTCCTACACACGCTTACCCAAGCACAATTGGCTCACGTTCTTTTCCCTGTAGGCAAGTTGACCAAGGAGAAGGTACGCACCATCGCTCGCCAACATGATCTGTCTGTGGCGGAACAGCCCGAAAGCCAGGATTTGTGTTTTCTGGCTGATGGTGATTATCGTCGTTTTCTGACTCGTCACATTTCGCATCTTTTTCAACCTGGTCCAATTTGCAATACAGCCGGACGTGTGTTAGGTCAACATCAGGGATTGCCTGCATATACCATTGGTCAGCGCAAAGGGTTGGGGATCACGTCCCCAGAGCCGCTGTATGTCCTCGCGATTGAGCCTGCCGAGAACACACTTGTCGTTGGAACAGTAAAAGAACTGGGGCAAGACGAATGTCTCGTTGAGGAGATGCGCTATATTGATGGTGAGACCCCTCACGCCGTTTTCTATGCCACAGCTCAGATTCGTTATCGCGCCCGAGCGGTTCCGGTCACGGTGACTCCATTGCCGCGGCAGAGGGCGCAGGTTCGCTTTGATGCACTCCAACGTGATATCACACCGGGGCAATTTCTGGTTTTGTATGATGGTCCCGTGGCGTTAGGGGGCGGGGTCATTTGTAAGGCTCGGAAACCTATGCTATAATAATTTGACTATGGAAAATCAACCCGTATCTACAGTAGAAATTCCCGTATCGTCAGCATCGGTATCTCCCGAAACTATCGAACCATCGCCTGCCGAGTTGCGAGCGCGGCGTATGCTTACCATAGGCTTGGTTGTAGCCGGTTTATTCCTGGTAAGCGTGCTTGTCCTGTTGGTGTTTCTTTCGATAGACGCATATCAGGCTGCGGCTGCCGGTCAAGGCCCCAGTCCCGGGGAGATCGTCGTGGGATTGTTCAGGGATGCGGCAATCATATTCGTCGCGTTCGAGACGTTGTTGATTGGCGTTCTACTCATTATTCTGATGATACAGATGCAGTCGCTGGTTATGCTTTTGCGCGACGAGATCAAGCCGATGCTGGAATCTGCCAACGAGACACTGGCGACCGTGCGCGGCACAACCCAGTTTGTCAGCCACAATGTTGTATCGCCGGTAGTCAAATGGTCAGGCTATATGGCGGGATTACGGCGCATAGTGCAGGAAATTAGAGGTCTGGACGGGAGCGAAGAAAAAGAGAACTAGAAGATTATTTGTCAGTTACGTGTAAATACTTTTAAGGAGATAGATATAATGAGCAACAATGATGGTGGTGAGATTGGGGCCTTTTTCGCAGGTTTTTTGGTAGGCGGGCTTGTGGGCGCAGCAGTGGCCCTCATTATGGCTCCGCAGTCTGGAGAAGAGACCCGTGAGCAGATTCGGCAAAAGGGTATCGAACTGCAAGACAAGGCGGAGGATTCCATGGCCGAAGCTCGTGCCAAAGCCGAGGCCGTAGCTGCTGACGTCAAGCGTCGCGCTGAGGAACTCCAACTTCAAAGCAAAACCTTGTTTGAAGAAGGTCAGAAGCAATTGACCAAAGCGGCCGAGGCAACGAAAAAGGCGGCTTCTTCTGTGGTGAGCAAAGAAGAGGCTGCACCTAAAGTTGTCGAGGCTGAGGCCGAGGCTGCATAGTACCGAATTTGCAACAATTGCCAGGCAAAATGTAGAACGTGAAGGGTGAGAGCGCCTTCTGTATTGGCGTCTTGTTACCCTTCACGTTTTGCGTTGTGTCAGTTGAAAAAGATTTGCTGCCACGCCTGTGGCAAGTGTGCCAGAACATCACTAGCAACCATTCCAGCGGCTCCAAACTCTAGCCGTGCCAACTCCCCAGCCAACCCGTGCAGGTAAGCCCCGGCAGCGGCTGCCTCGAATGCGCTCACTCCCTGCGCCCGCAGGGCCACAATTGTTCCTGCCAACACGTCTCCGGTGCCAGCTGTGGCCAAGCCGGGGTTGGCAAAAGGTATGATGTCCGTTCGTCCATCAGGTGCCGCCACGACGGTATATGCTCCCTTCAGAACAATCACGTGTCCCCAAGCAGCAGCTTGCGATTGTGCCATTGTCACCCGGTCAGCTTGTATCTCACCGATAGTACACCCCGTCAGCCGTGCCATCTCGCCAGGATGAGGGGTCAGAATGCTGGTCGCTGGTAGCTGTTTGGGCCAATCTTTCATTTCAGCCAGTATGTTCAAACCGTCAGCGTCTACCACCAAGGAGTGTGTGCCTTTTTGTGTCTTGGATAACAGGGTTTCGACAAAGGCCCGCGTCATCCGAGCTTGTCCCAAACCCGGCCCTAATAACAAAGCGTCATAGTTCTCCAACTGATCAGTTACTATGGAGACAGCCTCAATGGTGATTGCACCGAGTTCTTGTTCACAAGGCAATCGCAGATATGTTGCCTCAGCCAATCGAGCAGAAACTGGAGTATAAATGATGTTGGGCACTGCCAGAGTAACCAGCCCTGCCCCGGCACGGGTCGCTGCGGCTCCAGCCAGGTAGGCTGCTCCGGTATAGTTGGCCGATCCGGCGATAATCAGTGTTTTGCCAAAAGTGCCCTTGTGAGCATTCAATGGGCGCAGCGGAAGCCACTGTTGTACCAAGCCTGGCGTGACTAGCTCTAGCATGACGTCATCCGCCAGCGTCGGATCAGTGTCAATATCGGCGATGAGCAATTCACCTAACCCGCTAGCACCAGGAAAAACAAAGTGCCCTGGCTTGGGGTAGGCGAATGTCACCGTGATGTCGGCTGGAATCGCTGCCTCGTCCAATGCACCATTGTCATAATCCAAGCCACTGGGGCCATCCACAGCAACAACGAACGGCCAATAGCGCTTGCCGGGGACAGAGGGGGGAATCAATCGAGTCAATAACGCGGAATTGGATTGCCGGCGCGATGTCAGTGTGCGCCTCACTATGCCGAGCATCTCTGCTAGTGTACCTCTCAGCGGAAGGCGTGCTCCGGTACCTAGGAGAGCATCCACTATTATATCAGCGTTACTGGACATATGCCGGAGATTGGCGAGTTCCTTGTCCTGATCGGCAAACACAATCTCTAGTCCTTGTTGCTGCACCAAGTAAAAGTTTTCGTCGTGAACGGGATCACGAGGCTTGAGCAAGTAGCACATCACGCGAGCGCCTGTCTCAACCAAGTAGCGCGCTGCAACCAGTCCATCGCCGCCGTTATTGCCTGATCCTACCAACACCAACACTTGTCTATCGCATACCTGCCGTCGCGTGATGATGGCTTGAGCCACAGCTTGCCCGGCCAGCTCCATCATCGCTGCGTACGAGTGACCGCCAGCATCTGAAGAGGCTTCGATACGCCGCATTTGATCTACAGTGACAATTTTCACAGCTTTCTCCAGGTCAGCCATGTAATTAGCCTCGCCAGCCAGTTAGTTGGCCCGACGCCCAACTCATGATACCATTCCAGCGTTGCTCGTGCCCCCTCCTCAAACGGCGTGGGCACAAATCCCAACTCGCGTTCTGCTTTTTCACAAGAGACTTTCCAATCGTGAAATACATAGAGTGACAGGTTAAAGGGATAATATGGTTCTTGGCCGGTATAGCGCGAGAGCCATGTCCACGCCCGCGCTAGTGCGAGCATTGTCCATCTGGGCGCATTGAACCGCCAGATGCGATGCCCCAGCAGGTTGTCCACAACATCGTTGGCTTTTTGATGACTAAGGCTGGGACCACTAATATTGTACACTTGGCCTGGTCGTCCACGTTGTAGTGCCAAATCAATGCCTTGGGCCACGTCCTGAATGTAAACGGGAAAATTGATACGTTGTCCTCTATGCACTTGCAGTGGAAGGCCCTTTAGAGGATCTTCAAAGAACAGTCGGTTGAAAGCGTAGCGACTGCCTGGTCCATAGAATGCGCCAGGGCGAAGAACTACTGTGGGGAGTCCGTATTCCTGGTGATAGCGTAATGTTAGCCGCTCGGCCTCTAATTTACTGCATTGATAGTCGTCTCCTGGAGTTGGGGGGTATGTTTCATCTATTACCGCGTCTGCGCGAGGCGTGCCAGCAACAGCAATGGTAGAGATAAAGACAAATCGTTCGGCGTTGGCTTGTCGCGCTGCTTCCAGTGCATTCCTTGTTCCTTCTAGGTTAACAGCAAAAAAGTCTTCGCGCGTTCCCCAGAAGCGAAATTTACCTGCGGCATGCACCACTGCACGACAGCCCACGGCTGCTGTTCGGACACTCTCGGCATCACGAATATCGCCCCATGCTAACTCTACTCCTAGTGGGCGCAGAAAATCCCACGAGCTAGTAGGACGCACGAGTGCTCGTAGTTGATAGCCGCGTTCAATGAGATATGGACACAGTGTGTGACCCAGAAAACCGGTGGCTCCAGTAATTAGGACAGGTGCACTCATCGTCGTAAGGTGGGTGTATGGCGGCACCAGTCTTCCCGCCTTGGTGTTGATTACTGGTCTACATAAATGAAGGACTATACATCAGATACCCCAGGCAGGACTCGAACCTGCAACCGTCGGATTAGAAGTCCGGCGCTCTATCCATTTGAGCTACTGGGGCTAGCGACGATATTCTAATCGAATGATACGCCTCTGTCAAGCTTTGGATTTAGTCTCGCTCAAACCGCCGTTGGCTACGAATGTCACAAATGCTGCCATGTCGGGAAAAACACGGTCAGAGAGGGAATACACGACCCAGTTGTTTGTTAATGGTGAGATCGTGTATATCTGCGTGTCGCTCTGGTATGCGTGCCACATCTCGAGAGCTGTACCCATACTGGCCAAAGGAACATAAGCTACCAGTACATCTACTCGACCGGCCAGTGCCGCCAACTCTAGCAAAGTCTGTTTGGCTTGCTCTGGGCCATAGCTCACACTGTTTGGATGCAGTTCGAGGGGATCTATCACCTCAACTTGGGGAACATAGTTTTCCAGGATTTGCGCGATCTCGTTGCGATAGCCTTGAGTATCAATTTCTCTATCGGTGCGGGATCCTTGCATAATACCTGCAATGAATACGCGCATAGTCTGCTCCTTGTAAATGTGATGGACGAAGAACAACGCCGCGACAGTTGTCGCGGCGCAAAAAATCGTGGAACGTTGTGTCCGAGTAACGCCTAATCAATCCGTACTGGCCGAATCCCCTTATAAATTTGACGACCTGTCAGGGTACGCAAAATTTTATTGGGGAGTTGACCAACAATATTTCCCAATTCTTTACAGGTTAGAGGGGTATTGCCATTTGCTAGGAATACACGGAAAATTGCATCAACCAATGATAAATGTTCATTAACATAGCTAGATTGTTTGCTACAGTGGATCTGTAACACATGCTGTAGTCCATCCACCTGCATGACTTCGCCCGTTCTTTCGTCCACCCAGTCAATTCTCTCTGTATCAAAGTGTTCACTGAAAACTGATTGGTGTTCTTCGCAAAGGTGAGAACGTAGCTCTATACTGATGTGGAGTTCTTTTCGCTCCCACCATTCATAGTCAATACGAAACGACGTATCAAGAGTGGGTTTGACCAGTGTTGGTAGTGAAAAGGGAACAGTAATCCTACTCATTAGCAGACATAAACTCCTCTGCACGCAAGACCCAGTAATTATCGCCTACGGGTGAATAAATACCGCTGCTGACTAATTCCGCCAGCATCGGCCCGGGGGGAGTGCGCATTGCAACATTGACTGCACTGTAAAGTGTGGCAGCGTGAACGGTGCCCTGAGGGCTCAATTTGGCTAGTTCGGGAAAAATCTCGGTGATTAATTGGCTCAACGAAATCTTTTTCTCACGGCTACGCTCCCATACCATATCCATCACCTGAGAATCTTCACCCGCCACAATCATCAGTTCGTCATATTGACATCCGATAAGCTGTTTGCGTACTTCGAATGTGAGTCGCCCCTCTACTGGTAATGCTACTCGTATCCATTCTCTTCTAGATCGGCGACTGCGTCGTCGAATAACGACTGTTCCTGGCTTTTCACCTTGCGACACCTCCAGGTAGGCTCCAACTGGCACATCGTGTGCTTTATACCATTCACCTAGACCATAGACATAGCGTCCTTCACGAATAACCCAGGCGGGCATCTCTGTCCCGGTATCGCCGTCCACGAGAGTAAAGCGAATGCGGCGAGTGCGACCCGTCGGAATTACGCGTGCCAACCGACTGGAAAGCGGCAAGGTGCCGGATTTCCAATGGGGATAGGTGAGTACAATTGTCACCGGCTTAGAAATGTCTGCGGGGCTATCAAGGTTTGAAAGCTCATCATCCAACTCTTGTTCCAATGCTAACATCTCACTGGTCAACAATGCCGGGTCATACTTTAGGGGTTTGTATTGAAGGTGGAAAGGAATAGATTGTACATCTTCCGGTTCCATGCGGCGTAGGTACCAGAGCACCTCACCCGCTGGTCCAACCTCGTCAAATCGTTCATCTTCTTGGAGCGCATAATTCAATGAAAAGGTGCGTAGCTCAGGGGTGATTTCTTCCGGCAGTTCCAGGTCACCCAATAATTCTTCCGTTGGCAACGGTCCTCCGCTTGCCATATCGAGTACGGCTTCTGCCAGGTTAAGATGTCCTACGTGAACTTGTACGAGCAGATCGCGGCGAAACCACTGACCTGCCAATCGTACAAAGTCAGGTTCAGATTCAAGCTGTGCTTCTAGCGCTTTCCCAATTTGGGAAGCGTAAAGTGCTTCCAGTTCCTCTGGAGTGCGCAGTTCTGCATTCGCTTGTGTTTCGTCATTGAGCGGGTGATCATTTGTGAATGCAGAGGCAAACTCGCGTTTTTTACGCTTGTCAAATTTAACCTGGATAACGTTAAATAAATCGTATTCGGGATTGTGACCAGGACGAGTACCAACAACCTCTCCTACACGATAACTCAGTGCTGGAAATACCACTCGCTCGCCAATTTCATAGCTGCGTTTGGGCTGATACAGAGTACCCTGAGCCAACGCGCGTTCTATGAGCGCGTCTTCCTGTCGGCAGCGGTGCGAGACCAGTGCTCGACCTAATTCATCTGCCGAGCTTGGCAATTCGTCTTCAACGAGCAATGTGCTAAGGTATTGAAGATCGTCCAGAGTAACTACAAACTTGTCGCCCCAATAATTTGGATCCTGAGTCTTGCGTTGGATCAATGTTACAACTCCTAAAAATAGTTTATCAAGATATAACGGCGGGATTATACCAGGCTTGTACGACTTTGACAAATGCGCTGCGTCAAGTTATGTTTCAGGTTAGCTAATTTTACTACAATATGCCAGGTACACAAACATGCTCTCGCGATCTCAAAAGTCATATTGACAAACTGACGCTTCTGATGTATACCAAGGACACAAGTCTCCATTATTATGATAATGTAAATCAAGTTTGTTATGTAGATTATAATGCAAGGAAAAATGATGGTCAAGTGCCAGTAAAAAAAGTGACCGTGATCTGTAGCACATCTGTAGTGCCCAGCACAATCATTGCAGAAAAACTCAAAAAGCTATTCAAAGAAAACGGCTTTACTGCCAGAATAGATACAGGTATGTTGAGAGAAGCGACGGATCTGATCCCAGGATCTGATCTGGTCATTTCCACCGTTTTTTTGCCCACTGACCATGATGTACCTATTATAAGTGGCGTGCCCTTTTTAACCGGGGTAGGTATAGAGAGAGTAATCTCCCAGATTCTGGAAATACTGACCCAAAAGTAAAGTGACCTATTCAAGTTTGTAACAAGCTCTATTCAGAGTAACTGCGATTTTCATCCCACTGTTGGCAAAATATGCATTTTGTGTTAGAATGTCGCCCGGCAGAGCAATCACGTCGCTCTGCTGAATTCTTGTCTATAAAAGAGGCATATTATGCAAATCGGCATTGTTGGATTGCCCAACAGTACAAAAACTACCATTTTTAACGCCCTAACCCAGAGTCAAGTCGAAACCACGGCCTACAGTACGGGTCAAGTTGAAACACACACCGCCACAGTCACGGTACCTGATCCCCGAGTAGATCGCTTAAGTGCACTGTTCCAACCTCACAAGACAACGTACGCTCGCATCCAATACAATGACATCGCCGGACTGCGAGTTGGTATTGGACAAGACGACGGGTTTAGCGGCCCTCTTCTCAGCACCATAGCCCAAAGTGATACCTTGCTCCACGTGGTGCGTGCCTTTGAGGATGAAAGAGTACCCCACCCCAACGGGTCAGTAAATCCAGCCCGTGACCTGTCTGACCTGGACTTTGAGTTTATCTTTTCCGATTTGCTCATCGTAGAACGACGAATGGAGCGGCTGGAGCGCAATCTTTCCAAAAAAGGTGATTATATCGAACGTCAAGCCAACCAGCAAGATTACGATCTGCTGATGCGGATCAAGGAAACGCTGGAACAAGAGATCCCGATCCGCGATCTGGATCTGACGATAGAAGAAGAAAAACGTCTGCGCGGCTACCAGTTTCTCACCGCAAAGCCCGTCCAAGTCGTGCTCAACGTGGGAGATGATGGGGATGACGCCCCAGATACTCATTTAAGTTATTCTCACCAACACTCGGCGGTCACTTGTTTGCGCGGTGCGCTAGAGATGGAAATCTCTGAATTGGACCAGGAGGAAGCGGCGCTCTTTCTGGCCGAGTATGGCATCAAAGAACCTGGTCTGAACCGGATGATTCGCTCAAGTTACGAACTACTCGGCTTGCAGTCCTTCTTTACCGTCGGTGAGGATGAAGTGCGCGCCTGGACGATCCCACAAGGAGCTAGCGCGGCAGAGGCTGCCGGCGCGATTCACTCTGACCTGGAACGCGGCTTTATCCGTGCCGAGACGGTGAGCTATGACAATATGGTCAGCGCTGGTTCTATGAACCAAGCCCGCAAGCAAGGGAACGCTCGCCTGGAAGGGCGTGATTATATAGTGCAAGACGGTGATGTTCTCTCGATTCGCTTTAACGTTTGATAGTATCGCGAAAAGCAAGTTTTTCTCGGTTCATCCCCTCTCCTTTTACTCCTCGGTGCGGGGTTTCTCCACTTGGAAAACCCCGCACCATAAGCATTTTGACTTCTATCGTCACCTATGATAATATGAACACATTGACGGTCCATCAACCAAGCACCGTACTCACCGCACGACGTGTTCACAAACGGATGAGGTCGATATGCTCCCACCACAAACACTATACCCTTTGGGCAAGCTGCCGGCCGAGCATTTGACTCGGCTACTGGCTCGCTACACTCCCGACGATGAGCGCATCATCCTAGGGCCAGGCGTCGGGCGCGATGCCGCCGTCATCTCGCTTGGCGATCGTTTGTTGGTTGCCAAAACTGACCCCATCACCTTTGCCAGCGACGAAATCGGTTGGTACGCCGTTCACGTCAATGCCAACGACATTGCCTGCATGGGTGCAACGGTCTGCTGGTTTCTCGCCACCCTGCTGCTGCCCGAATCCTGCACCGACGCTGCACTGGTAGACACGATCTTTGAGCAAATCGCCGGAGCGTGCGCAGACTTGGGCGTGGGACTGGTGGGCGGTCACACCGAGATTACCTATGGCATTGACCGGCCCATCGTCGTCGGCTGTATGTTGGGAGAAGTAGCCCCTGAACAATTGATACGACCCGACAGAACCCGGCCCGGCGATGTACTGCTCGTCACCAAGGGCATCGCGGTGGAGGGAACGGCCATCATCGCGCGAGAACAGGCGGACACTTTATCCGACAACGAGTTGACGGGTTTGGACAGATCGTTTTTGGAGCATTGTCGGGGCTTTCTGTACGATCCTGGTATCAGTGTCGTGCGCGATGCGGCTGTGGCGACAAGCGCGGGCCAAGTGCATGCGATGCACGATCCCACCGAAGGCGGACTGGCGACCGGGTTATGGGAGTTGGCCGCAGCAGCGAATGTCGGGCTGGTAGTGGATGAATCTGCCATTCCCATCTTGCCCGAGACGCAAACGTTGTGCACGCGACTGGGACTGGACCCGCTGGGACTGATCGCATCTGGCGCATTGCTGCTGGCGGTCGCGGCAAAAGATGCTGCGACGATATTGAGCGCGTTGGAAAACGCCGGCATCGCGGCAACCCGCATCGGCGTCGTCGTCGAGCGAGAACCCATCGTCGTGCTACAAAGTGCGACAAGTGAACGCCCATTTCCCCGCTTCGAACGGGACGAAATTGCCCGACTCTTTGAGTAGGAACGTGAAGAGACAGCGGAGCATACTAACATTGGCGGTGCTGCTGATACTAGTAAGTTTTGCCAGTATGCGTCAGCATCACATGGTCTATTCTAGCCCAGCCCGCGAGTTCGACAAGGTAACCATTTGGCAATCGCCGACGGCACCCTCATTCCAGACTACTACCATCTCTATCCCCACCTACCCATACGCAGATCACCTCATACCCACCTACACGTCCGATTACAACATGCACTATTCACGGCTGGATTGGAATACCTATAACCATTCTAGTCCCATTCCCCGCGACTATGAATTACTGATATTGGAGAATGACCATTTGTACGTCACACTGCTGCCCGAACTGGGCGGCAGAATCTACCAGATGATCTTTAAACCGACCGGTCACAACGAATTGTACCAGAACCCGGTCATCAAACCCACTCCCTGGGGACCATCGGAGCAAGGGTGGTGGCTGGCAGTTGGTGGCATCGAATGGTGTTTGCCAGTGGAGGAACACGGCTACGAGTGGGGAGAGCCTTGGAGTTATCAAGTCGTCACATCCACGGCAGGCGTCACCGTTACCCTACGCGACACGAGCGCCACTGACCGCATTCGTGCCGCTGTCACAGTGCACTTGCCATCCAATCAAGGGTATCTGGCAATCACTCCGCATATCGAGAACCTCACGGGAAGTGATATCCATTACAGGTACTGGACCAACGCAATGCTCGCACCTGGCGCGACTAACACCGTTGGGTCAGACTTGCGTCTGATTTTCAATACTGAGGAAATGTCCATTCACTCTACTGGCGATAACCGTCTGCCCGGCGACTGGCCCACCGAGCCAACTGGTCCCGATTACCGCTTTAGTTGGCCCAGTTACAACGGGACCGATTTTTCCAAGTTGGGTAATTGGCACGAATGGTTGGGGTTTTTTGAGCATCCTCAGGCCGCGACTGACTTTGTTGGTGTCTATGATACCGCTGAGGACGAAGGCATAGTACGGATCTTTCCTTCCGACGTAGCTCGTGGCAGCAAAGGATTTGGCTTTGGCTGGTCGGCCCCAATTAACTCGAACGAGTGGACCGATGACGGTTCCGCCTATTTCGAACTGCACGGTGGCGTCGCGCCAACCTTTTGGGACCAGGCTACGATTACAGCTGAGCAGTCACTAGAGTGGACCGAATATTGGTATCCGGCAAGCGGTATCGGCCATCTGAGCGCGGCGACAGCCAAAGCTGCGCTGGGTGTGCGCGAAAGCGGTGAACGATTCCACGTCGGTGTGCACTCTACTTTACCTCGCGCCGCAGGTACGAGCAGACTCTATGCTTGGGACCAGAACGACTGCACCACGCTGGAAAGTTGGAGTTTACCAGACATCAGCCCAGGCGAGCCCTTTGTGGCAACAGTCGCAATGAGAGAGCGTACACTTGACGACATGGAGTTTGCCTATCTAGACAACGAGGGGAAACTCCTAGTGGCTGTCAATCCACGTGATTGCCTACCGCCCGCATCGTCAATCGAACCACTTTCGCCATGGGTAGAAACGACAACTTTTAGCGTGACATGGAATGGACAAGATGGTTGGACGGGTGTCGGTGGCTACGACGTGCAAGTGCGTGATGGATACGAGGGAACCTGGACCAACTGGCTGACGAGCACGGCAGCGGTATCCCATGTCTTTACCGGCGTCTCCAGTGCCTTTACCAGCAGTCACGGTCACACTTATTTTTTTCGCGTTCGCGCCCGTGATGTCCTTGGGAACCAAGAGCCTTACGGCAATGAGGAATGGGGAGAAACGTTCACTACAGTGCTGACTGAGCCGGCACCAGTGCTGGTCACCTCGCATAAATCCGCCGCATCGCGTCATATGGCCGCCAGTCAAACTGTCGATTATACTATCCTCATCAGCAATACCGGCAATCTGACTGCTAGTACCACGATAACCGACACACTGCCTGTTAGTATGATCGTGCTGCCAGAAACGCTAACCGCATCTACAGGGCTGCCCCTGATTTATCCGGACAACACGATCCATTGGACTGGAACGATCACGCCAGGTGGCAAGGTGCGTGTGATGTACACGCTCTCTCCCACAGCAGTGACGCCCTTTGGCATACCGTTAACCAATGCGGTCGAAATCTCTGGCAGTGTTCTAGGACCCTTTGCGCGCCACGAGATCATTATACAGACACGCTTGGTATGGTTGCCGCTGGTTGTACGCGGGTGGGAATAGTAACCCTAGTTAACAGTTTGTCTTTGCTCTACCCAATCGAGTTATTGAACAATCACTTCTGTTGGCCCCAACATCTTGGGACAATAACCGTCTGTAAAGCATACCATCAACCACAGATGATATGTGCCAGGTGACAGAGTGAACTGGTTGATGTGATCACGGTGGGCAAAGCGTTGACCGGCTGCAAAGTGTGGATAGTGAGGAGGCGTAGAGAAATAGCTCTTTTGGTACTGGCTGGTCTCTTCCACAAATACTCCTAGTGCATCATACTCCACTATTGCACTGGATGTATTGTTGATCCATATATTGAACCAAATCTTGTGAGCAGCGCTATACGGACCGGGTGCACCCTCTACCTGGAATCCGGCTGCCTCAAGCCCTCGAAAGTCAGCCGGCGGGACCTCGGTTGGCGGAACAGTGGTTGGTGGGACAGCGGTCGGTGGGGCAGCGGTCGGTGGGATCGGTGAGGGTGGTGGTGCCACCGAGGCTACGTTATCTGCATTGGAAGGAGTGACCAGTTCACCAAATACCCAAGCAGGTGCACCATTGTAACGGATCTGCCACCAATCATTGTAACGACCGATCAACTCAACCTGGGCACCCGGGTCGAGATAGCCCAAGCGCGCAAAGTTAGTTCCTGGCCCGCTACGGACGTTCACACCCTGTGCGCCAACCACGGCGGATGCATTGGCTACGGTTGGCAACGCCGGTATCGCTGTAGGTTGTTCGGGCGCGACTGTTGGTGACGTTGGCGAATCCGTTGGAGGGATTAGAGATGCCGCCGGTGCTGGCGGTAATGGGGTAGCAGTTGCCCAGACTGCCATTTGCGTCGGTGTAGGTGAATTTGTCACTGCCGTAGCATCTTCGGATCGTCCATTTCCCACGACTGACGTAAAGCCATACCAGATGAGCGCAACACCCACTATTATTGCAATCACCCACCCCACGACGATCAAAATAGTGCGGCTTTGTCTGGGACGGGGATATAAATCCTGATACATTAAAACCCTCCTCTAAATCTCTTGTGCGCAAAGCCACGCAATCAAGAATTCCTTTCGAATGAGCGCTAGTATAGCCGATCCTCACCAGAAGTCAACATTTAGTGAAAAATGGACCTCTAGTCTTGATCTCACAAGCCTTGCTTGGGCTTGATGGCCATTCCTGGCAGGATTCCGATGAGGTAAATACGCCAGTTGATTTTCCACTCTTGTTCTGCTTTGCAACCCTGAATGGGGTGTCATTTGCGTGCGGGGGTGAATCGTGGTAGAATACGCCCCGCAAGATCAGGAGGGTGAATATACATAAAGCCCTTCGTACTTATGTGCAGTTTTAAGGAGGAAATAGTGCCGTTAACCAAGAATGAAAAAGAAGCAATCTTCCAAGAGTATGGTCGCGCGACCGGCGACACTGGCTCACCGGAAGTACAGATCGCAATGTTGACTACTCGGATCAAGCAATTAACCGAGCATCTAAAGTTACATAGACACGATGAGCACTCGCGACGTGGCCTGATCAGAATGGTTGGCCAACGTCGTCGCCATCTGACCTACCTCAGTCGCAAGGCCCCTGAACGCTATAGAGAAATTATTCGGCGACTTGGGCTGCGCAAGTAACACATTGCTAGATAGGCAAGTCAATCAAACGAGTAGGTGTGGCGGAGAAAATGCCCATCTACTCGTTTAGTGTATTTTAAGTCAAACAATCAATTTGAGGCCAGCGCAGGCCCAGGAATTGGAGAGTGTTTCGTAGCCCGACCACGAACAGATCGTTACGAGATATCCTCCAGTCCCTGACCTCCGCTCGGCCGTATACACGGAGGTGTAAAAAGTGAATAATCATAAATTTACCACCAAGTTGGGCAGCGAGGTCGTCACCATCGAGACCGGTAAACTGGCCCAGCAGGCAGGCGGTGCGGTCACAATTCGCTGTGGTGACACAATGTTACTCGTCACGGCGACAATGTCACGTACTACCCGTGAAGGGATTGGGTTCTTTCCTCTCACCGTAGACTTTGAGGAACGGCTCTATGCGGCGGGCCGTATCCCCGGTTCTTTCTTTCGTCGCGAGGGACGTCCCACCGAGTCAGGCATACTCATAATGCGGCTGACTGATCGTCCCATCCGCCCTCTATTTCCCAAAGACTTGCGCAATGATGTGCAGATCGTCATTACGCCCTTGTCGCAAGATGAAGAGCACCAAGCCGATATTCTATCTATCATTGGAGCTTCGGCTGCGTTGACCGTATCTGACATTCCGTTTGCGGGACCAGTGGGAGCCACACGCATAGGGTACATCGACGACGAACTGATCGTTGAGCCGACTGTCTCTCAGATGAAACAAAGCGAGCTTGATCTACGAATCGCTGGCACGGCGGACGCTATACTAATGGTCGAAGCTGGGGCAAATGAGGTCAGTGAGGCCGTAATGGTCAAAGCGCTCCGCTGTGCTCACGAAGCAATCCAGGATGTGATTCGCATACAAAGCGAGATGCAAGAGGCCTTGGGAAAACCCAAACGGGACTATGCCTCTCACTCATTGCCTGACGAGTTGGGCGAGATCGTTCGCCAACAAGTGGGTGATCGGCTGCCGGAAGCCATCTATGGCGCGACGAGTAAGGCAGACTTTAATGGACGACTGCGGGTCCTGCGTGATGAGTTGATCGAAAACCTGGGCGAGGAATGGGAAGGGAGCGCAATTAGAGGAGCCTTTGATGGTCTGGAGCGTGATATCATCCGCCGGCGTACCATTGAAGAAGGTGTCCGTGCTGATGGGCGAGATACGCGAACCATTCGTGCTCTTTCTGCCGAAGTGGGACTATTACCACGGACGCATGGCTCTGGCCTCTTTACCCGTGGCGAAACGCAGGTACTTTCTGTCGCTACCCTGGGCACACCTCGGGAAGAGCAGATGCTAGATGACCTCTCACCAGAGGAAACCAAACGATACATCCACCACTATAACTTTCCCCCCTACTCGACAGGCGAAGCGCGGTTTATGCGTGGCCCCAAGCGACGTGAGATTGGTCACGGTGCGCTGGCCGAACGAGCGCTACTCCCCGTAATCCCAGACAACGGTGGTTTTGCCTACACCTTGCGCATCGTCAGTGAGGCGCTTAGCTCCAACGGCTCAACTTCGATGGCAAGTGTATGCGGCAGCACGCTGTCGTTAATGGACGCCGGTGTGCCTATCAAGGCCCCGGTCGCGGGCATCGCGATGGGCTTGATGATGGAAGGTGATCGTTATCAGGTTTTGACCGACATCCAGGGACTAGAGGATCACATCGGCGATATGGACTTTAAGGTCGCTGGAACGCGCGAGGGAATTACGGCCTTGCAGATGGATATCAAGATTGCGGGCCTCTCCTACGACATACTGGAAGAAGCGTTAGAACAAGCTCTCCAGGGACGTTTGCAGATCCTCGACATGATGGAAGCGACCATTTCCGAGCCGAGAGCTGAAATGTCGCCCTACGCGCCACGAATGACCATTGTACAGGTGCACCCCGACAAGCTGGGAGCCGTCATTGGGTCGGGTGGCAAGACGGTACGCGCTCTCCAGGATGAATGTGACGTGCGTATTGACATCGAGGACGACGGGACCATCTACATTGCCTCAACCAGCGGTCCCGCTGCAAAGAAAGCACAACAAATGATCGAAGCACTGACCGAAGATGCCGAACTGGGTCACATCTATACCGGTCGCGTGGTGCGCATCACCGACTTTGGTGCGTTCGTCGAGATTTTACCTGGCACTGATGGGTTGGTCCATATCTCACAATTGGCCGACTATCGCGTCAACACAGTGCAAGACGTGGCAAAGGTTGGTGACGAGATTATGGTCATGGTAACCGACGTCAGCCCCGAAGGCAAGATTCGCCTCTCACGTAGAGCCGTGTTGGAGGGATGGACGCTAGAAGAAGCACAAGCAGCCGACAGACCGAGTAGTGGACGGAGCAATAAGGGGGGTGGCAACAGAGGACGTCGCCCGCCTCGCCGACGTTAGACATCGAGGGATCACTGTGCAACCTATAGATCATCAACTCCTGGCAGACGACGAACGTCCAGAAGAGCCAATCATAGAGCCTGAAATCAAAGAGGAACCTCGTGGACCTAGGTTTCGGGCATTGTGGTGGCTACTGCGAGAGATAGCCGAGACGGTCATCCCCGCAGTTGTCATTGCTCTGATTATTAACCTCTTTTTGGCTCAAGCCACTCAGGTATTGGGCCAGAGTATGGAACCGAATCTGCACACTACCCAACGGGTGGTGGTGGAAAAAGTGACTTATCGTTTTTTCCACGGCCCACGACGCGGCGACATTGTCGTAATCGATATGCCGGAACAATCCGAAATGTTGATCAAACGCGTAGTGGGACTACCGGGAGAAGTCATTGAGGTACGCAGGGGCAGCCTGTTCGTCGAGGGCGAAAAGATCGATGAGCCATGGACGGTTAATCAGGGTGGAGGGAATTACGGTCCACACACGATTCCTCCATTGCATGTCTTTGTTCTGGGCGACAATCGCGGTGCTTCCAACGACTCGCGCAGTTTTGGACCAGTGCCCATTGAACACATCGTGGGACGTGCTTGGTTCTCATACTGGCCTCAGGAATACATCGGCTTTATCGAGTAGAAAGACAACAACGCCAACAGGCCGGGCGTAATGCCCGGCCTGTTTTCTTTGCGGCGAAATAGGTCAGTCACGTCCGTTCTCGAACACGTCATCTACCTAAAAATCAAGCGTTTATGAAATTAGCGCAAACTCTCATCAAGTTTACTTGCTTGACAGTCCTCTCCCTTTGTTCTATAATCCTCACCATTAGTGACAAATTCCCTTATAGCGAAAGGAGAGTATGGTCACCATCGAACAATCCGTGACACCTGTTTCCCGTTCTGGCCTTTTTGATGGACGTCGTGGACGCCGCATTCGTGAGGCCTTACAAGCATACCTTTTCCTGTTTCCTGGAACACTGCTCCTACTTGTCTTTAACCTCTTGCCCGTAGTTTATGCCCTCTATATCAGCTTGCACAAATGGCGCATTCAGAAAGGTGATTTCATTGGACTTGAAAACTATCTGAAAGCGCTGGGAACGCCCCTAGACATCCTGTGGGTGCTGGGAGGGTTAGGATTGCTGGCCGGGGCTTGGATGGTATGGCGCAGCGTCGAGTCCGGAGTATCAGGAAGGGGACTGCTAGTGCGTGGCGCGGCCACGCTGATGTTGATCATCGGCGGCTTGGCCTTGCTGCTACAGTTTCCAGACATGCTAGTCAATGGCGATAAGGATCTGTTCCAATCGTTGTTGATTACTTGTTTCTACTCTCTGGGCACAGTACCTCCTCAACTCGTTCTTTCTTTCCTCCTGGCGAATATCTTGTTCCAAGAGATTCGCGGCAAGACAATGTGGCGCATCCTCTACTTTTTGCCCTATGTCACCGTCTCGGTGGCCTCTGCCGCTGTGTGGAGAACGATTTTTGATCCCAGTCGAGGGTTCATCAATATGACGTTGAGCGCACTCGGCGTGGCTGAGGAAAGCTTGCCCCAGTGGGTATTCGAGTCAGCAGGGATCAACACCGTAATCGGCAATTGGTTAGGCGTAGAGATCCCTAATTGGGCGGCTGGACCAAGTATGGCACTTGTGGTGATTATTTTCTACAACATTTGGACATACGTTGGATACAACACCGTCATCTACCTGGCTGGGCTGGGGAACGTCCCGAGAGAGATGTACGAGGCGGCCAGGATAGATGGTGCCAATCGTTGGGAACTGTTGCGCCACGTCACGATTCCCCTCGTCTCGCCAACCACTTATTTTTTGCTGATGATGGGAGTTTTGGGTACCTTTCGAGCCTTTAATCACATATACGTGATTACCACAGGCCGGCCACTGGGATTCCCCCAGGGCACCACTATGACGGCCAGCATTCTGATATTTAAGAATTTTTGGACAGGACACCGTTTTGGTTATGCCTCGGCGTTGGCTTTTGTCCTTACCGGCGTGATGTTGAGCATAAGCTGGGTTCAGAATCGTTTTTCGGAAGGACGGGTATTCTATGGCTAGCACAACGATGACCACACCAAAGCGTAAAGCAAAGGAACATCAAGTTCATGGAGGTGTTGCGCAGACCTTGATGTATCTGGCCCTTACCTTGGGTGTTATTGTAGCGATATTTCCCTTTATGTGGATGCTCCTCACCGCGTCCAAAACTTATGGCGAACACAGCCAAAAATCGCTCTGGCCAGTTGCCTTTACGGCACGTCCCTATACCGATCTGCCGTCGAACCAAGAACTCGTGGTAGATCTGCATCCGCCTGAGGGGGAATGGCGCGGGTCAACCGCATCCTTCAGTCCTCATATGGAAGGCACCATTGTCGTGAGCAAAGTATCCCAACTTGTGGCTGAGCGTCTTGAGAGAAAGGATATCGAGCTTCCCCTCAATGTGCTAATTCTGGCAATGGACACCACCGACGATGGAATGCAAAATTATGACCGGTTCGTCTTGACTGTTGACGCACGCATCGTCGAGCAGTTTTCCACGCGCCTCGACTTTAAGCAATGGGGGGGGCCAAATTACGAAGGCGCTGATCGGGGTCGATGGGGGCCACACTTTAGAGTAGTGGAGAGCAGACCAGCCCAACTCGTGGTGAAGCAAGGGTGGAACACGGGGTATATGTTTTTTGGCAACTATATCAATGCCTGGAAACAGGCCAACTTTGCCGTTTTTACGTGGAACAGTATCCGGACCGCGCTTTTGACCATCGTGGGCGTAGTAGTGACAGGGATATTGGCAGCCTATGCCTTTGCTCGTATGGAGTTTCCGGGCAAGAATATTTTGTTCGCATGCTACTTGGCAACCTACATGATCCCGTGGACAGTAGTGATGATTCCCAACTATCTAATCATCGTTGAACTGGAGGCATTGTTCCTAGAAACATTTGGTGAGGCCAATATGTGGTACAATAACTGGACTGCACTGACGATACCCTTTATGGTCAACACCTTTACCGTTTTTTTGATGAGACAGTTCTTTGCCCAAATTCCCAATGAATTATTTGATGCCGCACTGATTGACGGCAGTGGACATCTTCGCTTTTTAACACAGATCGTAATGCCCATCTCAAAAGCGCCATTGATGACGGTGATCATCCTCAACGGTATCTGGGCCTGGAACTCGCTGCAATGGCCCTTGATCGTCACCAATACCAATGATTGGCGTCCCATCACCGCCGGGTTAGCCAGTTTCATCACTGAAGCAGGGGCTGAGACCCAATTGATTATGGCTGGCTCGGTGATCACGACCATTCCCATCCTGGTGCTGTATTTCTTTACCCAGAAACAATTTACAGAGGGGATTGCGACGACTGGACTGAAAGGATAAAACATAAAACGTGATATGTGAAACACGACGAAAGGTGGTGATGTGAAGAGAAATATAACAAATTAACGAGTTTACGAATTGACCGAGTAACTAAATCTATCTCTAGGAGGAGAAAAATAATGAAAATGCGAAAATTAATTGCTTTGCTGGTCGTACTGACCTTGGTTCTCCCGCTCGTGGCGGCGTGTCAGCCAGCCGCTGACCCGACAGAAGTGCCAGTGGAAGAACCAGCCGAAGAACCGGCCGAAGAACCAGCCGAAGAACCGGCCGAGGAGCCGACAGAGGCACCGCCAGAGCCAACAGAGGCACCGCCAGAGCCGACCCCCGTACCGCTGGACTATGACGTGGACATCTATGGCGAAATCGAAAACCTGGACCCCAGTGGCCAGACGGTCGTCTACTGGTACCAGCACACCCGATCCCGCGAGGAGCTCATGTTGAGCATGATCGACGAGTTCAACCGCACCAATGAGTGGGGCATCACCGTCCAGGGCGAGACCCAAGGTGGATACACCGATCTGTATCAAAAGGTCGTCGCCGGCATTCCGGCTGGGGATGCACAGCTTCCCGAAATGGCAGTAGCCTACCAGAACCAGGCCGCCACGTACGCCACACAAGGCGTATTGGTCGCGTTGGACCACTACTATGACAGTGAAGAGTGGGGTTACACGGAAGAAGAACTAAGCGACTTTTTCCCCGTCGCGCTGGGCGCCGACTTTTTGCCACAGTTCGAGGCCCGCTATGGTGCGCCTCCCTACAAGTCCATGGAAGTCATGTACTATAACGAGGATTGGCTGACCGAGTTAGGCTACACCGGCCCGCCAGAGACCTGGGAAGAGTTCGCAGAGATGTCGTGCGCAGCTGCTGCAAACCCATTCTCTGGTGCTACGGATCCTACGCCTGGCTACGGCTATGTGTATTCCATCGATGCCTCCCGGTTCGCCACCTGGTCTTTCAGCCGGGGTGGCAACATTATCAACGATAGTGGCACCGGCTACATCTTTAACGGTCCAGAAGGCCTGGATGCACTGACTTTCTTGATGGACCTGGTGGAACAGGGATGCGCTGCAGAGGTAACAGAGCGCTATGGTGACCAGAGTGACTTTGGTGCGGGCCGCTCGCTCTTTACCATTGGCTCTATCTCTGGCCTGCCCTACTACGGGGGCGCGGTGGACGAGGGCGCGGGCTTTGGTTGGAGCGTCAACCCGCCACCACACAGCACCGATGCGCCACGGCTGAACATCTACGGCGCGAGCCAATCCATCTTTGTCAGCACTCCTGAGCAGCAGTTGGCAGCCTGGTTGTTCATCAAGTGGATGAGCGAAGCCGAACAGCAAGCGATGTGGTCCAGTGGCACCGGTTACTTTGCCACTCGTCAGGGAGCGGTTGACCTGATGGCCGACTATTTTGCCGAGAACCCAAAGCATGAAAAGGCTTACACCTTTATGGCAATGGGCTATGGCATCGAGTCGCCGGTGACCGGCTACGATGAGTGCCGTTCTGGTATCTCCGAGATGGTCATCGCTGTGCTGGGTGGTGAGGATGCTCAATCGCAGCTTGATATGACTGTTGAGTTGTGCAACGAGTATCTGGAAGAATCTGCACCCTAGTTTGTGACTAAACGGTAAATCGCTAGATTTGCCGGAACAGAAAGCGGGTTGTGAGCCTATTGTGCTCACAACCCGCTTGTCGTAGTAGGGACATGTTGAATATGTGTATTGTGATAGTTGGGCCCTTTGGGTTACGTTCTCGAGGCACAATGAGCGTGCGGGCGTTACCGATGGCAAAAGCGTTGGTTGCGCGGGGGCATACGGTCACGGTCTTGCTTCCCCCCTGGCAGAATCCAGAGGATGCAGGAAATTGCTGGGAGGAGGATGGTGTCACCATCGAGAATATTCTCATGCCGCCAGGCATCCCTGGCTTGTTTCATCTACTGACTGCACTACGACTGACCCGCCGTGTGCTGGCTCTGGCCCCCGATGTGGTACATCTCTTCAAGCCCAAGGCTTACAGTGGGTTAACCCATTGGCTGCTGGCTCAACTTCCCCGTGCTCGTCGCCCTCGTCTAGTAGTCGATACTGACGACTGGGAAGGGCCCGGGGGATGGAACGAGATGGGTGGTTATTCGCCCGCCCAGCGCCACGTTTTTACCTGGCAGGAACGCTGGGGCTTGACACACGCTGATGCAATCACCGTTGCCAGTCGCGCACTAGAGACCTTGATCTGGGCATTGGGCGTTCCACCGGAGCAAGTGTTTTACGTACCAAATGGCACTGTCTACCAAAAGTTGGATGCGAAAAGCCGCGAGTCGGGCACAGACACTGCTCGTTCCGCATCAGACGTTGAGTATCCAACTATCCTGCTTTACACGAGGTTTTTCGAGTTTCCCCTCTCTCGGGTCATCGACATACTATGTCGCGTGCAAGAACAAGTACCTCAAGCCCGGTTACTGATTGTGGGCAAGGGATTCTCGGGCGAGGAACAGAAAATGCTGTCGTTGGCCCGGCAAGCCGGCTTGACCGATGCAGTCGAGTATGCTGGCTTTGTAGAGGCCGAGGCACTGCCGGACTATTTCGCTCGCGCGAATGTCGCCATCTACCCTTTCGATGACACATTGGTCAACCGAACCAAGTGTGCGGTGAAACTGTGTGACTTGTTGGCAGCAGGAATCCCAGTCGTAGCGGAAGCGGTTGGACAGAATCAGGAAATGATTCATCACGGTAAGACGGGATGGTTGGTGGAACCTGGCGACGTGGATTCCTTTGGTGATGCCGTGGTGCAGTTGCTGGAGGATGCCAAGTTACGGGCGCGGCTGGGTCAGGCTGCTGTTGACGATGTACAGGAGCGGCTTGCGTGGGACAAGTTGGTAAAGACGGTTGAGCGAGCTTTTGGGATGGATGAGATAAAATTATGAAACAATTTTTCAAGTATTGGCTTCCCCCGTTAGCCTGGATGGGATTGATTTTCTTTTTCTCTGCTCAACCAGATCTCCCGCACGCTCCTGGGCCATGGTTAGACACACTGCTGAAAAAGGCCGGACATGCAGTCGCTTATGGCGTGTTGGCCTGGTTCTACTTGCAGGTGCTATGCCAATATTTCCGTGATGCTCCTACACGGACCGCCCTGCGCGTGGTGAGCGTAGGACTCGCCGTAATCTATGCTTTGAGCGACGAGTATCATCAGACTTTAGTGCCAGGACGAAATGGCAACCTGTTTGACGTAGCAATTGATGGGGCTGGTGCGTGCGCGGCTATGCTGCTGGATTGGTGGTTGGCTCGTCGTCGATCGTTGTCTGGGGTTGATCATCAACAGACGTCTGCGGCTCAATGACAATATCCCCAAACATTTGCTCCTGTCGTACTTGAACACGATCCTGTTTGATCAATTCCAGCAGCGCCAGTAGGGTCACAATGACCTCGACGCGGGTGGTGGCTTTTGAAAGAATGCTGTGAAAGCGAACTTGGCGATGGCGGGTCAGTTGATTTGTAATAAAAGTGATTTGATCGGTAATAGTTACCGCAACGGGAGCAACCACTTCTCCGGCTGGTGAGGCAGGTACGGCGTCTAATGCTTGTTGGACGACGGTTAATAAATCATCGAGGGTCGTCTTGCCCATGTCAAGTTGTGGCTCGATGCGTGGAAGAGGGGCAATCCGCACATAGCTATGCAACCCCTCCTTTTCTCGTTTGTGCAACACCGATGCGATTTCTTTGAAACGTTTGTATGCTTGCAACTGGCGTACCAACTCGTCACCTACATCTTCGGTTTCGGGGGACAAGGTCGGAGGACGTGGAAGCAATGCCAAAGATTTGAGCAACAAAAGTTTGGCTGCCACGACAAGAAAACTCGTCAGCTCTTTGGCTTCCCTTTGCTCTAATTGCGCCAGGTAAGCCATATATTGGTCCGTTACTTGAGCCAACGCAATCGTGGTGACATCGAGTTCTTCTCGCTCAATGAGATGGAGAAGCAAGTCTAATGGCCCATTGAAAACGGGCAGTTGAATTTGATAGTGTTGGGACATAAGAGTTTGCAACATTATAGCACAGATAGATAACTTGCCAATCGCCACAGATTCCCTCAAGCCCTAATTTGTGGTATAATTTCAGTCTGGTAGCCCCGGTGTTGAAGGAACAAGCAGTCCGGGGCGATAGTTTGCGTATAGGAGACGCTCGTGTTTAACCCCATTGACGCTTTTCTAGGGTTGTTTTCGCTAGATGTAGGGATTGATCTCGGCACAGCAAACACCCTTGTATATGTACGAGGCAAAGGCATAGTCATCAATGAACCATCCTGGGTGGCCATTGATCGAGACAGTAGAAAGGTGTTGGCGATTGGCGGCGAGGCCAAAGAGATGGTCGGTCGTACACCTGCCAACATCGTCGCTATCCGCCCCTTGCGCGATGGTGTTATCTCGGAATTTGACGTGACTGAGGCCATGCTGGATTATTTTATCAAAAGAGCGCATAGCCAGATGTTGCTCCCTTTTCCTCGCCCCCGCGTCGTAGTGGGTATCCCCAGCGGCGTAACTGAGGTCGAAAAGCGCGCGGTGTACGATGCGTCCATCTCTGCCGGTGCACGGGAAGCCTATCTAATTGAGGAGCCTATGGCAGCGGCTATTGGAGCCGGATTGCCGGTCACAGAGTCGCGCGGCAGCATGGTCGTGGACATTGGTGGCGGTACAACTGAGGTAGGTGTTTTCTGCTTGGGGGGTATTGTCGTCAGTCGCTCTCTCCGCATCGCTGGTGACGAAATGGACGAGGACATTATGCAGTACGCCCGCCAAAAATATAATCTTTCCATCGGCGAGCGTATGGCTGAGCGGACCAAGATAGCTATTGGGTCGGCGTACCCGTTGCCTGAAGAGATGACGACGACGTTACGCGGGCGCAATCTGGTCACCGGGTTGCCCGAGGCCATCGAGGTCAGCAGCATTGAGATTCGTGAATCGCTGAGCGGGTCAGTTAGCATTATTGTGGAGCAGATCAGAGACACTTTGGATGAAACACCACCCGAGTTGATCGCTGACTTGATGGAGACGGGCATCTGCCTGGCTGGCGGTAGTTCTCAGCTAAAGGGTCTGGCTGACCGGGTTGCTGAAGAGACGAATATGCGGGCTTGGGTGGCCGAAGACTCAATGACGTGCGTGGCTCGTGGCGCCGGCAAAGTACTAGAGTCGCTGAATATACTGCGTGAGGTATTGGTTAGTACCGACGATCGGCGACCCCGGCACTCTGAATTCTGACCCGTGCGCCAATTTTGATTCCTTTGGCATACTCTGGCGCTTGATCTAGGCCCAGTCGAGCCAATTGCTGGTTGGTTGTATTATGAGAGAGTCTCCCCGTCGTCCCTGGCTACCCCTAACACTGGGCATCCTGGGATTGTTTCTTCTAATAGCCAGTGAGGCTGGTTATCTAACCTCCATTGAAAATACATTCCATTACGTATTGGATCCGTTACAGCGGCTGTTTTCGGGCGTGACACAAGTCAGTGGCAATCTATTCGAGACTGTACGCGAAGTACGTGAACTGCGTACACAAGTCGATGAACTGCAAGAACAAGTAGATGCCCTGACATTTGAAAATGTAAGTCTAAGAGATTACAGGGCCGAGGTCCAATCACTGCGAGCTCTGCTGGCTTTTACCGACGAGTTTTCGATTTCGGGTTATTTGGGTGCCGATGTGGTTAGCCGAGAAGCCTGCACCACTTTTCCGTGTGGCGAGGTGATTGGCGAGGAACCGAATCCCTACTTGCATTACGTCACCATCAACGTGGGTGCTCAGCAAGGGATAGAGGTAGGAATGCCAGTTGTGAGTGGCGGTGCGGGGTTAGTAGGCCGAATCGCCCAAGTAGCTCCACGCACGGCCAAGGTACAACTTTTGACTGATCGTGAGAGTGCGATCACGGCCATTCTTCAGACTTCTCGTGCCACCGGTCTGGTCGTGGGGCAACCTGACGGTACGTTGAGTATGGAGTATATCCCGCAAGAGATGGGGATCGGCGTGGGGAATGGCGAGGATGATCAAGAAGAGAATGCTAGCGCAGGTGATATTGTGCTGACTTCTGGCCTAGGGGGCTTTATGCCCAAGGGATTGGTCATCGGCCAAGTCACTGAGATACAACAGATGGATTATGAATTATTCCAAACTGCTATTGTGCGGCCAGCAGTTGATTTTTCACGGTTGGAGCTTGTGCTGGTGATTACGTCGTTCGAGCAGATTCCTCTGGAAGAAGAGCCAGAGCCTGTGCTAGAAGCCCCCTAACCGTAATGTCACGCGACATACTTTATCCTGGAGGTGTTTTATTGATCTCTATTTGACCATTCCCCTTCTCACCAGCGTGGCCCTGGTACAGACAGTTCTGCTAACGCAGATCGATTGGTGGGGCGCACGACCAGATTTGATGTTGTTGGTCGTACTAATCTGGTCGGTGGTGCGTGGTGCGGAGGAAGGAATGGTATGGGGTTTCATTGGAGGGCTGGTTATCGACTTGTTCTCCGGAGGACCTCTGGGCGCGACTGTGCTGGCATTGTTGGCTGTGGCATTGCTGGCTGGGCAGCAGTGGGGTCAGGGTATTGGTTCATCAGTGATACGTTTGTTGCTCTTGACGTTTGTGGCTGTTTTGGTTTTTCATTTGATCTTGTTAATTATTCTGTCTTGGACCGGCTATCAAGTAACATGGGGATGGGCAATCCTGCAAGTGGCGGGGCCATCGGCACTGCTCAATGCATCGTTAAGCCCGTTTGTCCAACGACCACTGAATTGGCTGGAGCGAATTACGCGACGGGAAAGATCATTCACCCTATAAGTTTACAAAGCGCAACCACCCTACGAGTGTTTGTAAGGCATAACTACACTATGAGTGTCCGTAAAGCACAGCAGCAGGTAACTCCAAGAGACCGGGAAGCACGCGTGGGGGCAATTCGGAATGCGCCTCGGGTCATTGTGCTGGGCATGTTGATCTTGGGTGTCTTTGTCGTCTTTAGCCTACGGCTGTGGAACCTGCAATTCGTGCAAGGTGAAACCTATCAAAGGCTCGCAGAGCGACAAAGTACGCGACCGATCACCGTTCCAGCTGCACGAGGCATCATCTATGACAGCAATGGCACACCGCTGGTACGCAACTTTCCCAGTTTTAACGTGGCAGTCGTTCCCGCATATCTACCTCCTGGCGACAGCGATGTGATCGAGATCGCGAGTGATGAGGCAGAACAAGTGCTCATCCGCCTGGCCGTACTGCTCAATATGCCCTACACCACGGAGGGATCAAGGACAGATCTAGACAACCCTTTGCTTGGGGTACGAGATATATTGCGCAATACATTGCGCGATGTGAATGGAGATGAGGTACCATTCACGAACTATTACCGTCCGGTAGTGATCAAGCGAGGCGTGCATCGGGATGAGGCGTTGTTAGTATCCCAACAAGCGCTTCTTTTGCCGGGCGTCCTGGTCGAGCTGGAATCGGCGCGAGATTATCCTTATGGTTCGCTGGTATCGCAGATTCTAGGATACTTGTTGCCGATTCCTGAAGAGGGCGTGGAAGAATACCGCGCGCAGGGCTACGAACCGGCTACAGATCGCATTGGTCGCGCTGGCATCGAGGCAACTTATGAGGATAATTTGCGGGGGCAAAAGGGGCAGCAAATCGTTGAAGAAGATGTACTGGGTCAAATAAGCCGCATCGTCGCAGAATTGGCCGAGCCTGTACCTGGTGACAACGTCTATTTGACGATCGATCTCGAATTGCAACAGTTTGTGCAAGAGACGTTGCAGGCCAAGATGGAAGAACCGAGCGTGAACTCGCCGCGCGGAGCAGCGATTGTGATGAACCCGCAGACCGGCGAAATTCTATCAATGGTCAGCCTACCAACCTATGACAACAATCTTTTCACACACGGAATCTCGGCCCTCGATTGGGAAGTCTTGGCCAGCAACCCTCACCGTCCGACGCTCAACCATGCAATCTCTGACCTATTGCCGCCGGGATCGATATTCAAGATCGTGGTGTCCACAGGCGCTCTTCGAGAGGGAGTTCTGAACGGACAATACACCAATTTGAGTTGTCCGGGGAAAATCGAGATACTCGAAAAGTTTGCGCTCAATGATCCGGGCTATGCGCGCCCTTTTTATTGCTGGAACAAGTCAGGGCACGGTTTGTTGGATGTGGTAGGAGGAATTGCTCATTCTTGTGACGTTTTCTTTTACAAGGCCGGTGGTGGTTTCGAGGAAATTGACTTTGAGGGGTTAGGTGTGAGCCGCATTGCCCAATATGCAAGAATGTTTGGCCTTGGCGAACAGACCGGGGTCGAGTTGCCGTTTGAGGTCGAGGGACTGGTACCTACTGCGGACTGGAAGCGGCTCACATACAGAGAGTCTTGGTCCATTGGTGATACCTACAACCTGTCTATTGGACAGGGCTTTCTTACCGTGACGCCGCTCCAGATGCTCAATGTCGCCAACGTCATCGCCAATGGCGGCACGCTCTATCGCACGCGTATCGTCCATCACGTCACCGACGCAGCAGGAAATGTCATCCAGCCTTTTGAGCCAGAGATTATGAGCACGGTTCCCATTAGCCAGGAGCATTTGTCGTTGGTCCGGCAAGGGATGGAGGCAGCAGTGGCTTATGGCACATCGCAACGCACGCAGATTGAGGGGTTACGAGTGTCTGGAAAGACAGGCACGGCCCAGTTTTGTGACGATCTGATGTGCGGCGTCGGGTATCAGCAACCGGAGCACGCTTGGTTTATGGCTTATGCGTCGAGAGAAGATGTGCAAGAGCCAGAGGTCTCTGTGCTTGTCTTTTTGTATAACGGAGGAGAAGGTTCGGTGGCGTCAGTGCCTGTGGCCCGCGATATTCTGACGTATTATTTCGGCCTGGATGAGATAGACGAGGTAGAAGAACCCACGTCTTGACGCTTTCACACTAGAGCATAGTTTATTTAAGGGAGAGATCATTATGACACGTAAACAAATACCAGTCGATCAATTTGTCGTCAAGCCCCACCATCTGTGGGACAAGCAGTGGATGCTGCTGACATCTGGGGATTTTTCCAAAGGGCAGTTTAATACAATGACTGTGGGCTGGGGAAGTCTAGGAACGATGTGGGGACAACCTTTTGTGCAAATCGTGGTGCGCCCGATTCGCTACACGTACGAGTATACAGAACAGTACGATACGTTCACGCTCTGCGCGTTCCCGGCTGAATACCGCAAGGCACTGCAACTCTTGGGCAAAAAGTCGGGTCGAGATGGAGACAAGATCGCCGAAGCAGGTCTCACGCCCGTCGCATCCACGCAGGTAGCCGCACCTGGCTTTGCCGAGGCGGAACTCGTTATCGAGTGCTGCAAAACCTACTGGGATGACTTGAAACCTGCACATTTCCTCGATTCTAATATTGCAAAGAACTATCCAGACCAGCACTATCATAGAATCTATTTCGGCAAGATCGTGGCAATCTACGGCTCTACGTCGTAGGAATCGAGTCTTGGATTCGTCAACTCTTGATCAAAAAGTCCCGACTGCAGCCAAGCCACCTAAACCACATGCTGCAGCTATATGGATCGCCATGTTCACCATCTGTACGATCTGGGGATCGACTTATGTGGCAATTCGTTTCGCTGTCGAAAGCCTGCCGCCGTTTTTGATGAGCGGTGCTCGCTTTCTACTCGCCGGCACGGCGATGTACGCATGGAGACGAGTTCGTGGAGACGCAGCGCCATCAGGCCGGGAATGGCGTTCTGCGGCGGTTATCGGTGCCCTAATGTTGGGCGGCGGCAGTGGTGGCGTGGCCTGGGCCGAACAGCGCGTGCCCTCTGGCGTGGCGTCGCTGCTGGTTGCCACACTCCCCCTATGGATGGTCTTGCTGGACGCGCTGCGCTCTGGCGGACGGCGGCCAAACTGGCGAGAGATTTTGGGCGTACTGACAGGATTTACCGGCGTCGTTGTGTTGATCAGGCCCACTCAATCCACTCCCAATGCAGAACACATCGATCTGCTTGGCGCGGCTGCTGTGATTCTGGCGGCATTCTGTTGGGCTGTTGGCTCACTCTACAGCCGCACTGCACCGTTGCCTTCATCTCTGTTGCTGGGAACGAGCATGGAGATGATTATGGGCGGCATAGGATTGCTTCTTTTGGGCACGCTAGCCGGGCAATGGGGACATTTAGACCTGGCTGCAGCTTCAGTTCGGTCGCTATGGGGATTTGCCTACCTGACGCTGTTCGGCTCGTTGATCGCTTTTACGGCGTATAGCTGGTTGCTTCAAGTCGCGCCTATTTCACTGGTCTCGACGTATGCCTATATCAACCCGTTGGTGGCAATTTTGCTGGGATATTTTTTGGCCAAAGAATCTCTCACTGCTCGTATTTTTGTTGCCGCGGCCATCATCGTGGGATCGGTGGCTTTGATCACGACGGTGCAGCCAGCAACATCCAAATCAGAGAAATCGCAACCTGAGCCTGTGCTAGTAGAAAGTTGAATCGAGCGCAACGGGAGAACACTGAATGATGCACACAAAGACAGATAACAAATTGATGGTATTGCTCGAAGGCAACATTGGCGCTGGAAAGACCACGCTGGGCAAAGTCATCGCAGCGTCCGATGAGTTTGGGTTTATCGAAGAACCAACAACAGCGTGGCGTGAGAATTACGAGTCCAACATGTTGGATCACCTATACAATGACATCGCACGTTGGGCGTTCACATTCCAGATCTGCACTTTTATCACCCGTGCCAAGACGTGGCCCGAAGTATTGGCGCACACAGAGCATCATAAAGTTGTTCTTGAGCGCTCGATTTTCTGCGACCGCTTTGTTTTCGTCGAGAACTTTTATCGCACGGGGTTGATGTCACTCACTGAGCGACAACTCTATCATGGCCTGTGGAATTTTCTAGTTTCCAACTATTGCGACCAACCCGATTTGATCCTCTACCTGCGCACGCCAGCCGAAGTTTGCTTGCAGCGTATCAAGGACCGTGGTCGGGTAGAAGAAAGTGGGATCGAGTTAGAGTATCTCCTCCAGCTCGAAAAATTACACGACGAATGGTTACTGGATGGCGGTGATTCGAGGGTTGTAGTGCTTGACGGCGAGCGTCGCTGGAGTACGCCAGAAATTCTGGCAAAGATAAAGGCGACTGCTATTTAAGCAATCGCCTGACAACAAAAGGCGGGGAGGCAGGGATTCGAACCCTGGAGGGAGCGATTAACCCCCTAACTGCTTAGCAGGCAGCCCCATTCAACCACTCTGGCACCTCCCCAAATCATAGCCGTATTCTGTTGTTATGGCGGAGGGAGAGGGATTCGAACCCCCGGTGACCTTGCGGCCACAACGATTTTCAAGACCGTCGCCTTCGTCCACTCGGCCATCCCTCCGTTTCCGAGGTCAATTCCTCCCCTCAGCGTGTTGGATTCTACCACGCCAGGAAAGAACTGTCAATCTTACGCGTTCTAAAGACCTGGCATACCTGGTTTGTGTCCTCTTAACTTGATATTACCTCGATGCCCCCCATCCAGGGCCGAAGCACCTCTGGCACCACGATACTGCCATCCGCCTGCTGGTAATTTTCCATAACCGCAATCATCACTCGGGGCAATGCCAATCCAGAGCCATTCAGGGTATGGAGAAAACGCGGCTTTGCCCCCCGTTCTAGTTGGCGGCACCGAATATTGGCCCGCCGAGCCTGAAAGGTCTCGCAATTGCTGATGCTGCTTACTTCTAACCACTCCCCGCATCCCGGTGACCACAACTCGATGTCGTAGGTTTTGGTTGCGTGAAACCCCAAATCACCTGTACAAAGCTCCAATACACGATGGGCAATGTCTAGACGGCGGCATATGTCCAATGCATCGTCGAGCATTTTCTCCAACTCGTCGTAACTGGTCTCTGGGCTGGTCAGTTTGTACATTTCCACTTTGTCGAACTGGTGTCCGCGCTTGATGCCGCGGACATCCCTCCCAGCGCTCATCTTTTCACGGCGGAAGCAAGGGGTATGGGCTACGTAACGCAGCGGCAGGTGTTGGCTATCGAGAATCTCACCTTGATGCAAACTCGTCAATGGGACTTCGGCCGTCGGAACAAGCCAGAGATCATCTTCAACATCGTGGTAAATTTTGTCAATGAACTTGGGAAGTTCTCCCGCGTTCCACATGCTCTCTTTCTTGACAACGTAAGGTGGATATATCTCGGTATAGCCGTGTTCCCTGGTATGCACATCCAACATCCAAGCAATAAGTGCCCGTTGCAACCGCGCACCTGCCCCACGCAAGATGTAAAAACGACTACCAGAGAGCTTTACCCCTTGTTCAAAGTCGAGAATACCCAATTCAGGGCCCAGATCCCAGTGCGGCACAGGCTCAAAGTCAAGCACTGGCGGCTCGCCAAACTGGCGCACCAGGGGGTTGTGTGTCTCGTCAGGACCGATGGGCACACTTTGGTGCGACAAAGCTGGTATTTGTGACATTGCCATCTTGAGGTCTGGTTCGACCTGTCGCAACTGATCTTCAATCTCACTGATGCGCCCTCCGACCTGTCGCATCTCAGCGATGAGGGGTTCCCGTTCAGTCTTGTCTTTCATCCGACTGATTTCTTTAGAGACACGATTACGTTCAGACCTAAGCGCCTCAACCTCTTGAAGCAATTCGCGCCGTTGTGCATCCAGTCCCAGGATACCATCTACCTGCGCTGGGTCTTGATTTCTATTCTGTAAAACAGTTTTGACCAAATCGGGCTGTTCGCGAATGAGTACAATATCGAGCATGTTATTCCTTTCAGTGCCTGTTTCTGTCTCTCAAGAGCTTGGGAGGAAACCCAGCATAGTTGTTTGTAAGAGGGGAAATTATAACACAGGCCATTTGACTTTACAAATTTACTTGTCCAAATTAGCCTGGGTCTTTTCTTGACTCTGGCGGTTAATCGCTTGCAGGGCCTGTGCTGCCGCCGCACGCACTTGGGGATCAGGGTCTTGGGCTAGTTGTTCCAGCGCGGCAAAGACGGTTTCTAAAACACTATTTTGATCAGTGGTCTTGTTCCGGGTGGCGATCACCTCTAACACATTGGACGTTCTTTCTCGGATAGCAGGATCAGCATCCTGAGCGCTCTCTACGACGCCCGCCAACGAATCAGGTCCCATCTGAGCCAATAATTGACTGACAAAGCGAGACTCTATTCCCTCACGCAGTGCAAAGAGCAGCAGGGGCAGCGTGATTTGACGGGCAGTGACGATGGTCTGAATGTAGCCTTCGGCGGCAGCTAGAGCAAGAGCCTTGGCCGTATAGCGGCGCGCTTGTTGTTGCTGATCCGAATTTTTTGTTAGAGCTGTGTTCAAACAAGACAAGCCGATCAATACTGCCGATACAAATGTACCATAGTTCACTCCCAACCGCTCAAAGGTATGGTATGCTTGGCTCAACATCCTCTGGTAATCCTCAGAGAGGTTACAATGGGCACCAACATGGGCCAAAGCCATCACTGTTTGGGCAATAGTCAGTTCCAAGAGATCTGCGTCACGGGCCTGACAACGGTGCAGCGCATCCTTGGTCATTTGGGCAGCTTGTGTCGTGTGGCCCTGGAGAAGACAAGTGTACGCCAAGTAGGCTTCTCCGCATAGTCGGTACAGTCCATCCTCGCCAATCGCTTTGGTCTCGGCGATTGCCTGGCGAAAGGCGTTCTCTGCCTCGTCGAAATCACCTCGGTCCAGGTGAAGGTTGCCCAGATCAATGTGGGCGTGGGAGAGCATCAGGTGATCCTGGATTTGATGTGCCGCTTTTAATCGTCGATGTGTTACCTCCCACGACACCTCACCCTCTCCCCATTCTCGCAGAATGGCGGGCATGGGGTTATAAAAGGACACGACGATCTCTGAAGACACATCGCGCCCAGCCTCCTGTTCGGCCAGACGATTCAGGGCTATTGCCCGATGATAGGCTCCCTGCAAATAGGCGACCCACGCCTGGGCGCGCAATACCCGGAAAGCGTGCAGTGGATGGCTACGACTGGCAATCAGTTGTCTGGCCCGTTTCAGTGTGAATTCAGCATTTGAAGGGTTTCCCTGCAAAGCTTCCAATTGTCCGATAAGACAAAGGCCAGCTGCCCAACGCAGCGTCTCTTGCTCATCCCAGCAAACCAACGCCTGTTGAGCCAAATCGATTCCTTCGGTGTACCGTCCGTGGAAAAGTGCCAATTCAGCCAAAGCAAGCAGACTGTCACCCCGAGAGACATTATCTTGTTGAGCCTCAAAGCCCGCCACTGCCCGTTGATAGAGTCTGCGTGCCTCGCTTCCCCGGCCTTCTGCTTGGCGAAGCCGTCCAGCGTTCAGCGTGAGACGTGGGTGCTGGTCACGAACAGCTGGCTCCAACTGATCCAGCCAACGAGATAGCGGTTCCAGACGACCTTGTTGCAGATAGGTGGGGGCAATTTGTTCGAGTAAACGGGCAACTCCTGACTCGTCTCCGATCTTTTGATAGTGAAAAAGGGCGGATTCCAGATTGTTCTGTTGTTCCCAAACTTGGGCCGCTCGCCGGTGCAGATCCTCAATCTCTGTGTTGGAAAGATGATAGGCGAGTTCCGCGCGCAAAAAGGCCAAAAAGAGGGGATGGTAGGCATACTGCGGCTCTGTACCTGCCTCATTATCTCCAAAAGGAAAGACCGAAGCCTGTCGCGTGACGCGCCGGAGGAACAGGTTGCGCCGTTCCAACTCGGCCAGCCATTGGGCCGGGTTTTTGGCCCATTCAACACTGGGGATGTCCAAGATAGCCTGACATAGGCTGGGGCTTAGCTGGTCCAGGACGGCACTGCGTAAGAGAAACGCGCGCATTTCTGGGGATTGGGGAGCCAGTATCTCGTCTCGTATGTAGGCAAAGAGTCCTCCCCAAACATCATCCAGACGGTTGGTGAAACGACTGAGCGCATTAGCAGCCAGCCACATGGGGGCTATCCATCCCTCAGCACGAGTAGTCAACTCGGCGATCTCGGCTGGACTGAGGTTCAGAGCGGGAGAGTGCTTTAGAAACGCTGCGACCTCCTCATCCGTAAACCTGAGTTCGATAGATCGTAGCTCCAGCAATTGACCGCGCACACGCAGACGGGGTAAAGGAAGATCGGGATCCACCCGTGTTAACAAATAGAGATGCCCGTTGACAGGCAAGTGTTCTACCAAGTATTGAAGCACTTTTTTACTATCTGGATGGACGAGATGTTCCAGGTCATCAAGGACGATCACAAAAGGCACCTGTTTGAGGGAGGCTAACGTGCTCAACAAGAATCTCACGGCCCGTCGTGGATCTCCTTGCAAGTTTATTGGATCGGGGGGACGGTCTTGCAGAGCCTGTTCCATAGCAGGGTGCGCTTGAGCGATGGCGGCCATCAGACCTTCAACAAAAGTGAACGGGGTATTGTCCGCTTCATCTACTTTATACCAAGCGAACGATAGACCCGGCGGTTCGTCGTTCTGTGAACGGTCGGCCAGCCACTGAGCCAAGAGAGTTGTCTTGCCATATCCAGGAGGGGCGGAAAGAAGTGTAAGTCGGATAGCAAGACCGCGGTCGAGCAGAGAAAAAAGACGAGAGCGAGGAAGAGCTTCGGGGGGTGGAGTAGGTGGAGTTAGCCGAGAGGTCAGCACGAGAGAAGAGGACGTGGATATGGGAGACGTCTCTCGCTGAAGAATCCGCTGGTACAAATCCCGGGTTTCTTCCAGCGGCTCGATGCCCAGTTCCCGTTGTAAGAGTTCTTGATACGTGTTGTACTGGCGGAGTGCTTGAGGCCGCTGCCCAGTTTCCCAATAGAGGCGCATCAAAAGCCGGTGGATGTCCTCCTGAAGAGGATCGAGAACAAGCAATCGTTGGCAAGCAGCAATGGCCTCGTTCCGCTCTCCTCGAGCGATAAAACCCTGGATGAGACTGGTCAACGCGCGGAGGAGGAGCAAAAAGAGACGTTCCCGCTCCAAGGTGAGCCATTCCTCAAAGTTGGGCGCGCGGAGAACAGAGAATCCGGCCATAAAGTCTCCCTGGTAGAGATCAAGAGCTTTACGAATCCGGCGGATGCCCTCAGAGGCGGGCGAAAAATGGGATTGTGGATCCTGGAAACATGCCTGGAGCACTTGTTCAAAATCACAAACGTCTACCCAGCAAGGAGCAGTAGGCGGGATGTAGACCCAGGAGCCTTCGGCGACCAGACAAGATTCTGGAGGGAGACCGACCTGGTCTAAAACGCGACGCAAATTCCACAGTGCCCGACGAAGGTTGTAACGCGCTTGAGATTGAGAAGTTTCCCCCCACAGGAGTGTAGCCAGGTGTTCACGAGAGAACCGTTGCTCAGTCTGACAAGCCACGTAAATGAGGAGCGCTTGCTCTTTTTTGGCCAAGAGCTCGGCCAACGATGACTCGTTGTAGAAAAGTTGTGGTTCGCCCAGCAGATGCAAGACTAGAGCTTTATCTTTTTCTCTCGTCATCCGTTCCTGCTCCGCCTTTCACTACTGGACACTTTTTAGGACACAGATCGCACAGATATTTCTTTGTTTTTGTACTTTTGCTGGGCTATTATTTGCCGAGATATGCACTTGACGCAATCTTGAGCAAGAATCTGTGTATCTGTGTCCTATTTCCTAGATGTACAGGTTAAATTGGATTTACAGAGTCTACTATCCGTCCCGGGCACGCTCGGCTGCGTCAAAGCCCGCTGCCAGTGCCTTTAGATTGATCTTTTCCGTTCCGCGAGGGACGCGATCTCGTATCGCTGCTTCTATTGCTTTCCGCGATACAAGCCCGGTCAGTCCAACCAACACGCCCAGGCCAACCACGTTGGCAACGATCTCCCGGCCTGCTACTTCCTGGGCCAAGGTAGCCATCGGCACGCGTACGGCGCGCGTCGTGGGAGCGCGGGTGACGTTGTCTGCGTCCAGAATCAACAACCCGTTCGGGTGCATCTGAGAGCCGTACCGGTCACACGCCTCCTGGCTCATACAGAGCGTGATGTGCGCATGGATTACCTTGGGATAGTGAATTTTTTCGTTAGAGATCACCACCTCTGACCGGCTGGCCCCACCCCGCGCTTCTGGTCCATACGATTGGGTCTGAGTGACATTCTTGCCATCTCGAATCGCCGCTTCGGCCAATAAGATGCCGGCCAGAATAGCTCCCTGGCCGCCGGTACCGGCTAATCGCACTTCATACTGCTTTGCCATCAGGCCACCTCCGCTTGTGCGCGCTCGATGATCTGATCATAGAGCTTGGTGTATTCTGGTATATCGCGGTCCACGAACACGCCGCGGACGATCTTGCCCTGCTTTTCCTCGTCACTCATTGTTTCAGCTCTCTTGAGTGGTATGCTCTGCTCCTTGAGCCGGCGCATCATATTGGACGCAGTGCCCCAGCGATTGATGCGGCCCAACGTCGTGTGGCAATAGCTCACTGCTTCGACGACAGAGAACCCATCTTTGGCGATGGCTCGAGTAATTTGTTTTTCCAATTCTTGCACATGAAAGACCGTGCTGCGAGTAACAAGAGCTGCTCCCGACGCTATCGCCAAATCAGTGATGGGAAAGGGCTGCTCGATGTGACCATATGGAGCAGTCGCTGCCCGCGCGTCGATAGGGGTGGTCGGCGAGTATTGGCCGCCCGTCATCCCATAAGTCAAGTTGTTGACTATGATGGCGGTCAATCCAATGTTTCGGCGGGCAGCGTGGATAAAGTGGTTACCGCCGATAGCCAAGGCGTCACCGTCGCCCATCACGGCGATGACCTTCATCTCTGGGCGCACCATCTTGAGTCCGGTGGCAAAGGCCAACGCCCGCCCGTGGGTCGTGTGCATTGTGTTGAAATCCACATAGACCGGCATCCGTCCCGTGCATCCGATACCCGAGATCAATGCCACATCGCTCTTGTTCAGTTGTAACTCGTCCACCGCCCGGATGATGGCTCCCAAGACAATACCGATCCCACAACCGGCACACCAGACGTTGGGGAATCTCTTGCTGTGACGCAGATAACTCTCGTGTAATCGGGACTCGGGTGGTGTTCTGGGTTTGTCAGAGGATTGTTGTTTTTTCATCTTGTCCACTTTAGCTCCTCAATAGCAGCCAGTATCTCGACTGGTTTAATCATCTCTCCATCGGCCCGAGCAACCCGACGCACCTTGTGTCGCCCTGCCACGCGTTCCACCTCTAGCGCAAGTTGCCCCAAATTCAGCTCCGGCACCACGATGCGGTGCAGCCGGTCTGCCGCGTGCTCGACAACCTCTTCTGCAAAGGGCCAAATAGTCTGAAGCCGGAGAAAGCCGACCTTGCGCCCACGCGCCCGCGCCATTTCGACGGCAGAACGGGCAGAGCGGGCCATCACGCCGTAAGCGATGACCAACGTCTCGGCATCCTCGACACCATCTTCGTCATAAAGCAAAATGTCCGAAAGGCTGCTGTCGATCTTGCGGAAAACTCTTGCCAGCCAGGGCTGAATCTCACTTACCTGGTTGGTCGGGTAGCCGCGCTCGTCGTGGTGCAGGCCGGTGATGTGGTAGCGGTATCCCTCGCCAAACGGCACCATCGGCGGCACGTCAGCGGGAAAGTTCTCGTAGGGCTTGTACCACTCGGGCGGCACCGTCGTTTTTGGTCGTTCTACTCGTTCGATGGTATCGTAATCGGGCAGCTCGACGCGCTCCCGCATGTGGCCGATCACTTCGTCCATCAGCAAAATGACAGGCGTACGATACCGTTCTGAAAAGTTAAAGGCTTTTACCGTCAAGTCAAAGGTCTCGCGGACAGACGCCGGTGAGAGGGCGATGATAGGATGGTCGCCGTGGGTGCCCCAACGAGCCTGCATCACCTCTCCCTGACCGGGGCTGGTGGGGCGACCGGTCGAAGGTCCCAGTCGCTGCACGTTCGCGATGACACACGGTATCTCTGCCATTGCCGCGTAGCCAATGTTCTCTTGCATCAAACTCAGGCCAGGACCAGAGGTAGCCGTCATAGACTTGGCCCCACCCACTGATCCGCCAATGACGGCGGCCATAGAGCCAATCTCATCTTCCATCTGAATAAACTTGCCGCCCACCTGGGGCAAGCGGTGAGACAGGACTTCAGCGATCTCAGTGGCCGGGGTGATGGGGTAGCCGGCGAAAAAACAGCATCCGGCGGCAATCGCGCCTTCGGCACAAGCTTGATCGCCTTGCATCAGGGTTGCGGTTGGTTTCTTGGTCATTTCACTTCCTCCGGCCCGTCATCTGGCTCAATTTTTGTCACAAAGATAGCAAAGTCTGGGCAGTGCAGTTCACACCAACGGCAAGCCGTGCACTTTTCCGGATGAACCACGATGACCCGATCATCAGGTCCCTCGGCCAACACTCCGGTCGGGCAGAACTCGATGCACAGGTCACAACCCTTGCACCAATTGGGATAAACGGTCACGTGACCACGTTGCCGCCTCCGCTTGGGCCGGGTTTGCTTCTCTTGTTTTACAACAGTTGCTTCTGTCATACGTTGATTTCACACCCCTTTAGGATTTGATGAAGCACATTATCGCACAAAACATAGCTTTGGTCTAGTGACAGATGTTACCGTTTTACTATCGCACGTTGACAGAAAGGTCGAAATTGTTTACACGAATATACAACCAGGCTGTCGGGTGCGTTATACGCCATGATGTTTACTACCAGACACTTTTTTCCACATTAATGATTACAGAGATTCTTGAAAAATGTCTGGTAGCGAGTCGTCCTATCAGTTTGCTTAGCATTCCAAATCGTGCTGACCAATACTACTCCCTTTTCCAAATCTCCCGAATTTTGATAATCCCCCTGTCAAGTGTTGTTATGGCGTGGGGGAGCGATAGTCTTCAATAGCTCTTTAACAGTCCAAATATGATCGGTCAGTCCAGCCGCCATGACAGGAGAACGTTGCTTCCACTTGAGTTTGGGGGTGCCGAAAATCTCAAGACGCAAGGTTTTGAGAGGACGTGCCAGGTTGTAAGCCAGATCTTCCCAAGCAGCGGAAGCACGATACATGCCCAAATCCTTGGAAAAGGCCAAGGTCTTGTGTGTTAACCGAAAATCACTCGTAGTTTGATGTCTACGACACGTCCGTTTTTGCGTTGTTTGACCATCTGCACATACTGCCATCCCGGCTGAGGTTGTTTCTGTGTGAGTGGTCGACCGACTCCTTGATATTCAGGTACCTGACCATACACTTCGATCATTGCATTATCAATCCCTCCCCAACCATCTGAGATCGTTGGAGGAGGTGCATCTGGATGTCCACGCCTTTTCAGGATCTGGAACGCCTCCAATGTTGCTAGGGTCTCGATTTTGGCGATTCCCCGTGCAACTCGCAGTCGGGTATCCACACCGAGCATCGTTGAACGCCAGAATTGCCCGCTTTCGTCAGTCTCGGAATAGTTTTTTTGCAATACCGCAAAAGTCGCTAGGAGAGCCAATCCGTCCCTGGGGACGCCAAACTGTATACCTGCCAGCAACTTGGAAAAGTTGGTCCAGATGTCAGAAAAACGATCAAAAATGGTAAAACGTCAACTTTTTTCAAGATTTGTGTACTGATCCTGGCATCACCCACACTGTTGGCTATATCGCTAAAATTTACTCG
>JAAEPW010000809.1 GCA_024232355.1 Chloroflexota bacterium | reverse complement strand
GGCGCTACTCACCTTTGCAAGGGTGGGCTCGTTTGCATCTATGGCGCAAAAGTGATCTTGTCTCGATCTTGAAAAGCATGGTTGGTGATACGATGCGTGTTGGTGATGACGCACTGGGGATGGTTCGACTCCCAGGTCTCGACTTCTTCCTTGAGCCAGGTTTCGCCCGCTTTCAAGACGATTATGCGGCCCTCGCGGCCCAGGCTCGTGGTTCCAGCCTCGTCCACGTCATACAGCGTGATGTTGCCCCGGGAAAATGGACAGCTTGAAATTTTGGTCAAGTAGCTGTTCACGCCACAACCCGTGCCGCTTATGCTCAAGCCGATGCCAGCATAGCCTATGTCGTCGTCGCCCAGCACCAGACCGGGGCCTGGCGTACCAATGGTATAAATGTCCAGCTCGCCGCTTTGCACATCGAAATAATAGGTGGGAAAATCAATGCAGAGCCCATGACAATGCACGCCCAGCACGCGATGCGTCCAGTATTCAACCAACAGATACTTGCCCTGCGGGACCTGGATGGGCGACGGAAAGCTTTTACTCTCCAAGGGCAGATAAATCTTGTGTGGCAGGGTCAACGTCCCCGTCACCCTGAACGCAGAGGAGAAGCGAGGAGAGTCATCTTTTGCTGCAATGTCTGCCGCCGCCCCACTGCCACTATAGAGGAGCAACACAACGATCGCAATGGGCGCCATCACAGCCGCAACCAATACTAACCTTTTCATAAGAACCGTCCCTTTGTCTTTGTCTGCCTATCGTATGACGGGCGCATTCTAACTTTGTGCCTCCTTGATCTACCTGGCGACCATGTCCAGGTATGTATCCAGCGGATCGTCGGGCGATGTGCCGAGAGACGTGATCCAATCAATGACCGGCTGCCGCCAGTCGATGGCAGTGTTGTAGGCGTCTGGGTCTTGTTGG
>JAAEPW010000808.1 GCA_024232355.1 Chloroflexota bacterium | reverse complement strand
CTGCCGGAAAAAGCTATTCCTGCTCGACCTTTATGCTGCGGGACGAAAATGCCTTTCTGATCGGGCACAATCTCGACGATCGCGGCGGGATTCCGCTGCCCGGCGTTATCTGTGTCAACAAGCGCGGCGTGCGCAAGCGCAACATCAGCTTTTATGAAATCATCACGGGGAAAAAACCGCCTTCGCCCACCATCCACTGGACTTCTAGCCACGGCTCTGTCACGTTTAACTCTTGGGGAAGAGAGTTTACTGATGGCGGCATTAATGAGGCCGGTCTCTATGTGCAAGAGATGTCGTTGGGTGAGACAGTTTATCCGCAAGATGATGCCCTGCCGCGCATGTTTATGGAGCAGTGGATGCATTATTTGCTGGACAACTATGAGACCGTGGCGCAGGTGTTGGAGAATTTGTCGCAGGTCATTATCGATGGCTGGCCGTGGCACTATTTTCTGTGTGACAAAGCGGGACACGCGGCCGCTATCCAATTCATCGACGGCCAGCCCAACGTCTATAGTGGCGAGTCTATGCCGGTTCCGGCGCTGTGTAACAGCCTCTATCCTCAAGAGATGGAAAACCTGGCCAACTATGCGGGCTTTGGTGGGCAGACGCCGGTGGACCTGGGCGACATGGAGACGGAACGGTTTGTCCATGCCGCCCACCTACTCCAGAACGCACCGGCATCACCCTCGGTGGATGATGCCTTTGCCATCCTCAAGAATCTGGAGCGCGGTGACGACGAATCTGGCACTTTTACCCTGTGGTCTTATGTCATCGATGTGGTGGAGCAGCGGGTCTATTGGCACACCAAAGCGGCGCGGGAGCGCAAGTCTTTTGATATGCACGCTTTTGACTTTGCGTGCGATACGCCGGCCATGATGCTGGATATCAACATCCCCAAGAGCGGGGACATGGCCGCTAGCTTTGAGCCCTACTCGCCCGAACTGAATCGCAACGTCGTCAAAGCGGGCATTGGCACGATAGACGGAGCAGAGGCTTATGTCCAAGAGCACGGCGGCACGATGGAGAACCTGATCAACGCAGTCGCAGATTTTCCAGAGAGCACCGAGTGTGTCGGGCGAACATAATTGATGTAACCGTTTTCACCGCAAGACGCCAAGGACGCCAAGTTTTGGCATAGACTCTTTGCGTTCTTCCCTCCCACAGGGACATCCCATAAGGACATTGGGACGATGCTGGGACGGTGTGGCACTGACGGCCACACCACAGGTGTCCCTTTGGGACGGCAAGTGTGCGCCTTTGCGGTGAGATTGTAGACGGTTCTTAGCATCAACACTCAAGCGGGGGACTATGTGTCATTGGAGGTTACATGAAAATTAAAGATATTTGTCTTGCAAAAAAATTCATCAAATTCAAACACAGTTATGGCATTTCCAGTGCCACCTTTACGGGCGAATCCTTTCTCATCCTCAAACTTTTCGGTGAACATGGTGTTTTTGGTCTTTCT
>JAAEPW010000807.1 GCA_024232355.1 Chloroflexota bacterium | reverse complement strand
TCAGCAGCCTGTTGCAGCCTTTTGTTGCTTCGGCTGTGGAAAAGCGGGGCACCACATTTACGCGCCCAATTGTCCCGCAAAGCAAGCTCAATGTGGTTTGTGCCACCGCACGGGTCACTACAGGGCATACTGCCGGTCAAGGTCTGAGCCGTCATCATCGGGCGAAAGCAGTGATCAACAGGGAGGGACCTTCGTTTCTAATAGGCGCCGCCATCTGTCGAACCACCACGCCAACGACATCAGAACAGTGGGCCCGCAGTCGCCAAGCTCGAGTAGTTCCGTTTTGGGCACAGTGGAATTGGAGCGTCAGGGATTCGGGGACAGGTTTTTGCTGAGAGCTGAGGTTGATTCGAGGTCGCACTTCACAGTCGTCACGCGCTCAATTTTCGATGTGAACTTTCCGAACAATGTCATGCATGACCTGCCACACCCCATCCTCAACTTTGATGGCTCCAGGATCAAGTCGATCGAAGGCTATTTCAACACGATGGCCTTCTGCAATGGTC
>JAAEPW010000806.1 GCA_024232355.1 Chloroflexota bacterium | reverse complement strand
ATCACCCGCGGCCACCCGGCCCCATGCCGAGGAGGTTGAGTGCGGGGGTCGGTGACTTTCAAGGTTTCGGCGAAGGGTGGGAAAGAGGCGGATGAATGACACGAAGATGAGGCAGGGGAGTTACTGGTAGAGGAATGGGGGTGTTGATGGGAGCGTAGGTGATGGTGCTGTGCGTACGGAAGTAGGATCTGCTATTGCGATGTTCACTGCTAACAAGCAAGCAGTGACACACCGTGCTTACCCCCTGCGGTCGAGCAGGGCCGCCCGCCCCACTTGAGGTTGCGGGACGGGAAGGCTGCCTTCGACGTCGGTGAGGTTATGACACCACTTCTCGGTCGTCTGACGCGAGAGAGAATCGAAGGTGTAGTCCAAGACGCGACCGTTGCGGTCGAAAACAAAGACTCCCGACCCCTTTATTCGTCTCGATCACGTGCCAACTGAGTGTGTCCACGAACAGCCGCTGTGTCAACACTCCAGGCAGGTCGTGTGCCCTAGGAAGTGGTCATGCCTGGAAGATCGTATGGATATCGACATAGCTACCCTGCGTGCGTCCAGGGGACAGCATCTATTCTGCCAGAAGCTTCATATCTGAATCGCCTCCCTCACGGCGGTGCGCGTTCCCGCCCGGCTCCCAATCCTCCGATAACTCGGGCAATCCCAACTCGCAGCGCACGCGGTTGGCGTCTTCGAGAGTGACGTGATAGATGTAGATGGAGTACCCGGCGGTGGCAACGGGCTCAAAGAAAAGGAAGTGGCGATACCTTTTGTGGCGAGCATAGATCTCGTTGACACTTAGTGCGTACCAACCGTGCAGTGGGCCGAAGGCTTCGCGTGAATCGTTCTTCTCAAGAGAGGCTGCATTCGGACCGATCGGTGGCTCGCCGGCCGAGTTGATCGACGTCAACTCCAGCGGATAGGTGCCCCAATACGCGACCCGCATCGGACGCGCCTTGGGATGCTTCGCGCACCAGCGTTCGAAGTAGAACAGGTCCTGCCCCCAGTCGATGTTAGAGTCGAGCAAGTGCCGCGGCCCACTATGTGGCCAAGCGTCCAGGGCGGATTGGTTTTTCTGCCATGCAGTCTTGTTTTCAGCAGCTGACGAGGGGATCGGCGTCGGATAGTCTGCATCATGGGGCGTCCGTATCATGACGGCCAACTCATTGAAGTACGACAGGCTGTGCGGATAGGCCCACAGGCTGCTGGCTATCGTCCAGCCGAGCATAATGACGGTCATCACTCGAACGTACTTTGTCGACCGAGGATGGTCTTTCTGGACCTCAATTGCAGACGCTCTACCGACCTTGCTGATCCAGATAGAGAGGAACGGCAGCGCTGGGAGAATGTAGCGTGAATGCACGGAGAAGCCGGTCTGGCTACTGACGAAGATGAAGATGACAAGTCCCGGGACCAGCACAACCATCTCGTCATGCCACGAAACCGAATAGCCGCGTCCAAAGCCAGCCGTGGACGCCACGGCCAGGATGGCCAGGCACCACGTCCCCAGCGGCACCTTCACTGCAAGGGCATAGAGATAGTAATACCACCAACCGTGCTCCGCCCACTGGCCGCGGAGATACGATGGCAGACCTTGCTCAAAATCACATCGCTGTATGTCGATGCCTTCGACCATTCTCGCCGGTAACGGTACTGGCAACTTGCCAATCCATGTCTCGGAGAACCGATTTCCCTCCACCATAGATGTGCCGTACAGTGAGTCACGCCCTGTACCCATCGCCGAGTGGAACCGGAGTGTCTCAAGCGGCACAAATGATCCCTCAAACAGATACGCACAATTGATGACGTAAAGAGCGGTGCAGAGAATCAGCATCAGCATCCCCCCTTGCCGCAGCCAGTCGCACCGCCTCCACTTGCCCCGCTCTGCCCATCGGTGCAAGAGCCATAGAATAGGAAGCAATGGGTAGAGGATCAGAATCGTGAACTTGCACGACGCGGCCAGGCCGATCGCCAGCCCCGCGAAGAGTGCCTCCCATGTCCGCGGCCGTTTCAGCCATCGCCAGAAAAGCCAAAGCGCCGTGACTGCGACAGCTCCGGAAGCCACATCGCTTATGATTAGGGTGCCATGGCCCAGAATATAAGGCGAAAAACACCACAGCAGCAAAGCGACGATACCGGACCGCGCGCCGAACATCGCGTCAGCCCAGCACCAAGATGCAATGGCCCCGATGACAACGAACGGGAGGCAAGCGAATCTGGCAAGGATGACCTGCTTCCGAATGTCAGGCCCGCTCTGTTTCACATAGTCCCAAGCCATGACGAATTCGTCGCGACCACGCGGAAAGTCCTCTTGCGATTTCCTTAGGTCCGGCTTCGAGTGTGTCATCAAGACTGGAAGTGCCGCCACGATTCTAACCGCAGGCGGGTTGACCTGGAATGAGTCAAATCGCCCCGAACACCAGATCCTCAGCCCGGAGGCCAAGTGAACGGGCTCATGCCAAACGGGAGCGGTGGCGACAGCCAACCACGCGGCGAGGCACAGCCAAATCGACAGAATAGCTAACCCGAGGGTCCGAAACGGGGAACGCCTATCCACATTACACCATAGTAGAAAACTGCAACTGGCGAGCGCTGGGTCATTCTAAGGGGTCATGCCAATCCTAACGAACGCCATCGCATGCTGCTGCGAACAAGGCAGAGCAGAAACAGTGTGAGAACGGGCAAGATTGACGTCAGACCGATCGGTGTCTCGTGGCACGGCCCAAAACAACCACATGAAATGTCGAGTCCACGGTAGAAGGCGAGGCTCTGGACGATCACAAAAGAGCCGAGCATTCCCAAGGCAATCAGATGCGCAGCGTCGAGCCAGATACGCGTGATAAGACAGACCGCTAAGATCAGTTGTAGCCAAGGCAACACCATGGCAACGATTTGGGCGACGCCGGGACCAACCAAGTCATAGGCGTAGATTGAACCAAGAAAGAAATAGGGGTTGGATGCGTGCGGAAGGCCCGCAACCAGAAAAATCACGCCCAGCCCCCACGACAAAGGCGCATCGAGGTAATCGAATCGGTATCGGGTATCTCTCGTCACTCGATCTCTCCACTGGTCGTGCCTGACGGCGTCCCTTTGGGTGATGTCTCCGTGAGATGTGACACTGACTGATTCGCCCACTCCCGATACCCGCCCCGGAAGAGGGTTAGATTCGTATAGTCATTGAATCGCAAGAAAGTGACCACTTCATCAGCGTAGCGGCATCCGGCGCTCTGGCAGTACACGATAATGGGCGACGAGCGAGTAACGTTAATTAAGGCCTGGCGTCGTTCAGCCAAACTCGAATCAACCGGAACGTTGATTGCTCCAGGAATAGCCCCATGTCGAAAATCGACAGCCCGACGTGCATCGATGATAACGGAATCTCCCTGGTCAATGAGCAGACTCATTTCGGCAAGGGATCGCTCCGGAACGTTGACCGAACAGTAGCGCCGAGTCACGTCGGCCACGGCGCTCGGATTCTTCAGGAACCCCGTCTCGGAAAGTGCGTGATATCCGATCCCAAAAACGCCAGCCAAGCCGAGTAAGACGGCCATTTGCGTACCGAGCCTTGGCAGACGCTTTCGCCTGTCCAGGTCACGCGATTCCGGCCACCTGTTCTGAAACAGACGCCGGAGCACGTAAACGAGACTAAGCAATACGGTCACCCGAATCACGAAGTCCAATCTGGCTTCATGGAGAATCGTATAGTCGATCGGAGAATCCGACACGGCCAACGCCATTCCGTCCCACTTGGCCAGCACTTCAGCAAAGGACACCAGCTCGATCGAATGCGGCAGATCCAAGATTCGTACTCGATCGCCGTCAACACCCAAGAATGCGACCCAATGATTGTATCCGCGGTCCTGCCAGTTGCTCCGTAGATGGAGAATCATCGGCCCGCCCGCGCGTTTCAACTCAGCCGTACCAAATTGGGTGAATCCTCTTGCATGGGCACCGCACGCCTTCACTGCCTCCAGGAGTTCGGCTCCGCTACTTCCCTCGGATGACCCGATGTAGTCGGGTGAGACAAGATCTTTTGGATCGACGCTGATTGCTAGTGCGTTGAGGCATGCCTGTAGGCTGTAGATCCCGCAATACGGTCCACTGCTCACCATCTCCCGCAAGGCGGGCTCCCCTGCCTGAGAATCGTCACTAGAAATCTCTTCTGCGTGATCGACCGGCATCTCATCCGCAGGGCGTTCCTCCGCATAAGCGAAAACACTGCCCCACATCGTCACCGACATACTTAGCAGAACGTTCAAAAGAGGTGTATTCCCGGCCATCGTCGCTCTTTGCTAACTCCCCGGGTCCTTTGCCTTCGACGTACGCCAATCGTAGAGCTTGAACCCTAGTACCGCCAACAAGAGCGCCGCACCAGTCAATACCATCCACAACCGTGACGAATCTCGCCCGCTGATGAACCTGGCATCCTCAGTCGAGGCCAACGCGTTTCTGTCTAACGCCGGAACAATCTCGCCGTCTTTCCAGATGTAATCTAGCTGCCAAGCATCCTGCATTTCGATCTTCGTCCCGTTAGGAAGAGCCTGTGATAATTGGAAGTCGCCATCCACAAGCTGCGGATCGAAATCAACACTCACCAAATGAATCTCTCGCAAGTAGCTTTCCTGGGAAGCGATGATTGGCCGACCAGATTCATCTGTTGCCGGCTTATGCACCAGAGCGACTTCTCCATCGCGCATTTCCTCTTCGACCATGGGCGACATGATCGGTCGAGGGAAGAAGATATCGGTGACCGAAGCTTCCTGGGCGACAAAATGCGTCCCCTCCTCCCGGAACCGTTGTACTTCATACTCTCGGGATGTTCTAAGGTCCTGCGGGTCATGAAAGCGAATTCTTCTAGCTATGTAATCCAATGAAGGATCCAGCCACAGCTTGATCTCGACTCCATTCAGAACTCCCTGTACCAAATGAACCGGATCCCCTTCCAGCGTGTCGGCCGCCGCCGACAGCTCCGATTCTCGCAGAAACGCAATGACTTCCTTTCCACGAATGAAGCCAAACGCAGCAGTTGATGCAACAACACTCAGCCGTTCCGTAAAAAGACCATCTGGCACCTTGAGCATGCTGCTCGCCACACCGTCAGGAAAAAGTACAAAAGTGTGTTCGCCCTCTCGATTGATCTCCTCGATCACTCCTTGCGAACGATCAGCGTTGATCGTTTCAACGAGAGTTTTCGCAGCGCGTCCCTTTCGAAGGACCGTCAGGTTCTGCTCGTCGCCAACCAACTCAGGCTTTTCGTTTGCTCTTAACCTGTAGGTCTTGAGCCTCCATTCAGCCCTAATCTCCTCATACGGCAGGAGGGTTTTCTCGTACTTGTCAAGGAGTGCCAGCGGATCGGGAGTGCTTGCTTCAAGTGGCTTGTCTTGGGCCATACATTGGCCTTGCTCACCGGCCCACGCGATGAGAACCAGCATGCATAGTATTCTGCACTTCAGGCCCATATGCATTGACTCCCTCCTATTCCACTAGTCCGCAATAGGCAAACCCGCGTCGGGAGCAAGTCGCTCCCACGCCATCGACTCTGCGAGTCAGTGAAGCAGCCCCCCAGACGCTCGCCGTTCCAGATACCAAGAACGGATTAAGTCCCCACAAAGAGCAACCGGGGCGACCGATCTGCGCTTGCCAGTGAAGTGTCTATCCAGGTTGAGCTTCGCTGCTGCTCCTCTACCGAATAGCAGTCGAACACGATGGTCTGTGGGAGATCAGCCCTCCGAGGCCGCTCCGCGTCGGCTCGCTCTCAGCCTGGCTACGGATCACATTCGCTCGCACACTGCGTGCCCATATATTCCGTCGTGCAACCCACGGCTTTCGGACATTGAGTCACAGTGGTGTCGTGACCACAGTGCTTGCTTGCCGGGGTCCCAAGCGTGGCTTTGAAATAGCGAGAACTGCAACCGCTACACGGAGGAGACGAGGTGACTGTAGTGTTGCAGGTGAGGCGGCCCTTCTTCGTCAACAGCTCCGCTTCATCGCTGGCAACCGGCCCCATCAACATCCCAATTGCCACAGCCCCAATTGTCCCGATACGGTACAACAACTTCATGACGACCCCCTTCGTGAACGACAGCGAAACCACTGACGTCAAGGAATACCATTTTGCGGGAGCGATCCAATCTCTTGCCCCCACGTACCATTTCCCGCTCGCGAACCGAAACGTTCAATCCAGTAGTGGCCTCAGAAAGACACAGAGGAACTGCCAGATGCGAGAGAGCGAACGCTCTTCTTTGCTGCGGTTTCCTGCCAACCACCGAGCAAGTTTCCATACTCACGATCAGTCACATTCGGAAGAGCACTGAACCTTCCAGTATTGTTTCGTGCATCCGCTAGAGGCTGGGCACTGCTTTCCCGTCGTGTCCGCTGCACAGTACGTATCTGCAGGATTACCGAGGTTATACTGAGTGTACTTCGCCGAACATCCACTGCACGACGGCGTGGAAGTACTGGTCGTGTTGCAGTTCAATGCTCCTCTTTCCGCGAACTGCGATTCATCCCTCGCGTCAGGCCCCGCTTGGCCCGCGATTGCCACGGCGACTACAATGCTCACCGCATACGAGAGCTTCAGCTTTGTCATTTTCGATCCTCCAATAAACCAAATAGTGATTTGAGCGAAGCGAGCAGAACGGAGATGATGAGTTCCTCGGACGCTTCTGTTACAGTGATACACTCCCGTCCGTACATTCTGTGCAATGCGGTGGGTGATCATACCCACACGCGTATCGCACGGTAGTTTACCACGTTCGTAGCTCTAGTCAGCAGGTTGTCGACATACTGCAAAGGAAGGCCTTGCAGTTTTCGATTCGCGACCCCTCTTCTCTATAGGTGGTACTGCCTGCCACGTTGACCGGACGGACACCTTGCGTCTAGCTGAGGCAACCGCCGCTGGGCTCACACGCCGCGCGGATTCCCACGTATGACCGTCTGCACTACACCGGAGCGTATCAGTTCACATCGTCCTGTCAATACATTATCTGTGTTCAATACCGAAATACGTGAGCTTCTTTGCTCGCTCGCGTTCGCAACCCGTCAAGCAATAACCCGCATGGCGGGGGCGAGGTGCCTGAACTACCATTACCTGGGGTGTCGAACCCCGGGTCATAGACTCGTGAAGTGAGTGCACTTACGCAACAGAGGTGCCGCACTGCAGTCGGTGACCGCGGAAAAGAAGATTCAAACTGCGGCTCGCTCACGTTGGCCTTGCCGGCACACTTGCACCTACCTACTAGAAAAGGACTTCCGTCAGTACTGCGGCAATTGCCAAGCGGCCCACTCACGCCTCGGTTGCCACATGAAACCATGCGAACGCAAGGCGGCACCCAATAACCGGCGAAAAGCCGCGCAAGAAGGTAGATGTACTGCGTGCAGACAGTATACACCACGAACCCAAAAGGGCTAAACCACGGCGTGCACAAGCTCTTGGGCAATTGCCTGTACCGTTGCCGTCTGCGTCCTGCTAGTGTTCACGGCAGTCGGCCTTAACGCGAAATACCTGCTCTATGGCGTGCTGTTGGGTGCGCCATCCTCTTCGTCGGCAGTATACGATGACATGAAGTGTCGAGGGGAAAACGAGATTGAGGCCATCTCCACGGACCTAAGATTCTCAAAGACAGGGCGACTTGCAGAGCTGTAGGACGAATAAGGACGAATAAAGGGGTCGGGAGTCTTTTTTGTTGACGGTACGGGCGGGAGATGATAATCTCCGGGCATGCCACGACGAATCCGAGTAGCCAGCGGGGGATGTGCGTACCATGTGCTCAACCGAGCGGTGGGACGGACGCGGATTTTCGCCAAACAGCGCGACTTCGAGGCCTTTGAGGAGGTGATCGGGCAGGCGAAAGAGCGGTTGCCCATGCGCGTTCTGGCCTGGTGTGTCATGTCCAATCACTGACATTTTGTGCTTTGGCCGCAAGGTGACGACGACCTGTCGGAGTTCATGCGCTGGCTGACGGTCACGCACACGCAGCGTTGGCACGCGGCGCATCGCACGTCAGGAACCGGGCCGTTGTACCAGGGCCGGTTCAAGTCGTTCCCGATCCAGGAGGACGATCATCTCTTGACGGTGCTGCGATATGTGGAACGCAACCCGTTGCGCGCCAAGATCGTCGAAGAGGCCCAAGCGTGGCGGTGGTCGAGTCT
>JAAEPW010000805.1 GCA_024232355.1 Chloroflexota bacterium | reverse complement strand
TGCAGTCGTGGGGTGCGCGGCATTCCTCGCTGCTTGTATGCATGACGATGATAAAAAAGAGGAAGTGGTCACTCCACCTCCTGCCCCCACCTTCAGCGCAAGCGCAACATTCGATATTGATCTGAGTGGTAAGCAGCAAGTCCCTGCCAACATGTCGATGCAAATGGGCACCGCCACCATTGAGCTCGACGAATCCCTCGGACTAATTCGGGCCTCAGTTGACGTGAGCAATGTTGAAGGGGTTCAGGCGGTTCACATCCACGATGGTGATATTGGCCGAAATGGCGATGTGGCATTTGGTTTTGAAAGCGCTGGCGACGGCACCTACACTCTAGCTGAAACCAGTGTTGATGCAGACCTGATTGAAGATTTGCTGGGAGGCGAATGGTATGTGAACGTGCATACTGAGACCTTTTCAGACGGCGAACTCCGTGGCCAGATAGTGTCTGATGACATGGCTGTTGTTACTTTCATGCTGGATGGCGAGCAAGAGGTGCCGGCTGTATCTACTAT
>JAAEPW010000804.1 GCA_024232355.1 Chloroflexota bacterium | reverse complement strand
TTTCATCTCTTGCTTTTCTCGCCAATGCTTTTTCCGCTCTTTGCGCTTGCGCTTTTGACTTTCGTCTTTTCGTCGTGTATGATTCGGTACAGACCCTGTTTGCATAACCCTGGACATCTTATCCTCCTTCTGAGTTGTTGTAATTTCTCCAAGGATGCCACACTTGTCCTATCTTGCCAACTCGACAGGGCCCTCTATGTTATGTCAATGGGAAAGTCCTGATTATATATACTGGATATGAAAAGGCAAGAGTTAATTGTGTGTTCCAGATGTTAGTAGACAACAGGAGAATCACACAAAGCATCAGGCGAGTGAACAATCTGCTAGACTAGATTTGAGAAAGCGATATAATAAGCGAGTCTGTGTGTATGAGGATGTTTGTGGTTGTAGACGAGTTCAAACATACTGCTGATGTCCCTTTTGCTATTGTGGCGTTTTGATATCGGGGCGTTTCCGTCTACCAAGCGCATAGCTGGCGTTCGATTTCCATAGAGTGCCTTCCCTTGATCAGATGTATACTCTTGAAAACAATCGAACGAGATGGGAGGGCAAAGTGAGAAAATCAAATCTTGGGTGGGTCAGTGCATGCCTGATAACTATTTGTTTCTTCCTTGGCTGCGTGACCACGATTGAGCCACCACCTGCTTCTGAGCAGTCACCTGCTTCTGAGCCACAACCTGCTTCGGTCGTCCCGCCTACTGCCCAGCCTGTTGCCTCGCCTACCAATACTCTGTTTCCTACACGGACTCCAACCCCTACTTGGAAACCTGTTCCTACGATCCAGCCTGTGACCTCACCAACCAGCACCCCGTCTCCTACGTGGACTCCAACTCCCACTTGGACACCTGTGCCTACTCTCAACCCTGATGAACAGCAAGCTTTTTTTGAGAAAATGTTAGAGACTAATGAAGGATGCGAATTTCCTTGCTGGTGGGGCATCACGCCAGGAGAAACCTCTTGGCAAGATATGCTCACTTTCTTCCGGACACAGGGTGTCCCGATGGTTACCAGAAAAAGCGACGATTCGACTGAATCTGCAAACCTGACCGAGGAATCTGCAGGAATTTGGGTGTCATTCGGGGGACAAGGCAATCTCGTACAGAACGTGTTTGTCACGGGCAGTTTTGTCAACGAATCCACTGACCAAGGAATTGTCCAGTCTTCCCCAAGTGGCTACATGGCACGGTTCAACCTGGACAGTGTGCTCTCCACGTATGGCGTGCCTTCCCAAGTATATTTGCACGGAGGTGGCAGTGGCTCTCATGGGCCGCCTGGCTACTATTATCTGTGGTTGGAATACGCTGAGTTGGGAATCTTAGTGGGCTACTATGGCTATGCCTTCGGCGGCGACACGCAATACGCAATCTGTCCTGAGGGAGGTGGCGTTAACGAGATCGAGTTGTGGCTGCACCCTCCGGGTAACCCGTTTGCAGACACCATGGAGCTCCGGCGTGTCGCTTTTATGGGGTGGTCTTGGAAAACCTTGGAAGAAGCGGTAGAGGGAATGTCTTTGGAGAACTTCCACTCGGCTTTCGCAGGGGCTGAATTTCCGGGCTGCCTCCGTATCCTGGAAGACAAGCATCTTGTCAAGATTGTGCGCCCAAACACTCTGCCCCCCTTGCTCACTTCCGAGGAGGATGCTCAACTCGTCGAGATGCTGCAAACGAACGGAGGGTGCGAGTTGCCTTGCTGGTGGGGCATCACGCCTGGTACAACATCGGTGGAGGATGCACAAAACGTGTTTCTCTCTTTTGAGAAACCGATAATAGTTTATGAACGATCTTTAGGAATTGAATATGAAGTGGGTACATTTGAAAGGTATGAATCTGCTCTCGTCGACTACTTTGTCGAGCATAGCTTGGGCACTGAAGATGATGTTGTCTCCTACATCAGTGTTTCGGCAACACCACCTGGGTGGTCATCTTATTCCCAATATATGGCTCAAGACTGGCAACGCTACACCCTTGCCGCGATTATGACTCGTCTTGGCCCACCTTCCAGAATAAGGCTATTCTATGAGCATCCCAATTGCGGCCAGACCTACCGGTTGGGCATTATGTACGACGATTTGGGTGTGCTGGCATCGTATAGCGGTGTTTTGCAACGTGAAGAGGACTCCGTCTCTGTCTGTCCCAGGATAGACGATTTGATTGGTATGTCTATGTTCCTCGCGACGCCATCTCAAGTCGCAGATGCCGGACTAGATACAAGAGGTTGGAACCCCGATATTGATGCAAACGACTTTTACCAGACATATCTGGATCATAATACGACTGCTTGCCTGGAACTTCCCGAGCAAATAGAATACACATGCGAATAATCAAGCCAAGATGGAACATTGAGAGACAAAAACGCACTCCCTCCCCACTGGAGCCGACAGGTTTCTTGGGCGTTGTACCAAAGCGCCACTCGATTTCCGGGCATATATCCCTTGTCAATAGTTATCAGTTCCATACCATACCCCTTGACTGTAAAAGCCAAGGGGTATTATATATGCCAGACATGAAAAGGCAAGAATCGATCATTAGCTTGTCGATTTGCAAGATCGCACCGCCAGAGCTATCTCTTGTTGCTCCCGTTGTGCGAACAAGCCCTCCGCCCGTTGTTTGATGCCCCGCAAGTGCTGGCGTGTCATTAGAAATTCGCCCGGGTCCATTATTATGAACAAGGGAATCGACTGGAACGTGATCGCCTGGCGGAGACGGAGACGAACGCGCAATACCAAGCGCGTTTGCTCCTCATCGAGGGCATCCAGCAAGTATGACCAAGTGAACTCTACGTCGGATTCGTCGGCACCGAGCAGCAGTGAATGATAAGGCTCGATTGCTTTGACCGGCCAACTTGGGCCAGAGCCCATCGGGATGATGTCCCCGACTTTCAGGTGCTGAAGTTCGGGGATGATCCGGTGTGTGCTGGTTTTGTCGAGGATGCCCATAAAACGGTCGACCCAATCGTAGGCATACATGCCGCCTCGTTCGAAACCCATCTGCACCAGCCAGGGCCAGACGTCGGCGGACGGGGCATGGATAGTGATGGCGCGGGTGAATGTGAACATTGGGTTCTTTATCTCGTCGTCTCCGGGCATGGCGCGCACGACCTCGGCGTCGGTCGCGCCCCATCTCAGATGTCGGGGTTTGATCAGAAACAAATACGCAGCCACAAACAGAGTTCCAGCAATAGTAATCCCAATTATTGTTTGTATCATTTTGTACCTCCATTTACCAAGAATATTGATTCAAAAAAGTTTCCACTGCCGCCTTGATTTCTGCGTGGCGCCCCATCAGCAGATGACCACCGTCCTGCAGCGCAACGAGTTGGGCGCCCGGAATGCTCTGGGCAGTGAATTGACCTTGCTGGAACGGCACCAGCGTGTCGTCGATGGTGTGGACCACCAGTGTGGGAGCGACGATGCGTTCTAGAGAACGGCGATCCTGAGGGGCGCGAGGGATCATGTCGTTGAACATACCATCGGCCCGCATACTGACGGGCAGCGTGGCTTGCAAAAAGTCAGCAAGCCATCGCTCTTCTTCTGACGCAAGTTGGGCTTGAACCTCAAAAGACAATCCGAACAGCGAATAAAAGGCCGACGAAGCGGCTTTGGTCATCAACCAATAAACAGGATCCCACTGGAACAGCATCTTGTAGACACCGTCCGGCGCTGGTGATGGGGACGACTGGAGTTCGGGCGCGTCGCTGATGGCCGATACCATCACCAGAGCCGCGCACCGGTCGGGATGGCGCAGGGCGAACTGCAACGCGGAAGGCCCTCCCGCCGAGACTCCCACGATAGCCACCTGCGAGATACCCAGTTCGTCCAGCAAAGCCGCGTGCGCGTCGGCCTGGGCGGCAGGGGAGGCATCGGCGGGAATCGGGGTAGACAGGTAGCCGAACCGGGATGGGGCGATCTGGCGGAACGTATCCCCCACGATCATCTCTCCCAACAGCAGGCCCTGATCGTAGCCGCCACCAGCCCCGTGTACCACCAGCACCGGCAGGCCGTCTCCGCTGGCGGCGTATTCGATGGGACCGGCGGCGGTTTCGACGATCCGGCCGCCGGTCTGCACGCGCTCACGGGCGGCACGTATCTCGCGCTGCCCGTTCAAGCAAATCCATCCCAATAGTACCAGCCCCGCAACCCCCAGAGAACCTAGAATAAAACGCCTAGTTTGTGTCATAACTTGCTACCTGATCACGCTCAACACGATTGTGACGGCTGTCGCGATGGCTGTCGCGATGCCGATCACCATATGAAAGCTAATGCTGCCATTATCCGCCTCTCCCGAGTAGCGGATCCAGAGCCCGCATACGACGGTAGAGAACAAAAGCAATCCCGTGAGAATAGCCATAATCCATCGAACTGTGTTCATTTTGCACCTCCAAAGTCTAGAATTTTTGTATCTTTTCAATAAAGTACGGTAATGTAGACGAGGTTTCCATACCTCGCAGGGGAACGCGATATGGAAATCGCGGCTACGGCAAAAGTCCCCCAGAATATTGAGATGATACGAATTTTTACACATCTGACCGTTTTGTCATTTTACGGCTATAGTATAGCCTATAAACATCGGCTTGTCGGCACACAAAAGTATACTGTTTTGGAAAACGGGATAGGTTAGGATGGTAGCCAAAAGTATACCATCGAAGAATACAACGGAGGACAAGTAGTAACTAGAAAGTTTTGCAGCTGTAGCCGCGCTTTCTATAGCGCGCGCGGTATGGAGACCGTAACTACATTTTTATACTTTCCTATGATGCTAGAAAACGAGGGCGTTACGAAAACGGGCCGATCCCCAACTCTTGAGAACGTGCAATCGCTTGGGTGCGACTGCGCACTCTCAATTTTCCATAGATGTTGCCAGTGTGTTTTTTCACAGTGTTCAGGGTAACCACCAGGGTGTCGGCGATTTCCCGGTTCGAGCACCCCTGACAAATCAGTTCCAACACTTGAAGCTCGCGCTCGGTCAGTGGATCGATCAAATTTTGGATTGGGGATGGTCGATCTTTGGTGGATGGAAATTTTACCAACAGTTTATGGGCATAGACCAACAGCCTGTGTGATTCCGGGCTATCGGCCCGACGCGTCCGTTTTTCGATCCGAGATCGCAACGCCGAGATTAATGATCCCATCGGTGCACCCTCGTCCACGAAAATCCGCACGTACCCTTCCGGTTCGGCCAGGACGAGACTTTTTTCCAATACTGCCAACGCCCGGTCTGTGTCATTTTGAGCTTGGAGAGCAATGGCCTGGAGCGCAAGAATTTCGATCAATCTGCCCCCCCGCCCGCCATCCTCCGCCGACTTGGCGAGTTGTTCCAGCAAGGACAGTACCTCGTCTGGCTTGCCCTGAGCGATGCGGACTCGCGCCAACGCGATGCGTTCTTGCTCGCGGGTCAACAGGGGGCCGCTTTCGGTGGGTTGGCTTTCGGCCCAGCGCACGGCGTCGGCCAGGTGATTGGGGTCATTGGCAACTTGGGCAAGCCACAGCCGTATCCGGCACGTGTCTACCATGCTGCTGAACTCGGGGAACACATTGCGCTGTCGTTTGGCCTGCTCGGCCCTTTGGAGCACGTCCGACGCGCCCGCGACATCCCCTTGCGCCTGGAGCACACGCGCCAGCGTCGTGTATGCCAAGACCAGGTCGGTCGGCATACCCCACAGCCCCATCTGCTCAAAGCTGTCCACCGCGCGCTGTGCGCTCTGGCGGGCAGCATCCAGATCGTTCTGCTCATAAAGCAGATCGCTCAAACCGACGTCGACGAGGGATGCCAGGGGGAGCGATTGGTCTTTGCGCCCAGAGGCAAGTTGCAGGGCTTCTTGGTAGAGGGCGGCGGCGGCTCGCAACCGTCCTTGTATCTTGCGCAAAAGCGCTTGCTCGCACAAGCCCATCGCGACGGTCAGAATGTTTCCGGCGGCCCGACCAATACGCACCATATCATCACAGGCTTGGTCCGCGCTCGCCATATCGCCCTCGGCGCGGCACGCTCGACCGAGCACGTACGGGATAACACTGCGAGCGATCACGTCGTCCTGGGGCAGAATCGCGTCCGCCAGCCGGGCTTGCTCGATGGCCCGTGACACGTCTCCGCTCCGGTCGGCGGCGAGGGCTCGTATTGTGGCGACGTTGCCCAGCACGTACTCTTTTTCGACCACGGACACCTTGTCCGCGTTTAGAATGGAGGACTCGGCGGCCTGGAGCCACGGTTCCACGTCATCCATCTGGCCGGTAAAGAATGCGTTCGACCCCTGGATAGTGCATAGCAGGGGGCGGCTGCGCACCAGGTCATCGGGCAGCATGCGAACCCAGGCCAGCCCGGTGGTCATTTGAAGGTCCGTCGTGCTGGTCGGGATGCCGCGTTCGATCAGATCTGCGGCCCGCTCGAAATCCTCGGCCCTCAACGCATACTTTATGGCATCGTCCGCCAGTTCGTTCTTCTCGTGCCACTGGCTGGCGCGGCGGTGCAGCTCGGAAATCTGATCAGAGGCGAATTCCTTCCGCAAGTAATTGCCCAACAGATCAGCGAACAAGTGGTGATAGCGATGCCAATGGTAATCATCGTCCAGCGGCACGACGAACAGGTTCGACCGTCGCAGATATGCCAGTGTGGTATCGCCGCCGCTCTGTTGTGTGACCATATCACACAACGATCCGCACAATCGGTCCAGAATAGACGTCTGCAACAGGAATTGCCGAATTTGGTCCGGTTGGCGGTTCAGCACCTCTTCGGTCAGGTATTCGAGCACATAATGATGGCTGCCAGCAAAGGCTGTGATAAACTCGTGTACGTCTGCGCGATCTTGTAGAGAAAGAGCCGCCAGGTGCAATCCTGCGATCCAGCCTTCGGTGCGCGCTTCGAGGGCCTTGATGTCTTCCGGCTGCAGATTTAGCCCCATCATCTCGTTCATAAAAGCCGCCGCTTCGTCCGCTGTAAAACGCAGATCGTCAGCCCGCAGTTCGGTCAGTTGGCTGCGGACGCGCAGTCTACCAATCGGTAAGGAGGGATCGGCACGGGTGGAGAGCGTCAGGTGCAATTGTGGGGGCTGGTGATCGAGCAAGAATGCGACTCCCTCGTGGATGGCCTGGTTAGAGATCACGTGGTAATCATCCAGAACGAGGATGATTTTACCGGCAAGGGCGGCGATTTCGTTGATCAGGGCCGTCAGTACTACCTCGATAGGAGGCGGTTGAGGGGATTGGAGCATGGTCAGTGCGGGTCCGCCCAGGCCCGCTTGTGCCGTTTGCAGGGCAGCGACACAGTATGTCAAAAAGCGTGTGGGATCGTTGTCTCCTTTATCGAGTGAGACCCAGGCGACGGGAGGGGGCGCGGGTAGGGGCGGGGTAACCCCGCCCCTACGGTGGATCCATTCGCTCAGCAGGGTAGTTTTGCCAAAACCGGCTGGAGCAGAGATGAGGGTGAGTTTGCGATCCAGGCCTGCGTTCAACTGGTCGATCAAGCGCGGGCGTGATACCAGTCCTGAACGAGGGAACGGGATATAGAGTTTGGTAGCCAGGAGCGGTGTGGTCATTTATCTTTCCTTGCTAGATTTCTAGTTTGGCGCGAGTTGGACTTGGAAACAAACTGATTTGGGTATGTTTCATTTCAATTGAAAAAGGGAACAACCCTCCCGCAGGTTACAATTTTTGGTGCTAAAATACTTGGTTTTGCAGGGTAAATCTGTGACAAAACTAGGGTTGTTCAGTTCTAACGATCTTTCCGGTACAGATCGCTCACAGCCACCGCCCCGGGGGCGGCCCATGCAACAAAACATCAACTTGCGGGAGGGTCCCCAATCCATTTGAAACACACCCAACTGATTTTACCATTTTTTCCTCATTCTCTCAAATAATTCAAGCCCTGGTACAACGTCCAGGGCTTGAATTTCATTCGATATCGAGAGTCCAGATTACGCCTTGATCTTGTCCAAAGACTTGCCCGACAACATCTTGATGATCTTGGCGATCATCCACTCGAACGAACCTTTGTAACCCTTTTTCTCCCACAATCTCAGAACAACCCACCACAGGGCCAGGTTAAAGAGAGCAAAGAGCATCACCAACCCTAGATTCGAGTCCCAACCGGGGAATATGATATTTGGGATCAGGTGCAAGATCATCGCCAGAGGTGTTTCAACGATAAAGATCGTCAGGGTGACTTTGCCAAATCGCCGAATCGACACAAACCTTGCCAGGATATGCTCCTTTTGCGCCTCTGGCTTGAAATCAACCTGATGCAATAGCACCAGTATGAGAATCACATAGATGCCGAGATGGACGTATCTGGCAAAGTTGAGAATCAACTGGCCTTGCAGCAAAAAGGTCACGGCCAATACTATGCCCACGATAATGACGCCCACGGCAAAGAGCGACCATTGTTTCTTGATCTTTTTTCTGTCCTCGCCAGATGCCAGCGAGAGCCCCAGGGCAGCACCGATCAATGCAAAACCGAGCAAGGGAAAAATTGGAAAGTCAAAGGCGACCAGGTTTGCCAGTAGAAAAGCCAACACATAATTCTGACCATCGAATGCGTCAAACATCATTGGTTCGAGGATAAACGGCAGAAATGCAGCGAGCACCAGGATCGCTATACCCAGACCAAAAAGAACTCTTTTGTTACGACGAACCCGTTCGATGCCGCTGTCCTTGAACAACAGTGCGCAAACGGTGGTGACGGCAAAGCCGCACACCCCAAGTATCATCAGGATGCCAGCATACAGGCATGCCATTTCCAAACCCGGAGGCCGTGCCTGTCCGAACTTGATGAGCTTGGTCAATATGCCATAGCGATACTCGTCGTTAATATAGACCCCGCCTGCAAAAAAGTACAGGGTAAAATAGTTGATAAAAGTCAGGCACAGGAACATGACGAAGGATGCCAGTACGATCTGCATTGGGGTGTTTCGGCCTTGGGACACTCGATTGTAGATCGAGAACGAGGTCACCAACCCGGTGATATAGGTGAATATGCTTCCCATCGCGGCAAAGAACCCGAACGCGATCAACCATACGGGGACGTCTCCCTCAGCAGGGTTTTGATAACCGGACCAATCGTAGAATACCCGATGGCCGAGGATGACGAATATGATCATTACGCTCTTGATCAGGTCGGCGGAATGGACCCGTTTCATATTCTCGTCTCCTATGGCCCCAACACGCGCTGCAAGAAATATTGGACAAGCCACAATCCAAGCGGCAGCACCAGCGCGGTCACCAGCCAACGCACCGTTTCCGGTTGCCAGGGCCACGTAGAGATACGCGCCAGCGTTTGCCGCTCCATCTCCAGGCTAGACATGGCCGTGTTCAGATCACCTATGTTCTGTAGCTCTCCCGCGTCCACTCGCCGATGCAACTCGGTGGTGATTGTTTCATAACGCCGATTGATCTCATCCAGCAAACGCGCATGCTCTGCATCCTGAAGACGGTGAATGCCCAACTGCGGCCAGACAAAGGCCACGATTGCCAGAAACTGGATGACGAGCACTGTGACTAGGGCACCCGAATCGTTCATAAAGCTGATGCGGTTGACGTAAAAAAAGGCATAGGGAATCACGGTCAAGCTTCCGGCTGTGAACGCGGTGAGACTGGCAAAGGCGTACAGGGGCATCATACGAAAGAGATTAATACGCGTGTGTTCGGTATAGATGCGGTTGATCAGTCTCAATTGATGGACTGTGTGGTAAAAGAGTGTGCCAAAGACCCCCCAGCAGATCAAGTACAAGAGACGAAAGAGATTCGCCGAGATGGGAAAAGGGGCCAATGCTTCGAGACGATAAGGTTCATTCCCGATTGATTCAATCAGAAAAGGCGTGAGGAATGCGACCAAGCTTAGCAGCACCGTCGAGCGCGCCGGAAGCGTGGTGAGGCGGTAATGCAAATCGTCGTACTCTTTTTCGCTGGTGTTCAGGGCCGGGCGCAGGGTCTCCAGTGCGGTGCTTGCCCGTGCATCCAAATAATGGCACAATGCCAAAATGAATGCGATCACTCCGGCTATGAATCCCTGCATAGGCAAGGTGACGCCGAGGGAAGCTCCTTCCACCCGCAGGACAATAACCTGGGCCAAAAACAGAACCAGTCCAAGTCCGAGATAATATAGCCAGCTTGGCCCGGACAATTGCTCCACCCAAGTGTTCAGGCGGTTGATCCAACTGAGGGCGTACGGTCGTGGCTCGCGCTTGGTTCGTTTGTTAGTCATGATTGCGCCTCCTTGCATAAAATAATGTTTGGAACCTGACGAATGACGTGTTGAAGGGCAACAGAAACACCACACCAGACCATTCTGAGCCACGTGGAGAGTTTACGCCGTTCGTTATACACAGCGCGCAGGATGTAGCCGTCGCGCTCTATGGCATCGAGGACGGTCTCAAAACGGACGCAGTACCAGTATCCGGCAATTTTGCAGCGCAAAACGTCCAGTTCATCCAAGTAACGCTTGCCCTCGTAGAGATATTGCCGCGCCTGTTCCACCCGACTCTGCACCCAGGCTCGAAAAGGGGGACTGCTCACATCCTCAGGACTGATCGCGTGCGCTTCCAGATACTCGCGCGGGATGTTGATATATCCCTCAGTTATGTCCGACACCATATCGCGAAGCATGTGCGTGATATGAGCGGCAGTAGCCGCCAGATAGCGATTCTCAGCGGTTGGATAGAGACAACTGTTACCGATGAAATACAGGATGCCATCGGTGACAGATTTTCCCAAGCAGTTTGCGTACCACGTCAACTCTTCCTGGCTAATGAGCCGTCCTTTGCGGTACGCGTCGAACTCGATGACGGCCAGGAAATTGCGAATAAAGAATTGCAGCCCGCTGCTCTCACCCGGATGCGACCGACCGGCACTGTCGGCATTGTCCGCCCTGTCGTGCATGATGAGGTCGGCGATCATTTCTTCTTCCGGTGTCAGATCATTTGGGCGTTCACCCTCGTACAGCCGGTCGATCAATGCTCTTTGCTGCTGGATAAAAGTGGTACGCTCCTCAGCGGATTGAGACGAAATATCAATGATGTCATCAGCCCAGCGGAAATAAGCGTAGGCTCGGTAGCAGTCGTTGACCAAATCCCTGTCCACCATCAGGGAGGCGGTGTAATAGGTCTGTTTGCTGCTGGCCCAGGTGATAGATTTGGCCAGTGCTGCAGTAGTATCTGTCATAATCGTTTATCCCGCAAGATACGTTCGGTGGTGAGGCGGGCCGAAATGAGCACGGTAGCCACGCCGTTGCCAGGACAGGTGTTGGTCCCTACAAAGTATAGGTTGCGGTAGCGGGTGTGCCGGTTGTGTGGACGCAGGTAGCCCATCTGCGTCAAGTTGTGCCCCAGACCGAGAGTGGAGCCTTTGGTCAGATTGTATCGACTCTGCCAGTCGTGCGGCGTATAGCTCACCTCGAATTTGAGATGAGTGTCCAAGTCGGAAATGCCGATCTGGGCCAGACGCTCCAGCACGAGCCGCCGGGCCTGTTTCTGGATGACGGGCCAATCCTGGGGCGCATCGTCGTTGATGTGGCCAACCGGCACGACTATCATCAGTGTGTCTTGACCTGGAGGGGCCAACGAAGGATCCGCGCGCGCCGGTGCGTGTACGTAAAAACTCGGCTGTTCGGGCAACGTGAGGTTCTTGAGGACTTGGTCAAACCCTCGACGATAGTTCTCTTCGGCCAAAAATATGTTGTGCACTCCAAGTTCGGGGTATGGTTTGTCAACACCCCAATAGAATGTCACTGTTGAGCAGGTATACTTTTTGCGCTCCAGCCGCTGAGACGTACCATCGTCCGGCAAGAGGCAGCGATAGACGTAGGGCAGGTCGGCATTGGCAACCACGAGATCAGCCTGCATCTGCTGACCGTCGGTCAGGGTGACGCCGGTGGCCTGGCGGCCATTGACGTTGATCTGTTCTACGGGAGCATCGTACACGAACTGGACCCCGCTTCTTTCGGCAATGCCCGTCAGTGATTCGGTGAGATGGGCCATGCCGCCCATCGGAAACCAGACGCCACCCGTCAACTCGGCATACGGAAACAGCGAATAAGTGGCCGAAGCCTCGTAGGGGCTCAAGCTCAGATACATGTCCTGAAAAGTAAAAGCGGCTTTTAATCGGCGATCGTCAAAGTACTTGCCCACATTGTCATAGTGCCGGATCAGTAGCTTGAGCTTGAAAAGCATGAACAGGTTTTTGAGATTATAAAACTCGAACCAATTGTCAAAGCTACGGTCCACCAAATGGGGAAAAGCGAGTTCGTAATGCAAATGTCCCTCGTTGAGATAGCGCAAAAGGCCGCCAAAACTGCCGGGCTCTATGGCCTCTAACTGCGCCTGCATCCTGTTCAGGTTGGAAGTGAGCGCCAGGCTGGAACCGTCTTCAAAATGAACCTGGTAGGTGGGATCGATGCGGCGCAGGTCCAGGTGATCCTCCATACGTTCGCCCAGGTCGGCAAAAGTCCGAGCATAGATTTCGGGCATCACGAACAAGGTAGGCCCGGTGTCAAAGTGGTGTCCGTCTTGAACTAGGCGGTCGCAACGTCCACCGGCTCGTTCACCTTTTTCTACTACAGTGACGCGGTATCCGTGTCGTGCTAATCGGGCGGCAGTGGCGATCCCCCCCATGCCAGCGCCGATCACCAGAGCGGTTGGATTTTTCATCTAGTGCTCCATTCATAGCCTATTGGCAAGTTGCATTATACGCTCAATCCCCACTTGAGCAAGAGACGCAAGTACCGTCAGGCTGGTTGAGGAGTGCCCGCGTCTCGCAGAATGCGCTCGGTGGTGAGACGGGCCGAAATCAATACAGTGGGCAGCCCGGCACCGGGATGGGTACTGGCCCCGACAAAGTAGACATTGCGATAGCGCGCATGCCGGTTGTGCGGACGCAGATAGCCCATCTGCAAAAACGTGTGACTCAGGCCATAACCAGCGCCTTTGGTCAAATTGTAGCGGCTCTGCCAGTCGGATGGCGTATGGCTGATCTCGAACTTTATGTGGTCCTCCAGGTCAGAAACGCCGATTTGGGCCAGGCGTTGCAGCACGAGCCGTCGGGCTCGCTTTTGGATGGCGGGCCAGTCCTGGGGTGCTGCGTCGTTGATGTGACCAACCGGCACGACTGCCGTCAACGTGTCTTGGCCGTTGGGGGCCATCGAAGGGTCTATGCGCACCGGTGCGTGTACGTAAATGCTCGGATCGTCGGGCAGCGTGAGGTCTTGAAAGATCTGGTCGATGCATTGGCGAAAGTCGCGGGCTATAAAAAGATTGTGCGCTCCGAGTTGAGGATACTGCTTGTCCACACCCCAGCAGAACGTCACTGTTGAGCAAGTGTACTTTTTGCGCTCAAGCCGCCGAGACGCACCGTCGTCCGGCAAGAGGCAGCGATAGACGTAAGGCAAGTCGGCGTTGGCGACGACAATATCGGCCTGTATCTGTCGACCGTCGGCCAGAGTGACGCCGGTGGCCTGCCGACCATTGACGTTGATCTGTTCCACGGGAGCATTGTATACAAACTGAGCCCCGCTTTTTTCGGCAATACTCGTCAGCGCTTGGACGATGCGATACATGCCGCCCATCGGAAACCAGACACCACCGGCCAATTCGGCATATTGCAACATGGAATAAGTGGCTGGGGCTGTATAGGGGCTAAGCCCAACATACATGTCTTGAAAAGTAAAGGCGATTTTGAGCCGGTCATCGCTGAAATACTTGCCCACATTGGCATAGTGCTTTGCCAACGCCTTGAGCCGAAAGATCAGACCTACGTTCTTGGGACTGAAATACTCGAACAGATTGAAAAAGTTACGTCCCACGATGTGAGATAAAACAAGCTCATAATGAAGATGCCCCTCATTGAGGTAGCGCAAAAGGCCACCAAAGCTGCCCGGCTCGATGGCTTCCATTTGTGTCTGCATCACGCCCAGGTCAGAGGTCAGAGCCAGGTTGGAGCCATCGTCAAAGTGAATGCGGTAGGAGGGGTCCACGCGGCGCAGGTCCAGGTGATCCTCCATACATTCGCCCAGTTCATCAAAGGCTTGGGCAAAGAGTTCGGACATTAAAAACAACGTGGGGCCAGTGTCAAAGCAGTGACCATCCCTGACCAAACGATCACAACGCCCGCCCGCCCGATCGCCTTTTTCCACTACGGTGACACGGTATCCAAGTCGCGCCAGCCGGGCGGCGATAGCGATACCACCTATGCCCGCGCCAATCACCAGTGCAGAGTTCATATTATTCCTCGTCATATCCTTGAGCATCAATGTGTGTTTGGGGTAGGGCAATTGCATTTACAATGTGGAACCTTGTTTTATGCACAAAACTCGGTAATTTCGTTAGTAGCATAGGGCCTTGTGCCCGTTTTACGCCCACGAGGGGCTATGCTACGTGTTGGACTCGAAGCACTGAAATATAAATGCAATCGCCCTAGGCACTGGTTCAGTTGAATGGGATTACAATGTAGCCGCGCTTTCCATAGCGCGTAAGGCCCTGCGAGGTATGGAAACCTCGGCTACAAGCCCCTTTTTGAGCCACAATTGGCTGACTATCCAGAAATCCCACCCAACTGAACCAGTACCTCGCCCTATGTTTGGGGTCATATCTCACTCGAACACCTAAACCATTCCCCTACTCTATACGCATTCGTTTGATTTCGGTTTCCGAGTGCTGGTGAAATAGGTTATCGTTGCGTTTTCCTGATCATTGATGCGTGACGGCTCGCTGCCTGGCCTACCCAATTGTTGGGCCGGATCAGTGCAGCGAGCCACCAGCGCTCGATCAAGATTCAGTTTAGCCCCACGCCCAATGACGCAGAATCGCGTTGCTAGGACATACGTCTTGGCACGCGCCACATTCTATGCATTCGGCAATGTTCTCTGCTTGAACCTTTCCATCGATCACTTGATACACGTCCGCCGGACAAACATCCACGCATTGGCCGGCACCGTTGCACAAACCCAAGTCAATTTCAACCCACTGATCTGCGCCACCCCACCTTTGTGCGTTGGGATTGGTTTCCTCTGCCTTTACCTGAACCTGCTTTTGTGCTTCTTTCAGTTGAGGAATCGTCGTTACGAACGGCTTGTCGTCCTCGTGGCAGATGACCTGTGTGATGTGACGGCCCGACGTAGCCGCCATCGGTATGCTGCTAGCTCCAACCCATTGCCCGATCATGTAAAAATTATCGAGTCCGGGCAGGGTTTTGTCTATCTGCGTCATCATCGACTCGGGCGTAAAAAGCCAGCCCATATAGCTGCTCTGCCAGTTCCCGGTGTAGCGCTCAAAGGTCGCGGGAGTGGCTATATCACACATCTCGACTTGGTCGGCCAATCCCGGATAGCGCTGGGCGAGCTGGGCGATCATTTGGTCGGCCACCTGCTGCTTTTCCGCTTTGTACTGCTCGCGGTCTTGGGCTCGTAGATTCTGCCAATAGTCAAAGTCGGTGGGCAGCCACAATCTGAGCAGCGTCTTGCCCTCTGGGGCCACGGTGGGATCAAAGTCGTATATGTGTACGGCCATCCGGTCGCGCGCTCGTCCCGCGATCGTGACCGGCTCGTCAAACAAGAAAACCTCGCCCCCTACCGATGGGGCTCCTTTTTCAAATGTGCGGTCCACCCCCACAGAGACAAAGAATATGGGGGGAAACAACTCGGGGTTGTCATAGTGATCCTGGATTTTGTCGTCGATATACTTGCCCTCCAGCATATCGAATATCGTCGTGCGGCCATCGGCGGCCGAGATGACGACATCGGCGCGGTGCTCAGTCCCATCTTCCAGGCGCACGCCAACGGCTCTATCATTCTCTACCAGGATTTTGGCCACTCGCGATTTAAAGTGAATCTCACCTCCCAGGTCACGGTAACGCTGCTCAATCGCATCGACGACCGTTTGCAGGCCGCCTACCGGATAACTGGATGTTTTTAGGTGTAACCCGGCAAGAAAATTGAGCAACATCATTGCGCCCTGGCTATCGTCAAAAAAAGTGGCATGGAGCAAACTCTTGCCCAGCGCCTCGCGCAGAAAGGGATTCTTGAATTCATTGGCCAGGTCCTGGAGGGTCATTCTCATCCATTTTCCTTGCGGCCCCAGCATCGCGGGAAGCATCCCGAGCATCATTTTGGCTTTATCAAAAAAGCTGTGTAATTCGGGTGGTTTGTCCTGATCCATTTCGAACTGTGTAAAACCGCGCAAGGTCTTGATAAACGAGTCAATGGTTTCTTTGTCCTCCGGGGCTAGATCGTGCAGATGCTGCTCCAAGCGGTCAATGTTGGTGTAAAGGGTGAGGACTTTGCCATTGGGGCCCTCGATCCGCACATACTCCTCGTAATCGACAAACGTTTGGTCCTGCACCGCGCCCAATTCCCGCCAGAACTTGTGGTAATCGTTGTTTTCCGGTCTGGAACCCGTCAGCCACCCCGCCGTCTGGATGGTATAGCCCTTGCGCTTCCAAGAAGTGCACACGCCACCAGACTTGTTGTGCATCTCGAATATCTGGGTGCGATAGCCGTTCATCTGCCCGTAGCAGCCCGCCGATAGACCAGAGATACCAGCTCCAATGATGATGGCGGATGAACGGCATCCGGTTGATTTTTCAGACATTTTTGCTCTCCTTTTCCAAACTATTCTTGTATTTTCTTAAAACTATTCTTTTATATTCTCAATGGTCTGTTGAAGCGTCTCAGTGTCGAGAGATGTCCCGTGCGACATGTATATCTTGCTCGCATTATGGGTCGCAAGTGTTTCCAGGCTTTGAGTCAATACGTTCGTATCCTCGTAGAACCTGCCAATGTGAATCTTGCCATCGGTCTCTCGTACCAGGTCTCCCAGCAGCATCTCTCCATTCCCCAAGATAATGGTCGCCGAATCTTGCGTATGGCCCGGTGTGTGAATGACTCGACCATCGATACCATACTCTGTCAAGTCAAATTCGTCCTGGAAAACGACGTCCGGTTCGACGCTTGGATAGGTACGCGGCGTAACAATGTTTAGAAACTTGCCCACGAGATCGTGAGCGATGATTGGCGAGGCTTTTCCCGCGCGGAGAAGTGGCGCCGCATATTCGTGGCACAAGACATCCGCCCCGGTGATTTCTTTCATCCGAGCGACACTTCCCACGTGATCAGGATGCGCGTGGGTAATGATGATAAGGTTGATGTCTTGAGGGTTGATACCGGCCTCTGAAATAGCTTGTTCCAACACCTTGTCATCACCGGCCATTCCAGTGTCCACGAGAATATACCCATCGTCGGTTTGAATGAGATAGGTATTAAAGTGTCCCAGGCTCAGTGTCAGAACTTTACTTGACGAGTTCTCAGATGGTAAGACGGTTACCGTTTTCGGCCAGAAAAGATAGAGACTTCCCATCACCAAAAAACCAACTAGTATGACTCCCGATATGATAATCACGCGCTTTTTCATCACATACTCCTATTTTATAGTTAATGGATATTTTGAACAAATTTCTTTTCACCAGGCTTTTTACAACCTGTTTGTGACGATTCAATACGTACGACGGAAAGCAACGGCAAACCCAAATCCCGAATTCTAGTGAGCAAGCCGTGCAACACAGCCTGGTCGAGAACCTCACCCGTTATAACAGTGACTGGGGTACCATCCTCACCATATTCGTTGTCCAAGGTCAAGCCTTCGAACCACGTCGCCTTTTGGGCGTTCAGATGACCGACGATTTCAATCTGGTAGTATGCTGGTTGGTAAAGTGAAAGTTTGCGTCTATCTCTGTTCATAACCTTTTCCCTCCAGTACCACCTCGGATCTGATCTCCCTGAGATTTTGTTCTGTTCGATTGTATTATAGCAGCCAAGGAGGTGACCTGTCGTCACCCTTTGGGTGACAAGAGAGGGTGATTTTTTACCAAGCTGGCAATGAACACAAATAAAAATACCCCGCGTTCGACGCGGGGTGCCCAGATTGATAAAAATGTAACTTTTACAACAAGCCAAGTTCCTTTGCCCGTACAATCGCTTCGTAGCGACTGTGAGCGTCGAGCTTGCTGTAGATGCGCTTGATGTGGGTCTTGATCGTATTTGCAGAAACCACGAGTTTTTCCGCGATCTCTGGACCGGAAAGGTCTGTGCTTAGCAACCGGAGCACATCGAGTTCACGGTCGGTGAGGGGATCGAGGAGCGGAGGGACAGAGGATGTGGAAAGTTGGGGAGAGAGCATGTCATCTTGAGCTTTTAATGCAATCTGCAATTTACTGATGTAATCAGGCGCAATCCCACGGGATACTGCCTTGTCAAGCAACATCGCCATCGGTGTACCTTCGTCTACAAAGAGACGGACGTATCCTTCCGGCTCGGCTAAAGACAGTGCCTGTTCCAAGGCAGCCAGCGCTTGTTTTGTATCGCCAAGCGCTTGATGAGCCAGAGCCTGAAGGATCAGCATCTCGATCACGCGCCCAGTTCGTCCATACTCTTTGGCCGCTTGAAGCAAGTACGCTAGTAGTTGCAGTGCTTGGTTCGGCTTGTCCTGGGCAATGAGCAGCCGCGCCCAGACCAAATGCTCGAACTCGTCGTCCGCAGAACAAATGTGGGCGTCTACGATCGGCAAGGCGTCTGCACTGAATCCGCGGGATTCGGCCCACTGCTCGACCGCCGCCAGGTTACGCGCCTTCAAGTCGTCGGCGAACGACTCAGCTTGAGCCAGCATCAAGCGTGCCCGACAAGCTTCCACAGGCTCACTATACCGGGGAGTGGCCCGATACGCTTTGGGAAGTTGTTCCGCTTTTTGGATCAAGTCCAATGCCCCCGCCATATCCCCCTGAGCTTGCCTCAACCGGGCCTGAAAGATATAGCCATTGCACAGCGCCATCCCGACCTGCCCCTGTTGGCCCAGTTCGATCCCCTGCGCCAGATGACGCTCCGCATCGTCCAGCTTGTTCCACTCTCGCAACAAGTCGCCCAACCCAGTATGGACGAGGGACGCCGCCGGTACTATTTGACCACTCTGTCGAGCGGCTGCATCGGCAAGTTGCAACCCTCGCTGGTAGATTTCCGCCGCTTGATGTGATCTTCCCCCCAATATCTGTGTCGCAGCCTGCCCACTCAAAACGGCCAGTACCAGGGTGATGCCGGCACCTTGGGTGATCGCCAGCACCTCGGAGAACCAGTGCTGTGCGTTAGGCACATCTCCCATCATTCGGTAGGCATTTGCCAAATTGAGAGCGACCATTGGGCGCAACAAATTGGGAACAGAGATACCCTCATCCAAGGCTTTGAATACCTGGTGCGAAAGTTCGATCGCTTTTCGCGCGTCTCTTTGCTGACGAGCGAAAAAAGCTCGCATCGCAGTGACCTGAAGCTGAATATCGTCCGGCAATTTGCCATCGGCCGCGCTTTCTATTTCTTGCAAGCATCGTGCAGCGGCATCGGGGCGCGGCATAAGCATCAACATCCAAGCACGCACAATGCCAAGACGGGGGTTCGCACGAATGACCTCTTGGGGCATTGCATCCAGCCAGTCCAATACGGTTGTAAAATATTCGTTGCCACCCAACACGTCGTTGACGTGTTGATCGATCAATTGGGTCACCCGCTCCCAATCCTCGACAGCCAGGCTGTGGTCTATGGCTTTGGACATCAAGCCATTACCTGCGTACCACACGCTGGCCCGACGGTGCAACGTGGACACTAGGTCTGGCTGGGACACCTCCAACTGGTTGCGGAGCAGATCGGCAAAGAGATGGTGGTAGCGATACCAACGCCGCTCGTGGTCCAGCGGCACGAGAAAGAGATTGGCTTCTTCCAACTGCTCTAACATCGCTTGCCCACCGCTTTGGTCCGTAACGCCTGTTCCTGCAGAACAGACAGCGTCACACAAAGAGCCGGTCAGACGATTCAGAATCGAGGTTTGCAGCAGAAAAGCCTTGGTGCTCGGGGCTTGTCTTTCGAGGACTTCTTCGGCCAAATAGTCCACCACGTAGCGGTGGCTGCCGGTAAAAGCTTTGATAAAGGCAGAGATACCCTCGGCGCGCTCTCCCTGTATTGAGAGAGCGGCCAGTTGCAATCCGGCGATCCAGCCTTCGGTGCGTGCTTCGAGGGCTGCCACGTCCTCTAGGGTCAAATTCAGGTCCATCGCCTGGTTGAGGAAAGCGGATGCCTCTTTTTCCGTAAAGCGCAGATCGACCGCCCGCACCTCTGTCATCTGCCGGCGCACGCGTAGACGAGAAATAGAGACTGGCGGGTCCTCACGCGTGGCGATGACCAGATGCATTTGGGACGGCATACGATCCAGCAAAAAAGTCACTGTTTCGTGAATCGTGGTCAGCTTGATGGCGTGATAATCGTCGAGGACGAACACAAATCGGGTGTCGAGGGCGGCAATTTCATTGATCAGGCTGGTGATGAGCGGCTCGATCTCTGGTGGTTGGGAGGCTTGAAGGACCGCCTGGATCGTCTGCCCCAGATTCGGGTCGATCTGTTGCAGGGCGGCGACGACATAGGTGAGAAAACGGGTCAGATCGTTGTCCCCCTCATCGAGAGAGAGCCAGGCGAATGCCCGTTCATCCCCAGACAACCAATCACCGATCAATGTGGTCTTGCCAAATCCTGCAGGTGCAGAAACAAGTGTGAGCTTGCGGGCAAAGCCCAAACCTTTCTGCAACCTGTTTCGTCCAAGTAGGCCCGCATCCAACCGCTCGATCAAGCGCGGACGTGTAACTAGCTCTGACCGAGTTGATGGGGGATAGAGTTTGGTTTTCAGGAGTAGAGTAGACATTGATGCGATCCTCAACACAAGATAGCTGGATTATACTGGATGAGGATTTATTTTGTCAAACGGAAATCAGTTACCCAACGGCCAGACACATAGAGAGGTAAGAAATTTGGTCCAAGGAGTGTATCCTTTTTCCCATCTTTGTCGTCTATACAGTTAAAACAGGAACGCCCCTCGTGGGCAGCCTAAAAATAAGTAAAGGAGACAAAAATGACTGACAAACAAAAAACAACTCAAGATAGCCAAACTGCTTCATTCAATACAAGTTCCTGCATGACGATGATGGAAAAGATGATGGGACAACAAAGTTGTGATTGCGCAGAAACAATGTCCCAGACGACAAAGCAGCAAGGACAAGGCTGTTGTGCCGAGATGATGACTCAAATGATGACAATGTTTGGCAAGGCACAAAGCGAGACAGAAGAAGCAACCACTACCAAGACAGCCTGAAAGGTATAGGAAATCCTTCTGTCCCCACAACCGCATTCCTTGGGGAACAAGACACCGTGACGCGTCTCATTCCTCATACTCTGACAGTGATCAAACTTTGACGGATAAAGCTCCATCTGGTAAGATGGACATTAGGTTCCAAGTTGTCAATATCAACAGGAACGATCTCTAGTGCCAGCGTTGACCGTTCGACTATGGTACGAGAACAATCTACAAAAGGAGTGCCAAAATGGCATCTATCAATATGATTTCCGAACAAGAGGCTACGGGCAAGGTAAAAGAAATTTACGAGGAGATCATGTCCCAGCTCGGAATTGACTTTGTCCCCAACCTCTACAAGGTAATGGCCTCCAAGCCCAGTTATCTGGAGGCAAACTGGAATAAAGTAAAAGCCATCATGGTAAAAGAAGGGAAACTCGATCGTCTGACGAAAGAGATCATTGCCGTCGCCATCTCGGCGGTGAATGGATGTGGCTACTGACTCCAGGTCCATACTTCTGCGGTGCAGAAGCTGGGGTTGGATGACGAGGCGGTGCTCGAACTGATGGCTGTCGTCGACTTGTTCAGTGGTTTTAACAAATTGGTGGATGGTTTGCGAGTCGAGTCAGACGAAAAACCCTGGTATGGCTGAGGGTAGGACCCGAATGCCGTGAGCATTCGCCAGTCACACCTTGTCGAAAACAAGGAGGCACTGTGTCTCAATCTCAAAGTAGCACGAGTCAACAAAAGTTACCGAGCGAAAAAAGCCATCCGCTGGACTTGGCCGACATCTTTACCGAATATCAGCGTCCCATCTATAATTATCTTTTGCGTATGACCCAAAACCAGGCCGAGGCAGAAGATTTGACCCAGGAAACCTTTATCCGGGTCCATCGCGGACTACCAGGCTTTCGAGGAGATGCCAGCCTGTCTACCTGGATATATCGCATCGCCACCAACGTCAGCCACGACCACTTTCGGCGGCGCACTACCCAAAAGGCCAAAGCCGCTCTGTCTATTGAGGAAATCGAGTCTGATGGAGAGTGGCTTATTGACGAGGCACCTTCTCCACCAGATCGACTGGTTGCCCAGTCCAAGATGTCAGACTGCGTACAGCGGTTTATCCTCCGTCTGTCGCCCGACTATCGTGCAGTGCTGATGCTGCGTGAACTCCAGGGGCTCAAGAATCGCGAGATTGCCGAGGTGCTGGACGTCTCCCTGGACACGATCAAGATCCGGTTACACCGAGCGCGAAACAAGCTGCGAGAGGCCCTGAACGCCGGCTGTGTTTTCACTTATGACGAGCGAAACGTTTTCGTCTGTGAGCCAAAAGCGGAAAACGAGGAGGCCAAAGATGAACTGCATTGAATGTCTGAACCTCATCAACTCGTACCTGGATGACGAACTTGAGGAACCATTGCGGTCCAAAGTAGAATCTCACCTGACAAGTTGTTCTAGCTGTAGCAATCAAGTGAGCGATCGTCAGACCTCCCTTCGCCGGTTACGGGAGACTTTTCCAGAGCAGACACCTCCAGCGGAGCTATGGGAAAAGGTCCAGGCCAGGTTAGCGGCATGCAACCGGTAAAAACCTGGATTGCACAGCAAAACCCCTTGCAAACTCGATAGCTTGCAAGGGGTCGTTTGCTGTTGCGAGGTCTAGTCTTTGATCTCGCTGCTGTTTACCGATATGAGAGATAAACCCAGGTCTCGCAGTTTTGTGATCAGGCCGTACAGTGCCGATTGGTCGATGACGGTGCCGGTTAAAATTGTCTCCCCCTGATCCGTGTGGGTGACATCCATATCCTCGAACCAATCTGACCAGTGCTCGTCAATCTGTCCCTTTACGTGAATCTCGACTTTTTGCACAAGCTTCTCCCCGATCAACTTGCGGCAGTTTGTTTCGCCTGCTTTTCTACCCTGGATTGAAAGATCATAAAACCGATGAACCCGGCCAAGCTCAACCAGCCCAACCAATCGCCGAGGACATTGACCACCGTATTCCCGCTGCCCAAGGGAACGTCACTGACCAAGACCTGACGGGTGCTCTCTGACACGTCTTTTGTGAGCAGGACGCGGCCATAGGGGTCGATGATGTGCGAGTACCAGGCCACGTCGGTGTGGACGATGGCGGTGCGGGTCTCGATGGCCCGAAAGATGTGATACGTCCATGTCTGCTCCGAGATGCCGACGGTCTCGCGGGTGGGGATGGCGATCAACTCTGCGCCTTCCTTTGCCAATCGCCGGGTCGCGTCGGTAAAAACTCCGTCCATACAGATCACCGTCGCCAGGCGTCCATGGTCCGTCTCGTAGACGGGGTATTGGTCCGAGTAGATGGCTTTGGGTTCGCCGGGGGCGGGATGGACCTTGCCATAGACTTTCAGGAACTGGCCCGATGGCGTCATCAGCACCGACTCGTTGCGGAAACCGGCATCTACGTCCAACCCATAGGTCCAGAATACGTGGGTGTCGGTCTCGGTGGCGAGAGCCTTGAATTCGTCCGTATACTCTACCTGTGGATCAACCGCCATCCCCAACTCGGGCGTAAAGAGCACGTCCGCGCCCTGCTGCGCCGCCTCGCGCCCTTGTTCCAACAGGGTCCGAACTCGCAATTCCTGGGGCGTCTCTGTATCTATGTGCGCCGGTGCGGGGAAACCAGGCTGCAGCAGGCCCACGCGGACCGTGGCGGCGTCCTTGGGCGCTGTGCCGAGGATGATGAGGCTGAGGCCGATCCAGGCAGCCAGCCCAACCCCAACCCCCACCAGCCAGCGACGGCTGCGGCGGGCGTCCATCGCGACCGCGTCTGCTGGCAGCCACTTACGGTCGAGGGCAACGAACAGCGACTGCGCCAGGGCATAGTTCACCAGCATAATCAAAAGTCCCATACCATAGACGCCAAAGATAGAGACGGGCTGGATCAGCCAGGTCTGGCTGGCCTGGGTATAGCCTGCAAAACCCATCGTGCCCATCATTGGGATAAAGGTGCGGATCATCTCGAACCCGACCCAATTCACGACCCCGTGCAGGACGAGCCAGCGGTGGCCAGTGAGTTCGTGGAATTTGCGCTCAGTGTTCAAAAATAGGCCGAGAACGGCAATGATCAACCCCATATGCACCAGGTACCAGGGGCCGCCCGCAAAGATGCGCATCAACATCGGCCACAACCAGACCAGGTCACGAATAGTAACTGCCACGCTCGAATATCGCAGCGGCATCAGGCGATATTGCGCATACAAACAGGGCACCAACGCCACCCACATCAACGGCCAGACACCGTAAGGCTGGAACGCCAGGAGAAGCAGCACGCCAGACAACACACTCAGCGCGACCCCCACGCCGATTCGAGCACCCTCTGCCACCTTGGTGGCTCCTTCAACTTTAGAACTAGTTACTGCTGCCATGATAAACCTCCCTTGTTAAATTTGACTCTAGTATAGGTGCAAATCGGGCGGACGTCATCACCCGTTGCGGGTGATTGGCGGGTGATTTGAGTGGGTGAGGGATTTACGGTACGAGGCCGAGTTTGTTCGCCTCGGCGGCGGCTTGACGGCGGCTGCTGACACCGAGCTTGCCATAGATGTTCTTGAGGTGGGTCTTGACGGTGTTGACAGAGATGCACAGAGTTTGCGCGATCTCTTGATTGGTCTGGCCGTCGACGAGGTGGTGCATGACGTCGAGTTCGCGCTCGCTCAGCGGCTCGACGAGTGGTTGGTCGGGGATATGCGCTGGGGGGAGCGGCGCATCAAACGCCGATAGCAGTGTGCGTATGTAACTGGTTGCCACTCCCTGCGTGGCGGCCTCTCGCAGTAGGGCCGCCATCGGCTCGCCCAGGTCGACAAAAGCTCGCACATAGCCTTCCGGCTCGGCCAGCGCGAGCGCCTCGGTCAGAAGAGCAGGCGTGATCAGGGCTTGCAGCACGCGCGTTTCGACGACGGCGGACTGCCAACCGGTGTGGGTCGCTATCTGATACCGGGCCTCCAATTGCGCCGCGGCGTTTGCCTGCTGCCCCTGCGCCAGCAACAAACGCGACTGAACCAGCATCAAGAGCAAGCGAGTGGGCAGGTCAACATCGTCCAGCGCGGGGAATTGTTCGACGATGGGCGATGCCGCGTCCTCACCATCCAGTGCCAACGTGACCAGGGCGCGATAGCCCAGATCATGCCAGCGCGCCGACGCGAAAATCTCGGGCCGTTGGCCAATTGGGCGCTTTCCTGGAGCGCGTGCCGGGCGGCGGAATCTTGGCCCTGGGCCTGCCGGATGAGGGCCAACACCCTGTAACCGGCGGTCTGTAACTCGGCCCGCGGGTTGCGCTGGCCCAATTCCAGCCCGCGCTGCACCAGATCGGCGGCTTATTCCAGGTCGTTCCGCTCGTAGAGCAAGCGGCCCAGATCGGCGCAGGCCAGGGTGACCATAGGAGATTGCGTCCCTTGCTCGATCACCAAACGATAGGACTCGGCCGCCTGGCGCAGTCTGCCCCGTGCCGCCTGTATCCTGCTCAAAAAGACGCGCGCCGTCAGCCAGGCATAATCGTTCCCCGATCCACCGGCGGTCCGTTCCGCTTCTGCCAACGCATCCTCAGCCTCGGCCAGACTGCCGCGATACCAGTGCGTCATTCCCAGGTTCATCACCACGACGCTGCGGCCCGACAATTCGTCTCGCGGCAAGAGCGATAGCGCCTGTTGGGATAGATCGATCACACCGTCGTTGTCGCCTCGCACCCGCGCGACGTAGGCGCGGGCAGCCGCAATTTCACCCCGAAAGACTGGGTCGTCCTCCTCACTGGCCTGGACCATCTGTTCCGCCTGTGCCAGGTGAGATTCGGCAGCCTCGATCTGGTCTGTCAGGATCAACGGCCAGCTATAGTTGAGGCAAAGCCCCGGGTGACCACGCACCTCCTCTTCTGGCAGCGCCCGGAACCAGCCGACCAAGGTAGCCACCTCGCCCCGCTCCAATAGCATTCCGCTGGCGCCAGTGATGAGGACCGCAGCCTGCCCCCAGTCGGACGCCGCCAGCGCGTGGTGTACGGCGTCGGCCACCAGGCCATTGTCCGCGTACCAATGGCTGGCCTGGCGGTGGAGTTGGGGAACCTGGTCGGGCAGATCGAGCTACAAACGATGGCGCAGCAGGTCGGCAAACAGGCGATGGTAGCGATACCACTGCCGCGACTCGTCGAGGGGCACGAGGAAGAGATTGGCTTGTTCCAGGGCCAACAGCGTCTGGCGGCTGTCGTCTCGCCCTGTGACGGCGTCACACGCAGATGCCGTGAAACGATCCAGAATCGAGGTCATGAGCAGAAAATCTTGCGCGCTGGCAGACTGGCGCTGGAACACTTCTTCGATCAAATAATCCAGCACGTGACGGTGACTGCCGGTGAAGGATTCGATCAACTGCTGCGCGTCATCGTGGCCCCGGATAGACAGGGCTGCGAGTTGCAGGCCCGTGATCCAGCCCTCGGTGCGCTTCTGGAGGGCGGCGACGTCCTGGGGAAGCAGATCAGCATCCGCCACTCGCTGCAAAAAGTTGGCCGCCTCCTTTTTGGTAAATCGCAGGTCGTCCTGCCGGATCTCGGACGATTGCCCGCGCGCCCGCAGGCGAGACATGGGCAGCGGCGGGTCCTCGCGGGTGGCGATGATCAGGTGCATCTGGGGCGGCTGGTGTTCCAGGAGAAAGCCCAGCAGTTGATGAATGGGCAGCGCGCTGATCGTGTGATAGTCGTCGAGGATCAAGACGAACGGTCGCGGCGCGGTGACAATGTCATTGATCAGGGCTGTGACGAGCGCGTCCGGCGGGGGTGGTTGGGGGCTTTGCAGCATTGCCTGGGCGGCCTGGCCAATGACAGGGTCCACCCGCTGCAGCGCGGCGATGAGATAGGCGAAGAAACGAGCCGGGTCGGCATCACCTTCGTCGAGAGAGAGCCAGGCGACGTCTCGTTGGGGCGCATCGGTGCCGTGAACCCATCCCGCGAGCAGCGTGGTCTTGCCAAAGCCCGCCGGGGCAGAGATGAGCGTCAGCTTGCGGTACAAGCCCCCGTTCAACTGCTCGATCAGGCGCGGGCGAGACACGAATTTGGGTCGAACGGGCGGGATATAGAGTTTGGTTTGCAAAATAGTTGTGGTCATTTGCCCAGCCCGATTATAGCTCAACCGCGGAGCTTTTACAAACAAACATCACTCGCGATGGGCTTTTGTTTGTGCAATCGGCACGGTGTGACTATAATTGAGGCTGAACTTGAGCCAGAACCGGAGGAAGGAAAGCGGTTATGAGTAGTATGGGGCATTCACACAATCTTCCTGTGCAGACCATACCCTTTGTCGGGCGCGAGGCTGAGCTTGTCCAACTTGCAAACTTGCTTGCTGACCCAAACACTCGCCTCGTGACCGTCCTTGGGCCTGGGGGTATGGGAAAGACGCGCTTGGCACTCGAAGCGGCGGTCGCACGACAGGAGAATTTCGTTCACGGCGCATACTTTGTCTCGTTAGCACCGCTGCGTGACGCGGAGAACATCGTCCCGACGGTGGCACAGGCAGTCGGGTATCTGTTTCAGGGAGATGGACGTGACCCCAAGGAACAACTCGTCGATTACTTGAGCCAGAAACGAGCACTACTGATTATGGATAACTTTGAGCACTTGATAGAGGGTGCCGGACTGGTGAGTGAGATATTGCAGACCGCACCGGGTGTACGGGTGCTCGCCACTGCGCGCGAACCACTCAATCTGCAAGAAGAGATCCATTTCCGCATCGGTGGTCTGAACTTTCCCGCCAAGGAAACGCTAAAAGATGCTGCCAGTTGGACCGAATACAGCGCTATGCGGCTGTTCGTTTTGAGCGCCCGTCGAGTATTGCCGGGCTTTACGCCAGAATCCGGCGATTTGAGACACGTCGTCCGCATCTGCCAGTTGGTGGACGGAATGCCGCTGGGTATCGTGCTGGCAGCGGCGTGGGCAGAGATGTTGTCGTTACAAGAGATTGCGGATGAGATCAACCACAGCCTCGACGTGCTCGAAACAGAGGCGCGCAACGTACCGGCACGCCATCGCAGCGTCCGCGCCATGTTCGATGCCACGTGGAACCGGCTGGCAGATACCGAGCGCCAAATCCTGATGCAATTGTCTGTTTTTCGGGGCGGTTTTACGCGGGACGCGGCACAAAGGGTGACGGGCGCAGGACTGCGAACGCTCAAGACACTGGTGAATAAATCGTTGCTGCGACGCGATCACGACACCGGACGCTACGAGGTGCACGAACTGCTGCGCCAGTACGCCGAGGAACGGCTCAAATCATCCGGCAACGCTGTCGCCGCCCGCGACACCCACTGTGAATACTATCTGGTGGCCCTGCACCAGCACGAAGCAGACCTCGATCGTCGCCAACGGTCAGCCGCTTTCACGGACGAGGTCACTCAGCCGCTCGTTGATCCACTCACCAAGCGCGAACTTGAGGTGTTGCACCTCATCGCCGCCGGGCTGTCGAATCGCGAGATCGCCGAACGACTTTTCGTTGGCTTGAGCACCGTCAAAAAGCACATCAACCGTATGTACGGCAAGCTTGGCGTCAAGCGACGCACCCAGGCCATCGTCCGCGCCAGGGAATTGAGTCTCTTGCAAAAAGATTAACCGCCGATAAACGCAAATGAACACAGATTTCTCATTGTTTTCAAGCTAAATGCGGCCATTATCTATGTTCGCTCCGCAGAAGCGCCATCTACGTTCATCCGTGGTGTCAAAAAGATTTGTCAGTCAATCAGGCACTGCGCCATTGCCCATCTACCTGAATGTCACCCCCCTGCATTGGAAAAAGTCACCTTTAGGGGGTCGACGGGTCACCCCTTTGAATGATATACTGCAAGCAACATTTAGAAAAGGAGGTAAATGATGGATATTTCCAAGGCCGAGAGGCAAAAAGAGATCGTAAAGTTGTTGCCCGAGGTGTTAAACTCGTTGGCGGCCACTGTCGAGTCGGGCTTTGGTTTTGATCACGCCATAAACGAGTTGGTAAAAAAGTCGGATCACGAGCTGGCACGCGCTTTCAAGGGCTTGATGCAAGATATTCAGTCAGAGATACAGTCCATTATGGCTGCGGGCGAGGCAGCATCCCCCGAAAGCTCAGCCGAACAACAAGAGGCCTTTTTAGCCTCGCTTCAGGGTGTGCGCCGTAGAGCGTTGTTACGTATGGCCCGGCGCGTAGACGTGCCCGACGTGACCACTTTTGCCAACGTCATGCTTCAGACGGATCAACTGGGTGTTCCCGTCGCTCAAGTGCTCAGAGCGCTGTCCGTGCGAATGGCTGTACTGAACGAGATCGAAGCAGACTTTGAGAACATGCGCACGGCCTGGACCTGGGCGGTGGAGCGGCGAAATCATGACGCCATTGACCGGGCGATAGAGACCCTCCATTGGTTCTGCCACAGCCGCCGACGCTACCAAGAAGCCGACGCGCTCTTTCGATTGGCGCGGGAGGGGCTGGCTCCACGGCCTGGCGAAGAACCCCATCCGGTTTGGGCCAAGATCGCGGCCCGCTACCCAGACCCCGGCGAGGATCACAAGGCGCAGATCGAACGCAGCCTGGGGATCGCCCAAGAACGCGGTGACCGGGCCGAGATCGCCTACTGCCTGTACGCGCTTGGCAATGCAATCATCTGGCCCCGGCTGCCGGAGGAGTGTGACTTGGCCCAGGGGATCGCGTACTATGAGCAAAGCCTGGCCCACTACCGCGACCTGGATGACAAGTTCTACATGGCAGAGGTTCTTGGCAGGATCGGGTGGTGCTACCAGGCCATGGGGCAGCAGGACGATGGGGTCAAATTCGCACGGCAGAGCCTCGACCTGAGTCTTGAAATCGGCGACCAACCGGCCAGGGGTAGTTTTCCGTTCGTGCCGCCTGGGGACGACGTTTGAAGGTGGACATTCTCACTCAGATTCGACGTGGTTTACGGACAGCAATGGCAGACCCAGATCGCGTATCTTGGCCAGCAAACCGTGCAGCGCGGCCTGGTCTATCACGGGGCCGGAGAGTGTCGTTTCTCCGGCCTCATCTACTGTCACCGTCATATCACCAAACCACTTGGACCAGTGGGGGCTATCCAAGTGTCCCTTGACCCTGATCTCGTAAATGACCGGTGACACACGTGTGTTTGTCATAGCGCTATCCCTCTTGGCATCAAAATCCAAACACTTGGACATTGTGCCAGACATGGACGAACACAAACAGGGCCGAAATCGACGCGTACAACCAAGAGCGTCCGATCAGCCCGATACCCAACAGCCAGATCAGTGGAGTGTAGGCGGGGGCCAATATACCGAGCGCGCTGGTGCTCCATCTTGTCTCTTGAAAATAGAGTTGCATGATCCACGAAACGAAATAGACCGCAACCCCCACGACATAGATGATGATTCCCGTCTTGCTGTACCGGTCGTTGATTTGAAGCGCCAATAGGATCGGGTAGAAAAATACGGGTATTCTCAAAACGTTCTCTAAAATCATGATCGCTTGGGAGACGCCCGCGTCGGAAGAGTATCCTGCTGGGAGCTTGGATGCAAAGATCGCGTTCCACACCAAAACGGGTACGATCAAGATAAAACAATTTAGTATCTGGATTTTCGGCATCGTTTAAACCCCTTCACTCACCAATTGTAGGGCCCGTGACTCCCTGGTGGCGATTTCCTCGGCATCGTTGATACCATATAAATCCTCATTCGGCCTCATCGTGTATAGGATCAACGTTTTGATCACGTCGCCGCTTGCCTCTTGAATGCGTTTCTTTAGGATACCGGTCGAGCGTTCTCCCTGCCCCAGCGCGGTGACGATAACGACAGTGCGCTGCCCTGCGAGATCGCCAAGCCTGCCCAGGTATTGTTGGATGACGCGGTCCGGCGTCCAAAAGTAGGTGTGGGCGCCGAGAACCAAGAGATCGTAGCCGGAGAGATCGGCGGGGGCCTCTGCGCTGGCGGTGGTCATCTCTACCCGCCAGCCGTCGGAGACGAGACCCTCGGCAAAGGCACGGCTCGCTTTGGCCAGAGATTCACCCAGCCCGGCGGAATAGACCACCAGCGCCGTGCCCGTGCGACCTTCCGAGTTTAAAATTTGCAGTTCACTGACAACTTTCCTGGTGGCCCGACCGTACAGTCGGGCTACCGCCAACACGAGAGCGGCGAGGACAAGCAAAATGATCCACACAAAACCTGCACTCATCATTCTATCTCCTTGTACCGTCCGTTATCCAGACAATTGACTCTGTGGCTCAAGGCTGCCATGGGCCACTTGGCGCTTCCAAGCGTATCGTACGGTGCCGAATTTGCAGGTATCCACACAGGTGCCACATTGCATACATTCTGCGTGATTGATAGCCCCGTTTTGCACCATCTGGCTGACGAGCAAGCTCTTGGGGCAAGCTTGCTCACAGCGCTTGCACTGCTTACACTGGTCCGGATCAGCCTTTACGTGCAGTGATGGCAGCCGGAGCAACTGGGCGATCTTGACCCCAGCGATGTTCAAGACCCCAAAGGGGCAAAAATAGTGGCAGAACGCCCGCTTCCCAAGGAAAAAGACCGGGATCAGTGGAGCTGAGATGATTATATAGTACATGATCAGTCGTGAGGCATCGTCCACCGATATGCCGCTCTCGGTGTTGTACAAAAGGTTTATCCTCTTGTACCCACCAGCAGAGACGGCAAAGTAGATGATGGCGCCTACCCAGGCGACGGCGAGCACGTATTTGACGATGTTGAGGTGCTTGATCCTTTTGAGCCTTTTATCGATCATGCTGTCCGCGAGCATCTGAGCCGCCCCCAAAGGACAGAGATAAGCACACACCAATCGACCAAGGAACAAGGATGCGAGAAAGCCGCCGGTGTAAAAAAAGAAGCTGAAATTGGCGGTCCCCTCGGAAGCACTCTGCATAATCAGGTACGGTGAATAATAGTTCAGCGTGATTGGAAAGGCCAGGAATACGAGAAAGAGAATTGTTCTGCGGATTACTTGTCGTTTAACCATTGGGCACTGGTTCAGTTGAATGGGATTACGATGTAGCCGCGCTTTCCATAGCGCGTAAGGCCCTGCGAGGTATGGAAACCTCGGCTACAAGCCCCTTTTTGAGCCACAATTGGCTGACTATCCAGAAATCCCACCCAACTG
>JAAEPW010000803.1 GCA_024232355.1 Chloroflexota bacterium | reverse complement strand
GGCGCGGGCGACCAATTGCTCGGCGATGGTCTTGACTTCGTCTACGGTGATGGTGGTCTGGGCGATGGCGGCCGATTGCTCGCTGGCGCCGGCGGCCTGCTGCGTGGTGGCCGACAATATCTCGGTGGCGGCCGAACTCAACTCAGTGGACGCGTCACGCGTCTGGATGATCATGCGCTGCAGGCTGGCCGTGGTCGCGTTCAAGTTGTGGCCCAGCGCAATCAATGGGTCTTGGGCTGCTGTGCCTGTGTCTGCGTCGAGGGTCAGCCGGGTAGACAGATTGCCCTGCGCCGCTTTTGACATATAGTCTACGTACTCTTGAACGATGGTTTGCAAGCGTTCGCGCTGGTCCATCTCGTCGGCCACGTGCTGGGCGATTTCGCGCTGAGCCAGTTGTGATCGATAAAAGTACTTTTCTTGCCCTCTCGTGATCGAGTAAATGATGATGCTAGAGGCTAACAACGTCGAGACGCCTACGAGCACATTGATGGTCAATTGCAATGTCTGGTCCAAAGGAGTGAACCAGGTGAGCGTCACGACGTCTACCACGATGACGTCGGCGCCAAAGATGAGGACGCACAAGCCAGTCATCCAACGGCTGTCTCTATCGTCCAGCACTGAATTGCTCATCAAGATGATCATAACGTAACTGATGGCGATGGCCGGCATGAGCTCAGGTAAGATGATGGTCGTGGTGTCGACGAAAGAAAGGAGCGAGATCAAGAATAAAAAGGTGCCGACCCTCGCCCGATTCCTACGCTCAAAGAGGGGGTACAGCCTTGCGCCCGTCAGCGGCACTATGAGGAGGAGAGCGTATACCAGCACCTGGGGGTATTGTCGGAAGAACAACCACAAGACGATCCCCAAAATCATAAAAAAAGGAATAAGCTGGGCTGTGTATTGGCAGATCGTCCGGGCAAATTGCGTCTGCCGGGCACGGATTTGAGCCTTGAGCAGTTTGTCATCTTTGGGTTTGGTGGTTATTGTTTCCATAGTTTTGCCTTTCCCCTTTGCTTTACCCCAAGGACTTGCCTCTTTTT
>JAAEPW010000802.1 GCA_024232355.1 Chloroflexota bacterium | reverse complement strand
TGGAAAAACGACCAGGATCAGCAGATTGCGGAAACGGGAAGCGATGATTTGATCAGCATCGACGATGAGCATATCGTCGACGAAATCTCTATCAACGCTGCCCTGGCAAACCAAGAGTCACAAGCAATCGACGGCAATGGCTTGTTTCATACGATTGTTAGCTATGTGCCAGAACGGTTCTGGGACGATCAAGGCACGCTGTGTGTCACTGATTTTGCCGCCGCTCGTCTGGCGAATGGCAGACCGCATCACCTGTGGCGCGATGAAAATGGGGTGTGGACCAAGACTGAAATTCCTTTTTTGCAAGGTAGGGTTGGTCGTTCAAAGCTCGTCTTTGATTCATTCAACACCGCCTATGTGGTTTTGCCCGATTTGCGCATTGTGGCCGCTTCAGCCGACAGCCAGTGGACAGACTGGCGGCTCGTCTTTGACGCCGCCGACGTGTCGATTTTTGGCGAAGTCGCCATTGATCGGCAGCGTGTCAAGTTTGACGACGTTCTCTCTGTCTTGTATCGGGAGGCCCTCGATGGGGACAATCCCGCGCCCGTGCGTTTGGTGGATTTTCAACTCGGATCGAGAGCGCCGCATCAACCCAAGGCAAATAATCTGCTTCTCACGCCATAACTGACTGTGTGTGAACAATGAGACACGTCATTAGCTTCTCAAATAGAGCAACGTCAGATTGAGACAAAATTGACGTCTTGGTGGGTGATCAAACAATCTAAAAACACAAAAATTCGTTAGCGCCCACCAAGAGAAAGCGCCAGGAGACACAAAATGGAAGCTTTGAACTCTATAGATATCACAGTATTATACACCGAGGGCTGCGCCGCCACCCCTGCAACCATTGAACTGATTCGCCAGGTAGCCGAGAAAAAGGGCGTCCCGTTTCGATTGCAAAAGATACTGGTCGCGTCGCCAGATCAAGCCCTGCAGCTAGAGTTCCTGGGAAGCCCAACCGTTCAGGTAAACGGCCTGGACATTGAGCCTTCCGCGCGGAGCAGCACCGCCTATGGCTTTACGTGACGCCACTATGGGGCATCGGGAATGCCCACGCGAGACATGATCCTGGATGCTTTGGCTAAAGCGGTCGCTCAGGCAGAAACCCCAGTCATACAATCAGAGCGTTTGTACGTTCGACCGTGGAAAGAGAGCGATCTACAAGCCTTTCACATCATCATGTCTGACCCCGCA
>JAAEPW010000801.1 GCA_024232355.1 Chloroflexota bacterium | reverse complement strand
TTCAGACACACCGATCCCATCCCCAGTCGGGGCTATCTCAAGCCACAGCGTGTTTGGCCTTTTCCCGCTGCAAGATCAAGTAGAACAGTGTCTCTGCCTGGCCCTGTGAAGCAAAACAGCCGATCTCGTCAGAGCGACTGCGAAACTCGCGGAAGAATCGCTCCAACAGATTGGTTGTGCTGATCATCTGTTTGTGGGGAAAGGGTACCCTCAAGTAGTTCAAGGTCAGGTTAAAGTGCTTCAGAAAGCACCGCACGGCTTTTGGTTCCACAGGTGCCCACTTGCGTCGGAAATCAGTTACGCGTTGCCGGATGGTCTCCGTGTCCCTGCCGCTGTAAATGTACGCGGCATCGTGTAAGATGGCCCACAGGCCCGGGCTTTCTTGGCTTGTTTACGTGACTCACGACGGGACAGATTTGGATCCATCTTCAGGTTCTTGTAGGTCAGATTATCGCCCAGGTTTTTAAGTTTGTGAAAAATGCAGCGTTGATGCTTGACGGTTTTCAGGAAAACAGATCGAATGGCTGTGTGGAGACCGGGGCGACCATCGCTGACCACCAGTTGGATTAGGCTCTTGTCCAGTCCCTTGTCCAGTAGACCGCGGAAGAACTTTTTCCAACTGACCTTCGTCTCTTTCTCAACCATCTCGAAGTAGATCACCTGGTAGCGTCCGTCAAGCCAGACACCCAATGCGGCGTCTGTGACTTCCATGTGCCCAGTTTTGGGGCTGGGACGCCGTTTTTCTGTGTTGGAAGCCGTTTGGTCGTTCTCTGGGGTGTGGCTGAATTATCCGCATCCTAATGGGTTGGTACCCAAACGTCATCCCTGCCTGAATGGAAGGATGATAACCAATAGAGCAACTCGCCAATGGAGCGGCGCTGTGGTTCAGTAGTTGCGCAGCACTAGCGGCAGGTAGATGCTGTGGGGATGGAAAGCTAGGTTCGTTGCTTCCTCTGACCAGACGCAGTTGTCGAGTGTCCCATCAAGAGGATAGACACAAGCACAGTTGGTGGCAGTGATCGTCCACCCTACCGTGCCGGGGGCGTCCACCTGCGTAACAAAACTGACTGTTATTTGGTTGCTAGGTGTTACTGTCACCGTGCCGGTGATCACACCGCCAAGGTACAGTGTGCCATTGGTGGTATCAACGTGGGTGACGCTTGAGGGCCGTTCCACAAAGCGCACAAAGGTTGTATCTTCCAGCGGATCGTAGAGCCCGAGCTGCATACCGGGTGCGGCTGAGATGACCAGTGTGTAGGTGAGTTCGTCGCCATAGTCCACCTGGCCTTGTGGTAGAACCGACTTTTCGATGCTGACGCTGTAGGGTCGGGATGCGGAGTTTGTCACCGCGTTTGACCAAACACAGCCACCGAGTGTCTCACCAACTGGATAGACGCATGCACGATTGGTGACGTCAACTGTCCATCCCAACGTGCCGGGAACGCCCACCTTCACGGCAAAACTGACTGTTATCTGGTTGGTCGGTGTGACCGTCAGCGTGCCGGTGATGACACGATTGGTATGGGTGATACCTTCGACAGGCTGCACAAAACGCAGGAAAGTCGTGTCTGTCAGCGGATCGTAGAGCCCGAGCTGCATGCCGGGTGCAGCTGAGATGACCAGTGTGTAGATGAGTTCATCGCCATAGTTCACCTGGCCCGTGGGAGTGATGCTCTTGCTAATGTTACCTACTTCAGGAGTTGCTGGGCTAACCAAGGGCGGCGGTTCTGGCGTATCGGGACCACCCGGCTGCGTCTCGTTAAAGTAGGTGACCAACATAGGTCCCCATTCAACCTCACCGGCCTGGGTTCTGATGAGTGAGCTTTGAGAGCCAGGCCAGGTTGCACCGACTGCAAAATCATAGTTGGTAGAGTTGTAGAAACTGCTGGCGTTGGGCGGAAAAAAGATCGAGACCCCACGGCTACCATCGAGAGTTTGAACACTTTCGCCAAGTCTGAGTACACCATCCCTGTGTGCCTCAGCGAGCACACAGCTCTGAATAGCATCCATCACACCATCAGTCGCATCCTGGATTGTGGTGTCAGAGATACGAGCCTTGATCTCGTTGGCAAAGTCGTGGAGGTCAACGTATACATCGGCCTGGGTCAAGGTCCTGCTATTATTCGAGTCGAACTTTTGGACATCCATCCGGGCTTGTGAGATTTGGCTTGCATAAGTGGACATCTGGCTGTTGAGTTCAGAGGCCAATGCGTTGGTTGCAGAAACCACACCGTTCAGCTCCGCCAGGTCAACCGCCGACATGGTATACCCAAAAGGGGAACCAGCATCAATCCAGTTTCTGTAGCGATCGACGAGGGCAACCGCGAGATCACGAGGGGAGGTGGTTACCTCAATGCTTGATATATAGTCATCGTATGGCCCAGAAGTTGAACTCACTGGAATCCAACTGAGGTTTTCGCTGGCGACGTAATAGTCGGTATAGTTGCGTATCTGAAAGGCATCTTCGATCATGGCCATGAGGCAGGCATCGGCAAACACCACGTCAATCTTGTCCGTGCCATCGGAGGTGGCAGTTGCCAGAGCAGTGCTCCATTCTGTCACAGTCAGCCAATCACTTCCACTCCCGGCATCTATGGCCAGGCCCCCGAGACCGGTGCCGTGGTTGGAGATGATCAGGGCGTAGTGTTGGGCCGGGTAGTGGGTGCGTGCCCATTGGATAAAATCGCTGAGGGTTGCAGACTCGTTCATCCCGAGTTCATTCTGAGGCCACCTGTTGACATCATCGGTATAGTCAGCGGCAGGATTGGTTTCGGCCAGGTCTGTGTCGTGCTGGACCTCATAGTAGGCTGAGTTGCCGTCGGCAAAACGATCCCAGGCAACTATGATGTTTGCGTTAGAGTTATCGGCAGCGCTCTCAAGCTGGTTGAAGGCAGCGACATAGTTATCGTCCAGATTATTGTCACCATCCATATAGAACATGAGTGCCCATGGAGGCTCTTCTCTTGCCATTGCGCTGGGGCTGTTGGAGAGACCGGACGTGTTCGACGCCTCATCCTGAGTCTTGATAGCAAAGTAATAGGTTTGGCCAGGGATGAGACCTGAAACCGTCATGCTCTGTTGCGTGCTTGCTGCCAGGGGGAGCGGCTCGTCTGACACGTCGGTGGCCAGCAACCAACCAAACCCTGGCACAATGACCGTATCGTAGTAGCGGACGGTGTACGTCATCGCCGTGCCCGTGTTCCCGTCGTCACCGGGGGCAGTCCACGCCAGGTCGATCTCGCCGGGCTTGTCGCTGGTGCTGGCAGCCAGGTCAGTGATGGTCGCTGGTGGTGTGGTGTCTGGCACGCACCCAGAGCTCTCTCTAAAGTTAGAGACTGTATACGCGGTATTGTCGAGCGTCTTGTGGTTGTCTGCATCGCAATTGGGATTCGGAACACCCTCGCTACAGGATGTGGAGATCCCCTCAGAAACCCCCATCGGGTCGCCTCCGTAAGTGACGTCAGGGTTAGACCAGTACTGAAGCCGCGTGCAGTTGAACCCCTGGTCGGCGCAGTCCGAGTTGTAGGCCATGATGGTACGCCACTGGTCTGGGGTGTTCACGTACCCGTGGGCGTATGTGTACGGGGTGACGGAATCGTCCACGTACCAGTCGTGGCGCAATCCCATATTGTGCCCCATCTCGTGCTCAAACTGATAGTAACCCGTTGCGCACTCCCAGCAGACCATGGCAAAGGCGTAGCTTTCGAAGGAGGAAGAAACGGGATCCATCAAGTAGGCCAGGCCGCAATACGCATTGTCTTCGACGATGAGCACCACCTCGTCGGCGCAATAAGTATCACGCAGACCCGTCCCCGACTGAGTGACGTTATCAAAGTAACCATCGCCATGGGTCCGGAGGTGGCCCAGAGTCGTGGGCCAATCGAAGCCGGTTTCGTCGTAGGGCACCTCCTCCGTGTGAACCAGGTTTACGCGCTGGGTGACGTTGCTGTTAATGTAGGATGTGTTCGTCTCAGCGATGGCCTGGTCAATCAAGTTCTCCATCGCGGTGGTACCGCCCACGTCTGCGCGGGCCGCCGGGGTATAGACCACCAGCACGTCAATGGTGGAGCCGTCGTCGGCCATGGGCGCGTTGAGCGCCTCGACCAGCGCATCCTCGGAGGCGGCGGCCGACATAGGCTCCAACTCGGGCGGAAAAGCGGCCGAATCCATCTCGTGGATGGCATGCACGCCGTCCCCGACATAGCGTACCTGGTAGAGTGCCCCAGGCATTTTGACGCTGCCCACCATCACCCCGTCCTTGACAACCAGGATGACGGAGCCGTATTCCACACCCTCCAGATGGCCTATCCAGGAGAGGCTGCCCGACGGATTGGACTTTGCGCGGTCAAGAATGGCGGTAAAGGCAACATCCTCAAACAAATTCAACTCTAGAACATCGGCAACGGGAGAGTCGTTTGCCCCGCCCAACAGATCAAAGTTCGGTTCGATGAATCTAGTACGAACGATAGTGGGGTCATCGGCCGAGTCGCCGCTACCCACAGCAGTAACGTCGGCGAACAGGCCGTCACCTATGCCGAACCACATGTGCCCTGCCCCATCCACCACGATGGCGTTGACAACGTTGTCCGCCAGGCCGTTGCTCTGGGGGGCCAACACCTCTACATCGCCTGGCGGTATCTGGTCCAGGGGTGCGAGTGGCCCCGACTGGGCTACCGTAGACTTCATCCTGCCTGGCACCAACAAAGTCACGACGATAACGAAACTCAACAAGGTGAACATGCGTGCTTTCATTCTACCCCTCCCTTTGGGACTGAACGGTGTTAAGTCTACACACATTTTGACATAAAAGGCAAAGAGTAGGAAAGTTACTCCAAAGAACAAAACCCAAGAAAGGAGTAAGGTTTCCCAAATGCGATTTTCCCCCGATTTGGTGGACAGAGAGTTAAGCAAAGGTCCTCCTACGAATGGCAGATTTGCTCATAAGCCTCTGGGCTGAAGTAGTCAATGGTAGAGTGAAGACGATGACGATTATAGAACGCTTCGATGTAGAAGAAAATGTCAGCCTGAGCTTCATCCCGAGTGAGATAGTGAGTATGATGAACCAACTCATTTTTCAATGTTCCAAAGAAACTCTCCATTGGAGCATTGTCATACCAGGTTCCGACGCCGTTCATACTGACTTGGATGTCCCAATCCTGCAACAAAGCTTGGTAAGCGTGACTGGTGTATTGGCTGCCTTGATCCGAGTGATGAATCAGACCGAGACCAGGTTGACGAAGGAGGAGGAGGGCCATTCTCAGTGCAGTCAACGTCAGTTTCTCTGTCATACGCTTCGACATAGCCCAACCAACGATGCGTCGGCTAAACAAGTCCAGGACCGTTGCCAGATAGAGCCACCCTTCCTGAGTGGGGATGTAGGTGATGTCTGCCAACCATTTCTCGTTCGGCCGTTGGGTCTCAAAGTTCCGCTGCAACAGATTTGGGGCAACTGGATGGGCCTTATTGCGCTTCGTGGTGGTCCTAAAGCGCCTGGTCTGCTTGGCTCGGAGACTTCGCAGCCGCATCAGGCGGGCGATTCGGTTCTTACTGCACTGTACTCCTTGTCTCTTCAACTTCTGATATACCCGTGGACTTCCATACGTCTTGTTACTCTCTTCAAACACCTCCTTAATCTTTTGAATCAATTTCTGGTTTGCCATCTCTCGCGCGCTGGGCGGTCGACCACGCCACGCATAGTATCCACTCGTCGATACCTTCAACACCTTGCACATCCGCGTCACGGGAAACTCCTTCTGGTGATCTTCGACGAATTGAAATCTCATCGGCTTGGGTGCGAGAAGATGGCTACTGCTTTTTTTAGGATATCTCGTTCTTGTCGCAAGATACCATTCTCTCTCTCCAGTTCCCAGATACGATCTTGCTCCGACGAAGCCCGATTGCCCTGGCCTGGAAACGCTTCTGCTCCTGTTTCTTCCATCTCTCGCTTCCAGCGTGACATATAACCGGCTCCGATTCCCAAGTCTCGCTCAATTTGCACTTGGCTCTTGCCACTTGTTTTCACCAATCGCAGAGCTTCGCGTTTGAACTCGGTCGTGTACGTTTTTCGCTTTTTCATGTTTGTTCCTCCACAGTGCTATTATACACGATTTTTGATTTTGCTTATCTTCGTGCCCACTTTTTCGGGGGAACCCCAATGAGCAGTATAGCAAGCAAACAAAAAAGACACCAGAAGAGCAAGAACAAACAAAGAGAACAGGCAAAACGCAAAGCCAAATCCTACAAGAGTTTGGTATTGGCGCGCCGACGGCAATGGGATCGTACAAGGCGAGCGCGAGAACGGAGAGAACGGAGAGAACACACGCAGCGAATTATGCGCAAGTTCAAGTTCCGGGTGAAGGTAGTGCGCCATTTTGATCGGTTGCGTGAACAAGGTGTATCGGAGAAGCGAGCAGTGGCACTCACATTGGAGAAATATCGTCCTGTGCTGGCCGAAAAGAACATCCGTTCGGGTGCCGACAAAAGTGGAAGTAGAATCACTCGTCTCGGAGCATATCGAAAGTAGAGAAAGGGTGGGGAGTACAGATCGGTCAAGAAGTTATCCTCTCAATCCAGATAGTTGGAGGCCGATTGAGGAGACTTTTTGGAAGATGGGAGCGGAAACTAGGACCAGACAACCTGCATCAGGCGCGTGCAATCTATCCGGCCTTTGGAGAAAAGATACCGGTGCCAGAGGGAGCGAACTGTCAGGTAGTTTGTGAAGAAAGTTAGTGAAGGTAACCTGAGGACTGGTGAGTTCCCTGAGCTACGCTCTCCGCTGCCTGCCAGTAGTAGTCGTGGTGCAGTCCACTTAGCACCGGACGAGATGTGATTTTCCCACCAATCGGTGGTG
>JAAEPW010000800.1 GCA_024232355.1 Chloroflexota bacterium | reverse complement strand
TCGCCTAATTCGCCTAACGCTGCACCGCATGCCACGCACCAGTCCACAGCCAGAGACGATATTGCGCCGAGCGAGATGTTGGTGGAGCTCCGGCCGAACGGGGACCATGGGACACTGCTCGATCGACTGACCACGACCCAGACCGGGACGTCCGGGTGGGTACCATTGGCTGCAGAGCTCGCGCCGATGAGGGACGCTCGACGTCACAACGGACATTGCGTCAAGGCCCCGAACGCTACGGGTGACCACTTAGCATCCCCTAGGCCACTCTAAGAGGGGAGGGATGCAGTGTTCGTAGCTTAGTTTGCTACCGTTATGCCCCCATGCTGGCAGTGGCGATACGTGCATGTGTACCATGCAGATTTCCGTGTTAGGCGCTACTGTCCAGCTACCGGTGTTTTCCCAAATCTCGGGAATCATTGTCTTGCCCTTGCCGTCGCGCCAATAGGTTGTTATTGTTAGTAAACTCTTCGCTTGGTGCACGGCATCCGAACTCCCCAGTGGCGACACCTGTGAGATTCGAACTCACGCGGGAAATTCCCTCCAAATGGGCCAGCGTGTTCCCAATGCCCCGCCGAACTGGGGTGAAGTCCTTGACTGTCGCAGTCCGCGAGTGGGTAGTTAGGTGCATGGTCAGGTGCAGTTTGAGC
>JAAEPW010000799.1 GCA_024232355.1 Chloroflexota bacterium | reverse complement strand
GTTCAGTTGGGTGGGATTTTTAGAGAATAGTCTGTTGTGGCTCGAAATTGAGCTTGTAGCCGCGCTTTCCATAGCGCGTAAGGCTCTACGAGGTATGGAAACCTCGTCTACATCGTAATCCCATTCAACTGAACCAGTACCGCTCAAGGAATTCCGCCATAATCTGTCTTTTCAAGGTGTTGTTGACTGTATCACAAAATCTGTTTGGGAGATTTATTTCTCTGGAATTCCCTAACGCAACGTAGATATCCAATACCGCTCTGCGAATTTTCCGCTTCCCACCTGTTCTGCGAACGCCCGTATCGCCGCCGCCATCTCTGTCAGACTTGCCCAAAAAGTGCCGAGCTGTGAGTGGTAGTGGGCAATGGCCGCTACCTTGGCATCCAGTGCTTTCTCGGTGAGAAAGGTGAATTCTGGCTGCCACTCTATTTCGTGAGGCTCTACTTTTGATGCCAACGCCGTCTGTACCGCTTTTGGCTCTTGAGCATAAGGATAGTCTTCATAATAAATGACCTCATACTTGCGAGACATCAACTCTAGAGCATCGAATGCTACACGACGCACGATCTGGTGATCCACGTGATGGCCAATCGCCAGGGGGACATGGAGAACTGGCGTCAGGGCATCCGCGTCATTCCAACTGGACAAATACGCAGCTACGCGATCTGCCAGTTCTGCGACCAATCCGCTTTCCGCAGGATGCACCAACCCCCACAGCGACTGTTCGCTGGCGTAGGGGAAATGATCGTCGGGTGTCTGCCGGTAAATACAATCGACGTAGGGCCAGTGAACGGCTTCCGCACCAAGAAGGGTCAACGCGGCCTCGTCCTCTTCTCGTCGCTTGAGAACCGCATCGGCCAAATGTCCCCAGCGGGTATGCAGTTCTTGGGCAAATGGTGAGAGCGGCGTATCTGGAGCAGGAGCATCGGCAAATACTGTCACTACCAACACGCGCTCTTCTGCCTCTATTTGCTGCCAGATGCGTCCGCCACAAGAAAGAATCGCGTCATCCAGATGAGGGGAGAGATAGATGTGAATGTATTTCATACTAGTTTTGCCATCAGTTGCTTGCACAAGCCGTCGGTTCGCGGTATAATGCGCTCTGGGAGGTTGTTTTTGTATGCCGTTGTACGAGTATCAATGTCAAGATTGTGGTGTGCGATTTGAACGTCGGCAGCCCATCAGCGATGATCCAGTAAAGATTTGTCCCGAGTGCGGGGGGGATGTACGCCGATTGATCCAACCCGTCGGTATTATTTTCAAAGGCTCGGGGTTTTATGTGACCGATAATCGGGCCAAATCATCTACTGCAATCCCTGGGAACACTAAAAAGCCAAAGAATTCGGAAAAGAGTACATCTACTACGTCTACTACTAGCACCACCGATACCAGCAAGAACAGTTCCGATACCAGCACAAAGAGCGAATAGCCGACAACGTACACAAACTAACGGGCGTGGCAACAATGACCACGCCCGTATTTTTTGTGGGACACACAGCACTCTTTCTCCCCCAACCTGCTATAATTGAAACGCTCCACTGGCGCGAATGATTTTTTGATTATAGTCGGTTACATAGACCAGTAACTTTTTTTTCATCTCGAGCCATTCATTCGAGGCAAGCGCGCGCTGTAGCTTTTCCAGTTCTTCCATAATGCCGCCCTGGAGAATTTGTGGGCCGTTGCCGTATTGAGTGTACCACGCATCAGTGGGGCGCACGCCCATTTTGATCAACCCCGGCCCAAACTCGCGTACAACAAACTCAAAGTACTCGTCTTCACGGCCCGGGCGAATATTCCACGACATCAAAAGTTTGAACATCTTGTATATCTCACGGACATTGCAAGGTAGTCATCACTTGCTCAACCTGAGTCTGCCAAACAGGCAAAGGATTCAGTTCCAGAAACTGACCATACGTCTCACAGGCATTCACCACATCACCGCTCCTGGCAAAAGCCTCTCCCAACGCATAATGAGCTTCCGGTAAATTCGGTGCTTGTTCAACAGCCCGTTGCAGCACTTGGACGGCATCCGCATAATTTCCCTGTTGGTTGTAGATATTTCCCAGGCCAATCAGGGCTTCGGGCATATCGTCCTTTAATTCTAGTGCAGCCTCGAACTCGGTCTGCGCCTGCATCAAAAGTTGTTGAGCGCTTGCAGCATCAGTTTCTGACAATGCAAGATACAGATAGGCGGCACCCAGTTGGTAGCGACTGTCCGGATCATCCGGGTCCAACTCGATGGCAGCCTCAAACTCGACGACGGCCGATCTCAGGTCCTGCAATTGGAGATAGGTCACTCCCAGGTTATGATGCGCAGCGGCATTGTCGGGATCAAGGTCTATCACTACACGGAACTCGTCCGCCGCTTTCAACAGATCCCCCGACTTGTTATAAGCCTGCCCCAACAGGAAATGTGCCTGACTGTCCTCTGTATTTGCCTCGACTGCGGCCTCAAGATCAGTGATGGCTGTATTATAGTCACCTGCATCCAGACTGGCGCTTGCCGTCTCTAACGATTCATCCAATTCTGCGGTTTCGCCTTGGGGATCGTCGGTCTGGCGAGCGATCAAGAGCAACGCAAAGAGTGCGACGACGAGTAGTACAACACCAATTATGTGAGATTTTTGCATTTTATCCTCCGTTTCGTTGTTTAGGTTTTAGAACAATGACTTGGGTTCCTTCAGACAAGTTCGTCCGGCTGATTTTGAGCGCGTCCTGGCTCTCTACTTTTTCCAACCCCATCTCTTTCAGAAAACGACTCAAAGTGCCAAGCTTGACCTCTAGTCCTGGGACCTTGTAACGCATAGGGATGACAATGTTTGGCTCAAAGAGGCTGATAACCTCCGAGGCCCGGGCAGGAGTCAGGCTGCCGCTCCCCCCCACAGGCACCAGCAGAACGTGTACCGTACCCACATTCTCTACCTGAGATTGAGTGGGCACATGCCCCAGAGTCCCCAGATGGCAAACGTTTAGGCCGCCAAAGTTAAAGGTGAATACGGTGTTTAGGCCACGTGATGCACCACGCTTGCTGTCGGCAAAGGTGGTGATGCCCGTAACAAATACGTCGCCGATTTCGTACTCGCCGGGGCCATCCAAAAGCTTGAACGGTCCCCGCACGCCAGACGTATAGCGGCACTGGTCGTTATCATAGCTTGTGGTGACAATATGTGCACGAGGCCGAGGAAACGCGAGGCCAATTTCAGGAGGATGCGGGTCTGTCACAACGGTTGCCAGTCCCCGCTCGCTCAGTCGGAAGCATGTTTGTCCGTACCAGGTGATTTCCATATACAATGCCTTTCTACAATGATATGGGGCAATTATACTCGGACTGCCGCAGATGCCAAGTCTTGGCAAAATGGGGTTTGGAGAAAAGTGTTTTGCGAGTTTGAGTAGTGACGATCAGACCCTGTCCCGCAACCAATATCTCGTGTCGTCGTACCTCTAATGGGTAGACCAATTATGGGCATTCCGGACATCTTTTCCTTACGATTGCAGCAGGATGCCAGAATTCAAGATATTGGAGGGGTCAAAGGTCTGTTTCAGTGACCGGATCGCCTTTATCCCCAGCGGGCCAATTTCTTGTTCAAGCCAGGGAATATGATCACGACCTATGCCGTGGTGGTGAGTCAACGTGCCGCCAGCGGCCAGAATCGCCTCGGTGGTGGCCTGCTTGATCTCTTGCCATTGAGCTTGTCTCATCAGTGGGTCACCAATCTGTCGCCCCAGAAAGGTCGAGTAGAGCGAAGCGCCATGCTCGTAGGCGTGAGAGATGTGGGTCAGTATATAGCCTGGGCCACCGCCGGTAGATGTGATAGTGGCCTTCATTGCGGCGCACATTGCCTGATAAAGGTTCATCAAGTTTGTCCAGGTTGTAGCTGTTTCCAGTGTATCCACCAGCACAGAATGATCGAGAAGGGTGTCACGCAGATAAGGATAAGCATACCGGTCTCGCATCCATGCCCGTCCCACTGAGCGTCCTACCGCGCGACCTTGATGATTATCACAAATTTCCAGCGCCGTCCCCCATTGCTTGGCAACCCATTCCTCCTCACCATCAAAGCCCAACAGCATGAGGGTAGTACTGCCATTCAGGTCGTATCCCTGCACTTTGAGATATCGATCGGTCAGGTTGTCGGCCAGGCGGCGTAGGCCGTGATGCTCGTGTCCCATCACGGCCCGAGCGGCGGTCTCGGGCGCATCAGATAGACGGATGATGGCCGGGCAGAGTGCCGGGCTTTGCATCAAGTCACGGAAAGTGGCGATGCCGTTCTCCAGATCGCGGAAGAGAATGCCCCGGTAATCCTGTACCTGTGGTAAAGGACGGATGCGCATCGTGGCCTCGGTAATCACGCCGTATGCACCCTCAGAACCAACGAGCATTCCTAACAGGCTGGGGCCAGTAGCGGCAGCGGGCGTATCCTTTGTTTCGATGATACCGGTGGGCGTAACAACCCGTATGGCCTGGGTCATATCCTCAATCTTGCCATATCCGATCGAGTTTTGACCGGCCGAGCGCGTGGCGATCCAACCACCAAGAGTGGAGAATTCAAAGGATTGAGGAAAGTGACCCAACGTAAATCCGCGTTCGTTTAGTTGAGTCTCTACCTCAGGACCAGTCGCGCCGGCCTGAATGCGGGCTGTGCGCGAGACCGGATCGACGGAAAGCACCCGATCTAGCCGGGTCATATCGAGGGTGATTGTGAAACGATTTCCTGGGTCTGGCTCGACGCCACCCAGAACAGAACTCCCCCCGCCAAAGGGCACAACGGCAACGTCACGATCGGCAGCCCACGCTATCAAAGAGACAACCTGGCTCTGGTCGGTGGGATAGACGACGACGTCGGGAGGGTGGGGGATGTGTCCTGCACGAATGCGGATCAGGTCGCAGTAAGACTTGCCATAGGCATGTTCGACACGGGTGCGTTTATCGATACGTACCGCGTCTTCTCCCAACAGTCTGCGTAGAGAGGAAAGCATTGGGTCATCCAAACGTGGGGGACGCAAAGAGACCTCGTCTATGGAAACTGGTGGGGTCTTGTGATTGATTGCCTCGTCGGATAATTCGAGCCATTCCTGGAGCATGGGCCAAAAGGCCGGGCGATCCTCCAGCGAAAAGCTATGATCCAGTGTGCCCCATCCCCACCATCGCAGGTTTGGAATATCCATAGTATATGCCCTCGGCCCCTATCCTTTCCATGTACTATTTTAGCGTTTTGCCTAAAGGGTGTCAATAGGACTTGTATCCTAGTTAGGGCAATTGCATTTATAATGTGGAACCTTGTTTCATGCACAAAACTCGGTAATTTCATTAGTAGCATAGGGCCTTGTGCCCGGTTTACGCCCATGAGGGGCTATGCTACGTGTTGGACTCGAACCACTGAAATATAAATGCAATCGCCCTATATCCTAGTTGACCACTTTTAGTATACCCGGATTTCGCTCGGAGGGGAAACAGAGCTACCTTGTCAAACCCTATTGTTACTGCTCGGTACAGGCGTGTTCCATTCGCGTGCGATACAGGTGACCGTAAACCAATAAATAAACGGAAAGAGACCCCTTAGTGGAGTCTCTTTCATTTCTTCTCTCTATCCGATAGCTGTGGTCATAGAGTCTCTGGCACACCATCTAACGTTCACTGAGGGTGCACATTCTCAGCCCAACAGATTCAGACTGGGCACAGTTCGTCGTACCAGGGGAGATACCGAATAAACCCCCAAAGGTAGATTTGTACGTGTCTAGAGTAAGAAACCCTTCACTCTCCGGCGCATTTCCCTCAGAATCAGCCATTCCAGTATACGTGATCTGTAGATAAGGATCATAGCTGGTGCCGCTTGCGTTGAGAGTGGCGAATTCCAACATGGCCAACTCGTTCCCCAAAGTCTCGGGGGCACGGACCGTAAAGCCATAGTTGGCGTGAGAGCCGTTTACCCACTGTTGTACTATGCCGGTCACGTCGAACGGTTTCCAGCCGAACGATGTCACCGCAACCGAGGCAGAGCTGGACGCTTCGGCGTGGGATGGCCTGCTATTCCACGTAGTTGTCGTACTCCAATCGTTCGCGTTGCGGTACAGGGTGACCGTGCGCGCTTGTGTATGTCCCGTGTAATAGCACGCGGCCACGAGATTGAGGTACAGTGTGGCATTGGTGATGGACGTTCCGGGAGGGATGACGGTCAAGTCAAACTTGATCAAGCTGCGGGTGACCTGCCCGTTCCAACCCAAACAACCGCTGGGAGCGTATCCCGCCAGCATACTCGACGAACTGCCATAGCTCGAAGAGGGAGCGCCCTGAATCACGACAGTGTCTGCGGAGGGGTAGACTTTGGTCGGCGGAGAGACTTGTGTCGATTGCACGTTGCTCCAACTGCTGTCTCCCCAGGAGTTGGTCGCCTTGACGCGATAGTAATACGTGCCCACCGCATGGTCACTGGCGCTCCAGGATGTGCCGGAGCCGGTGTGCTGTGTCGTCGGGCTGGAGAATGACGAGTTGTCGTCTTCCTCCAGGGTGTATGTATCGGCCAGGTCAGCCGGTTCCCAATCCACAGTATAGTCTCCGTCGTTGCCCGAGTTGCTGATGGCGTTCAGCACAGGTGTGTAGGGGACAGGCGGGTAACGTTTCATTATGATGGGCAGATAGATCGTGCCGCCACTGGACGGTTCCTCGCCCAGGGCAAAGAACGAAAAATCGTCGATATTCTGTGTCTGGATGTACTGCTCATCGCCTGTGCCGCCGCTGGTGTAGGGGCCAGGCTCCTCTATCCAGTCACCGTCATAGTGAAAGACCAGTAACTCGGCCAGGGTCAAGCCGTTGCGCTCGGCCTCGGTCAAGTAGAATCGTACAGTGGCATCGAGTGCGGCGGCGGGCGTGATATCAAAGCAGCGCGCCACGTCGGTGCTGCGGCCCGCACAGAACTGGTTGCCAGATACAGAGACAGTGACGCTGGTGATGATACCGGTCCCCGTGATGATCACTTGGAAAGTGTCGGTATCGGTCAGACCACCGGTGTCCTGTACCTGGATCTCTACGTCGGTAAAGCCGGTCCAGCTGGTGGCGGGGTCGATGTCGATATAGCGATTGGCGCTGATGCTCACACCGGCGCTGATGACCGGCGAGTTGTTGACGGTATAGGTTATGACGTCGTCGGTGTCCTCAGCGTCGGTGGTGTAGGCCCACAGATCGATGGCCGAATGTAGGCTGTCGTTCATAGTTACTTGTTGGTCTGGCAGGCCAGAAATGGCAGGCGGCGTGTTGGACGTCGTCGACACGTGCATCGTCACAGGCACGGTCACCGGGTTCTCGTCGGGGTCGTTGTTGTTGACGACGAGGTTCGTGTTATAGTCTCCCAGGGATTGGCCCGTGGCGTCAAAGACCGCGTCCACCGCCTGCGCCCCACCACCCGTCACCTCACCACTACTCGGATTGACAGACAGCCAGGAGACGGCGACAGTATCGAACGAGAAAGAGAGGGAAGTTGTGCCCATGTTACTGATGGTCAGGGTCGTGGTGAACGTTTCGTCCACGACCAATGTCTCCTCCAGGAAAGTGGGCGAGATATCTATATCGGGGTCGTCACTGACTGTCACCTGGAAGGTGTCGGTATCGGTCAGACCACTAGTGTCCTGCACCTGAACCACCACGTCGGTGACGCCGGTCCAATCAGTAGAGGGGGTGACGTCGATGTAGCGATTCGAGTCGATGCTCACACCGGCACTGACGATCGGAGAGTTGCTGATGGTATAGGTCATGACGTCGTCGGTGTCCTCGGCGTCGCTGGCATAAGCCCACAGATCGATGGCGTCATCGGCGCTGCCGTTGACGGGCACTGTCTGGTTGGGCAGGCCAGAGACGGAGGGGGCAGTGTTAATTGTATCCAGGGATCCATAGCCGCGGATCATCCAGTTGCAGGGGTAACCGATATCGCCCATCTCTGACAAATTAGCAAAGCTGGATAGGTCCGAGGGGTTCACTGGATCGCCGGTATCGTCCATCCAGGCTGCATAGGACATTCCTTGAGGATCTGTCTCGTCCATCGGATAAGGATAACGATCCTCAAAAGGCCAGGGAACACCGCCGTCGGCATAGTAGGTGGAAAAACCTAGCAAGATGTCAACTGAGCTAGATATGTACACTGGGCTTGTCAGGGTGTAAACGGTCCAGCCGAGTTGCGTTTGCACAGTGACGATCTCATTGTAGCGCAAGATGGCGTTGCTGGGATCGCCGCCGTCGGCATCGGTGTAGACCAAAAGCTGAATTTCTTCCCCTAGCAAATTGTTGGTATCTTCGTGGATGTCAATCCGCTCGAGAGTGAACGGAAAGCCGGACGCCATCGTAGCGGTAAAGTGGTTAAATAGTACCGCGTGGTACTCGGTTTGGGTACCCTGGTCGCGTAGGACCAGGTCGTTCTCCTGCGTGCCATCGTCGAGGATCAGTTCCACGTCGGCCAACGGCACGGCAGGCATAGGTAAATCACTGCTTTTGAGAGATTGGGCAGCGAATGACTCTACCACTCGATCAGTATCGAATGCGCCAAAAGCTGCGCTGGAAGGCGTAATGTCCAGGCCATAATATTTGGTCTGGTCACCGGCCAGATTGGTGATGCGCAAAAAGTTGGACGTGCTGCCCTCGGATACATCCATGGTCTGCTTTAGTGTGCCGTCGTTGCTCAACGTGCCCTCGACGGTCAGTACGCGGTCGCCCAGGTCGAGCACTGCGCCCGTTTCGATGGTCAGGCTATCCACTGCGGCGTCAGCACCGGAAATGACCGGATCATTGCTCACGTCGGGGATGACCACGTCATCGCCAGAGGTGGGCACACCGCTTGGCGTCCAGTTATCGGCAGTGTGCCAGTCGGTGCTGGCACTGCCATCCCATATTTTGCCTTCAAAGACATTGATGTTAAAGGTATCGGTGGCATACAGGCCACCCGAGTCGGTCACGCGGATGATAACGTCAGTTTGCCCTGTCCAGTCGGTAGTTGCACTGATGTCGATGTAACGATTGGTGTCAATCGTGACACTAACGTCGGCGGCAGGTGTGTTGTTGATCGTAAAGGTCAGATCGGCGTCGACATTCTCGGCGTCGGCGGCATACGCCCACAGGTCAATGGCATTGTCGGCGCTGCCATTCATAGGTATCATCTGGTCCGGTAGACCAGAGATGGAGGGGGCGGTGTTGGTCGATTCGCAGGTATAGACGCGCACATCGTCGATGAACCAGCCGTAATCGTAATACTCGCTGTCTGTGCCGATGCGAAAGCGGAAGCGCACATTCTGCCCCGCCAGCGAACTCAGGTTGGCCCGGCTAGAGATATAGCCCCGGCTATCGGCAGTGAACGCAGAGCGATCGGAAAGTGGATTGCCATAGTCCGACGAGATTGTGCCATTGTAGTTGTTGTCGCTAATGAGCGAACCCGCGTCGGTCCACGAACTGCCGCCAGTGGTACTGTACTCTAAAACGCCGCCATCGTAAAAGACGGTCCCGGCACTGTTAGACTCGAATCCGAACGAATGGTTAAAGTGGAGGTAGGCGTTGGACGGCAGGGCCACATCGCTGTTCATAGCCAGATAAGTATCAGATGTAGCGCCGAGGGGATAGCCTTGGGAAAAACCCCAGATATTGCCCACTCCGCTGGTGGCATAGGAATCAGCAAAGCCAATGCTGGAAGTGGTCTGCGGTACGAACCAATAAATTGTGCCAAAGTCGCTGCCGGACGTCCAGTTGCCGCTGCCAGATTCAACGTCGTCAAAGAAGAGATCGGACGGCGAGCCAGAGTCGCAGACGGGCGCTTCGTTGGCCGGGCAATTGGCGGGCTGCTGGTTCATCTCGGTGGCATTGACGGCGTCCTGTACCGCCTGGCAATCCGCCGTGCTGTATCCCAGGTTCGTGCAAGCCTGGATCAAGGCGTCGTAGAGGTCGGCATAGTCAGCAGCCGAGGTGAGCAAGTTGGTTTGAACCTCATAGTAGAGATCGGCCACTTTGGCATAACCCAGGCCGGTGACGGTGTAGCCGTTAAAGCTGCCGCCGTCGGTCATCAGGTAGGCAGCCTTGTTGTTGACGCCGCTGTTGGTATGCACGCCACCATTGTCTCCATCGCCGCCGAGTGTTGATTGAGCGCAGTAGTAATAAGAGGACCCTATACGATCCGGGTCAGAAAAGACGGTAGGATCCTGCATATTGCGCCCAGCGCCCAAATCGGTCACGTCCTCGCCCATCTCCCATCGTGTGTCACCCGCATCGTTGCCGGTAGCTTGTTCCTGGTCTACGAACTCGCCCCACACGTCAGAGAGGGATTCGTTGATCGCACCTGACTGATAAAAATAGAACAACTGGGATTCGTAATCGGTGACACCGTGCGTCAGTTCGTGTGCCACTACGTCGTCGGCCAGTGGGAATCCATAAGCATCGCCATAGACCATCTGCTCTCCATCCCAGAAGGCATTGTCATAATCAGAATCGTAATGGACGGTAGAGATGAGCGTCATGCCCGCACCGTCTATGCTGTCCCGGCCATGCTCACTAAAGTAAAAGTCATAAGTATCGCCAGCATAGATGTGAGCGGCAGCCTCGTGAACGTCACCCACGGAGCAGGTGGGGTTTGACTCGTTGCATACCAGTGTGCCGGGCAAGATCGTGTCGTTGTTGGCATCGTAGGTTTGTCGGTTCCTGGCCGTGTCAATCTGATTAAAATTCAGGCTAATTGCCCCCAAGCGCGCATCAACCAAGACGAGTTCTTCGATGGGAGCCAACTCCAAGGGAGATACTTCTATACGCCACACTTGGGTGTCGAAACGCGGGCCGGGACCCCCCAGCAGGATTGGATTATAGATCCACAGTTCGGGCGTGCTGGCGTGCAGTTCGCCGACACTCAGATCATAGTCCTTGGCCACTTTGTCCAGAGCGATCTGGCGAGCGCTTTCGGCACTGATAGTAGGAGTAACATCCAGCGCCAGGTCAGGCAGAATTTCCCCATTGACAGAGATCACGTCTCGTTGGGCGTTGACTTGAACGATCAACTCACCGCCCACCACGGGGATGCCGTGATAGGTTTGCTGAAAGCGGACAAACGTACGCCCTTCGTCGCGCACTTGATCGCGCATCACAGCCAACTCTTGTGCCTGATCCTTTAGACCGAAAGGGGAGCCGTAGGCATCCAGAAAAGCGCGCGCCGCTTCCTCGGCTGTTGCACCAGTCGCCAATCTCTTAGGCTGGGCGATAGGAGTGCCAGGATGAACACCCAGGAAACGCACCTGACCAGTCTCGTGATGGTAAGAGATGCGCAAATCCCCCTGGGTAGCCTGACTCAACTCGATCAGCTTGTTATCCGGGGGAGGTGGTGCCGCAATGCCGCTTGAGACACTGGTCAAAGTCAAGCTCAATATCAGAAAGAGCGTTACCAGTCTTGATCCATACTCTAGTTTCAACATTTGCTTCCGGTTCATTTCTTCTCTCCTTTACTCGAATTTTGCATAGGGTAAAATGCTCCAATATTAATTGTACCACGAATATTTGACAAATCACAATAGGGCTTTTTTTTAACCTAGCAAGGAAAAGGAGGAATAGACAAGAGCTTGGCAGTCGGCGCGTCGTCGTGTATAATCATCATAGATGCGTGTTTCCATCGTTGCCACGGTGCTGAACGAAGCCGACAGCCTGGCCCGCCTGTTGGATGGCCTGGCCGCACAAACTCTCCCACCAGACGAGGTGGTCATCTGTGATGGAGGTTCGACCGACGCTACGCTATCTCTGTTGCAGGCTGAGAGCCGTTTAACGTTACACATCGTTCAGCGCCCTGGGGCCAACATCTCTAAGGGACGCAACGCGGCCATCGAGGTCGCCATAGGTGAGGTTATCGCCGTGATTGACGCGGGCGTGCGTTTGAGCCCACAGTGGCTGGAGAAAATCGTTGCGCCATTCAAGGATGCGGAAACAGAGACGGTCGCCGGTTTCTTTGTCCCAGACCCGCAGACAACTTTTGAGACGGCGATGGGGGCAACAGTGCTCCCAGAACTGCGAGAGATCAATCCGACGACCTTTCTCCCCTCCAGCCGTTCTGCCGCTTTTCAAAAGAGCGCGTGGGAAGCGGTGGGAGGATATCCAGAATGGCTCGACTATTGCGAGGATCTGATCTTTGACATGAGACTGCGCGACCGGTACGGGCCGTTCGCTTTTGCGCCCGAGGCCGTCGTTTATTTTCGTCCGCGGCCCAACCTACGCGCGTTCTTTGTGCAATACTATCGCTACGCGAGAGGTGACGGCAAGGCGGACCTATGGCGCAAGCGGCACGCCATCCGCTATCTCACTTATCTGCTTGCCGCGCCACTCGTCGCTGCTGCTGGTGCGACCGTCAGTCCGTGGTGGTGGATGCTCTATTTGATCTCTATTCCGGGGATGTTTTGGACCGGTTGGCGGCGGCTGGCGCGGATGTGGGATCATGCGGGCTTGAGCCGCGTTCAAAAATTACAGGCGACGTTGTGGGTGCCAGTTATTCGTGTCACGGGCGACGTGGCAAAGATGATCGGATACCCGATGGGAATATGGTGGCGCTGGCGGCATCGAGGGCAGGTGCCGGATTGGCGTAAACAATAGTGGACCAGAATACGTGTGATATGATACACCGCAATCGAACAAGGAGGGCTTGCGATGGCAGAAGAGAAACAAGAAGGTCAAGTGTTCAACCCCGAAGGAATTAGTCGATTACTATCAGAGGATGGCGGCAAAGACCTGAACAATGATGAGCGGGCGCTGCTGCTGGCACTGATTGGCGCAGAAACCGCATCTGGTAGAGAGTTGAGTGAGGAAGAACATGCCGCGTTGGATAAACTAAAGACACAAGTGGAAGGCTACGACGCTGATGATCTGGCACAAGCCGTGAGGAAAATGGTCACGGCCAAACCCCGAGACAGTCGAAAACTAAAGTGGCCCAAGATGAAATTTCCAAAACTGACAAAAGAGTAACCCAAACGACATCCGTCTCTACAATCCCCAGGAATTCTCTTATTCTCCACCGGGATTGAGTAGTTTGCGAGCCGCACCGGGAAAAACCTCACGGGCCCTGCCACCTGATGGTTGGGGACCCACCACGTTGTGTTGTTCGAGAATATCCATAATCCGCGACGCCCGCGTGTAACCGATGCGCAGTTTGCGCTGAAGAAGCGAGACGGAAGCTCGTTGCTCACGCAGCACCAGGTCGATTACATCGGGCAATAGTTCATCCTCAAACTTGACAGCCTGTTCCCGCAGCCGCATCTCTTCCCACAATGGTTGTTGAACCGTTTTTTCCGATGCAACTGCTTCTGGCCTTGCCTGCCCCTTCCAATAGTGCACCAAACGGCGCAACTCTTCATCAGACACACACGCGCCTTGCAAGCGCAGAGGGGTAGCGGCGTCGGGAGGCAAAAACAGCATATCGCCCCGGCCAAGCAACTGTTCGGCACCGGGCATATCGAGGATGACGCGTGAATCCACAGAAGATGCCACGTTAAAGGCGATGCGTGCCGGAAAATTAGCCTTGATCAGACCGGTGACCACGTCTACGCTGGGGCGCTGCGTGGCAATCACCAGGTGGATGCCGGTCGCTCGCGCCATCTGTGCGATGCGACAAACTGAGCGTTCTGTTTCTTGTGGGGCCATCATCATCAAATCCGCCAACTCGTCTATGATGACCACGATGTATGGCAGTCGCTTGTCACCCAAACGCGGCGCGACGCGCTCGTTATAGTCACGGATATTGGTCGCACCCGCCTTGGAGAATCCCCGGTATCTTCTGTCCATCTCTTCTAGCACCCACCGGAGCACACTCGTCACCCGTTCCATCTCGACCACTACCTTGGCCCTCTGGAGATGCGGAATACCGTTGTACCCCGTCAATTCTACCCGTTTTGGATCGATCATCAGGAACTCGAGATCAGCGGGCGTGTTCTGCAGCAACAGAGCCGCAATGAGCGCATTGATGCAGACTGATTTGCCAGAGCCGGTCGTGCCGGCGATGAGCAAGTGCGGCATCGCGGTCAGGTCGGCAACGGCGGGGTGACCAGAGACGTCGTGGCCCATACCCACCCGCAATGGGGAATCAAGTTTCGCGAACGCTTCCGACTCGATCACGTCTCGCAGCGCGACCAGGGAGACGTGAGGATTGGGCACTTCGATGCCGATCAACCCTTTGCCCGGAATAGGAGCTTCGACACGCAGTGTCCGGGCCTCCAGTGCCAGGGCCAGGTCATCAGCCAGACCCCTGATGCGACTGACCTTGACCTTGGTCTCTTTGCCATTGCTGACGGTCACCAGAGGCTCGATGGCAAACTGGGTCACGACCGGACCCGGGTTGGTCTCTTGAACCCGAACCGGAGCGCCCAAATCCCTCAATGTATCTTCAATGATGCGCGCTTGCCGGCGCAGTATGTCTGTAGCAATGTCCTGATCTGTACCAGGATCAAGGATTTCGTCGAGCGCGGGAAGCTGCCACGCGTGGTCACCGCCAATGAGTTGTGATTGGGAAGATGACGAGACAGGAGCAGCAGTTGATGCAGATGGTCTCTGGGGTGTGGAAATACTGGGCCATGAGGGTGGGCGGGGATCAGCATCTCGTTTATCTGGCGTGATGCTCGCTGAAGCGGGAAAAGAACTCGGTTGCGATTTGGGACGAGCAGACCGGCGTTGACCTCTCAAAGGCTCAAGCAGACGCTCTAGGACGTCCATTCCGTTTTGCACCGTCAGCCCAAAGAAAAGGGCAACGACGATCAGCCACCAAGTGATCAGCACGATCATTGTACCGACACCACCCAATCCATCCAGGAACCACCAACTCATCTCTGCACCCAGGTAACCGCCTCCTCGTCCTGCCTCGGCCGTCGATCTGAGTGTTGCATAGACATCGCCATCGGGCACTGAAAATGCGACCATCGAGTGGAGTGTGGTCAGTAGGGCCAAATAGCCCAACAGCACACCCACGATCTGTTGCGGGGTCAAACGAGGCAACCGGTCGCCAAAGTCGCGCAGAACGAGCCACAGTCCCACCGCGCCGACGAATAACGGGGTCAAATAGGCTCCCCATCCAAAGGTCCGCTGCAATAGCCCCAGCCATTTGCCTGTGATCACGCCACGGTTAGCAGAGAGAAAGCTGAGCAGCGTGAAACCGGCAACGATGAGCAGCCCATAGCCAACGATATCGAGCTGTTGGTCGAGGGTCAGGCTGATGCTCGGTAATGACGGCTGCTTGCTCTTTCTTCGCCCGCTTGTGCGTCTACCGCTCGTACGCCGGCTGCTGGGTTTACTCGTGCGCCTGCTCGAAGACTTGCTGCTGGAGCGTTTGCTTGGGCTGCCTCTCAAACTTTTCTTTGTCATTGTCTCAACAAATAGATATAGTATTCTAATGGATTGGCGACTGCTCTGCTTGGATCATTACACAGAGTATTACAAAAGAGCACGGAGAAAAAGATATTGTTGATGTAAACACTTTCCTTCTTCGATTATAACACATCTCCCACAGAGACGCTACACCAACGCCTTTTCTACTGCCTCGACCACAGAGCGCACCGGGATCGCGTCAATGCCCTGGGGCAGCGGTTCCTGCCCCCGGCGCACCGACTTGGGCATCAAGCAACGACGGAATCCCAATCGTGCCGCTTCCTTTAACCGTGCCGCCAACTGACCCACCGCCCGCACCTCGCCCGAAAGCCCCACCTCGCCGATGACGGCCATATCCGCTGCCACGGGCCGGTCACGCACGCTGGAGACGATGGCAACCGCTACAGCCAAATCCGCTGCCGGTTCTCCTACCTGCAAGCCGCCGATCACGTTGGCAAAGACGTCTTGATCAAAAAGTTTCAACCCCACCCGGCGACTGAGTACAGCGGTGATGAGCAGCAGCCGGTTAAAATCGACGCCGTTGGCTGTGCGGCGTGGGTGGCCAAAGCTGGAATGGCTGGCCAATGCCTGCACCTCGACCAACAGCGAGCGCGTGCCCTCCATCGTCACCGCGATGGCCGACCCCGGCGCATTGACCATCCGTTCGGCCAAAAAGACCTCGGACGGATTCTGCACCTCGACCATGCCCCGCTCCTGCATCTCGAACACGCCCACCTCCGACGTAGCCCCAAAGCGGTTCTTGACCGAGCGCAGCAGCCGGTAGGTGTGAAATCGGTCCCCCTCCATATAGAGCACCGTGTCTACGATGTGCTCCAGCACCTTTGGCCCGGCAATCGCGCCCCCTTTGGTCACGTGGCCCACCAAGAAAACAGCCACGCCCTCGGCCTTGGCCCACCACTGGAATTGCGAGGCCGCCCGCCGCACCTGGCTGATAGAGCCTGCCGCCGACGTCAGTTCTTCCGAATAGACGGTCTGGATCGAGTCCACGATGATCGCCGCGGGCCGGACTTGGTCAGCGTGGCGCAGGATCGCGTCCAGGTTGGTCTCGGTGACGACGAACAGATCCTCGTTGCGGATGGCGAGCCGGTCGGCCCGCATCTTTATCTGGCGGGCCGATTCCTCGCCCGAGACATAGAGCACGGGGCGCTTGGTCGCTTCTGCCATCAGCCCGGCGGTTTGTAGCAAGAGCGTGCTCTTTCCAATTCCGGGGTCACCACCAACGAGGATGAGGGAGCCGGGCACGACGCCACCGCCCAGCACGCGGGAGAATTCCTCCATCGGCAGGGGCAGCCGGTCCAGCCCCTCGGTTTCGATCTCGGCCAGGCGCAGGGGTTTGCTGCCAATAGTGCCAGGTAGTCCGGCGGATGGCGGGGACGGTTTCTCGGCCACTTCGACCATCGTGCCCCACTCTCCGCAGCCGGGGCAGCGCCCCATCTCGCGGGCTGTGGATCGCCCACAGTTCTGACAAATCCAGTTGGTGTGTTTTTTGGCCATCGTCAACCTCCACCGCTATTGTACCAGAACGCTTGTTCGAGCGCAAGCCACAAAGTCCCCAAATGAATTCGCGGCTCAATGTTCTGAAGTTAAGGATAGGCCAGACTTTCAAAGTCTTAACTTTATAACATTGGTTCGTGCCCATTTCAACTCCTTCCTACAACAATTCCGGTGCCAACAAAACAATGTTGCCAATAACCTGTCCACTTTCCAACAGTGCATTGGCCTGGGCCGCTTCCAATATGGGGAATTTGCTCATAATGATCGGTTCGATTTTGCCCTCCTCCAACAGCTTGAAGAGCGCGGCCCAGTCTTTCAGAAATCGGCCCCGGCCAAATTTCGAGGTCGTTGTGCCATAGAGCTTGAGCGACCGCCCGTCCGGCAGCACGTTGAGCCAAACGAGCTTGCCCAGCAGGCGCAACAAGCCGGAAAAGCTCATGGGGTTGCCGTACTGCACCCACGTGCCGCCATGCCGCAGCAGAGGGAAACCACGGTCGAGGTATCCCCAGATCATGCCGTCGAATACGGCATCGAGTCCATCGGGTTCCGTCTGACGGATCACCTCGACGAAATCTTGGGTGTGATAGTCAATGGGCGTTGCACCGTGTTTGGCCAGAATGTGGTGTTTGCTCTTGGAGGCAATCCCGTACATCTTGAGGTCTGCCAGTTGGCCAAGCTGCAACAAGGCTGTTCCAACACCGCCGCTTGCGCCAATGACGAGTACCTTGTCCCCAGCCTCGACCTTGGCCGATCGATGGAGCGTTTGGTACGCGACGATGTAATTCAGGATCATTGTTGCTGCATCCGCCGGGTCCACCGTGTCGGGTGTAGGAATTAGTTGTTCTTGATCGAGATAAACGTACTCGGCATATCCTCCAAAGACGGTCAAAGCGGCCACCCGGTCGCCCACGGCAGCTTTGGTGACGCCATCGCCAACTGCGTCCACGGTGCCAATAACCGCATAGCCTGGCACAAATGGTATCTTGGGCGCAATTGGAGTGTGACCGTACCGGGCCTGAACGTCAGGCCCACACACAGGCGTGGCCAAGACCTTGATCCGCGTCTCACCGGCTGACGGCGCACGTAAGTCATTCTCGGTGACTTGGAGAACTTTTGGGCCGCCTCTTTTGGTTACGATGACGCTTTTGTATTTCATTTTTCTTCCTGGTGGTTGTGGATTCCTCAGCCGTTTTGGTTTTCTTCAATTAATCTCGATTGACTTGTTTTGCTAGTTCCTTCTTCACAAACTCGGTATCACAGAACAACTCCACATGTCCACAGTCAAGGCAAAGAGATGCTTGAAGCTTGGGCCAGGTAACCTTTTCCGAAATGACACCAACGAGGTCCAAAGGTTTGTCTCCCGATTTGTAAACAACCTTTGAGAAACTGCGAATGAACCCGCTGTCTAGATTGACACTCCCACATTTCATGCATTTTGAATCTTTCATTACAATGCCTCCTTGACTGTGTTTAGTACACTAACATATATTTATACGAATCCATGGTTAACGAGTTGCGGTTCAACAAAGATATGCGGCAACCATATCACCGATTTTATTTTTGGTCAAACGTATTCTTTGCATCCCGCACCACCTGTTTACGGTGGTGCGGCGGAACCTTTGCCCCCGCTCTGACGTCTAGGGGATAGGAAAAACAACAATGGATTGAGAATAAAACAGATATAGGAGGAATGAAATGAAACAAACACGATCTCTGATCAAACAATCTCTACTAGCCGCCATCGCGGCAATCGCCCTGCTGCTGGGCACCGTCCAGCCCGCCCTGGCCGACGGCATCATTATCCCGGACCCGATCCCGATGCCCGAACCGGTCCCGCTGCGGGATACGTGGCTCACCATCCGTTACCATCGCGTTACGGTGACCATCGAGGATCAGGTGGCCGTCACCCGCGTGGAGCAGGAATTTGTCAACGAGCACGACTGGGAGTGCGAGGGGACCTATGTCTTTCCGCTGCCGGAGGGGGCGGCGATCTCCGAGTTCATCATGTGGGTGGACGGCACGCCGGTCGAGGGCAAAATTCTGGACGCGGACGAGGCCCGCCAGATTTACGAGGACATTGTCCGGCGGCGGCGCGATCCGGCGCTTTTGGAATACGTCGGGCGCGGCGCGGTGCAGGCGCGTGTCTTTCCCATCCCAGCGGGGGGCTCGCGCAAGATCGAGTTGGAATACAGCCAGGTGCTGCCCGTCGATAATGGGTTGGTGCGCTATGTCTACCCGCTCAACACTGAAAAGTTCTCCGCCCGCGATTTGGAAGAGGTCAGCGTGCGGATCGACGTCCGTTCCCGCGACGCGATGCGGGCCGTTTACTCGCCCACCCACCAGGACCGGGTCTATATCGAGCGGACCGGCGACTATCGGGCCATTATCGGCTACGAAGAGTCGGACGTATTGCCCGACCAGGACTTTGAATTGGTTTACACTGTGAGCCAAGAGGACGTGGGGCTGAACCTGCTGAGTTACCGGGAGCACGGCGATGATGGCTTTTTCCTGCTGCTGGCTGCGCCTCCGGTCGAGGTGGACGCTGATCGGGTGGTCCCCCGAGACGTTTTTCTGGTACTCGACACGTCCGGCTCGATGGATGGGGAAAAGATCGAACAGGCCCGCGAAGCGTTGGTCTATGTACTGGATCATCTGAACGCCGAGGATCGCTTTAACGTCGTCTCTTTCTCCACTGGGCTGCGACAGTACGCTCTAGAGTTGCGGCCCGCGTCTGAGGCTCGCGAGGCCGTCGATTGGGTACGTCGCTTGGAGGCCATCGGCGGCACCGACATCAACCGCGCCTTGCTGGAGGCGATGGCCCAGGCAGACCGGGAGCGGCCTACGATCATCATCTTTCTCACCGACGGCTTGCCCACCGAGGGCGTGACCGAGATCGAGCAGATATTGAGCAACGTTAAGGCCAGCGCGCCCGGCAACGTGCGTCTCTTTCCCTTTGGCGTGGGCGACGACGTCAACACCACTTTGCTGGACACGTTGGCCCAGCAGCAGCGAGGTGTCAGCGGATACGTGCGTCCTCATGAGCGAATTGATGAGGAAGTCTCGGGGTTCTACGCCAAGATCAGTACCCCCGTCCTGACCGACATCGAGTTGGACTTTGACGACATGTTGGTCGAGGATTTTTATCCTGACTCGCTGCCCGACCTGTTCGCAGGTACGCAACTTATCCTGACGGGGCGCTACCGGGACAGTGGCGCCACCCGCATCACGCTCACGGGCAAGGTGAACGGCGAGCGGCGGGAATTTGTCTACGAGGGCAACTTTCGCGGCAGCGGTGGTGACGAGTTCATCCCCCGTCTGTGGGCCACACGCAAGATTGGCTACTTGCTGACGCAGATTCGGCTCCACGGCGAGCGGCGAGAGTGGGTGGACGCTATCGTCACATTGAGCGTGCGATACGGCATCATCACCCCCTACACCTCGTTCCTGATCGAGGAGGACGATATCCTGACGGCCGGAGGGCAGGACGAAGCGGTAGAAAGGTACCTGGCTCTACCGACTCCATCCGCTTTGGGCGCGCCAGCAGCGGAGGCCGCCGAGGAGCAAGTCGAGATGCAGGAAGCCGAGACATCCGGCGGATGGAATATGCCGGAAAAAGCCGCGCCGGTCGTGCAATTGGTGGGGAGCAAGACCTTCAAGTTGCAAAACGGCGTCTGGACAGACACGGTCTTTGATTCCTCCCAGATGAACACCACACCCATCGGCTTTGGCTCTGACAGCTACTTTGAGCTGCTGACAGCCCGCCCGGAATGGGGTACGTACCTGGCGCTGGGCGAGCGCGTCATCTTTGTGGCCGAGGGCGTGGCCTACGAAGTGGTAGAAGGCGACCCTGGTTCGGTCGCGATACCGCCAACCCATACACCAGAGCCGGTCCAACCGACAGCAGAGACAGTTTATCCAACAGGCGAGTCAACCCCCACACCGCGACCGGGGCAACCAACACCAGAGTTGATACTGGAACCAGTCGAACCCACGGAGCAGCCGCCCGCGCAGGGATCATCAGGCGTATGCACGGGCGCGACGGTGATGGGCATCGTCGCTTTGGCCGTGACGGTGCTGTGGCAGCGGATGCGGGTCTAGTTACTCTTTAATTCAAAAGTGGGGCAGGCCGATGGTCTGCCCCACTTGTTATTTTCCCCTCACATTGCCTTATGTTAGCCTGGACGACGCGAAGGTGTTATAATATCCAAGCAACGGAATACTAAGGAGGGGAAAATGGGTTTTCACGGTGGTGGGAATTGGCGGGCATACATTCGATACGACGAGGAGCGAGATCAGCCAGAGGTTAGCCGGGCGCTGTTACGCCGGGTGGCAACCTATGCCCAACCTTATTGGGGACGGGCAGCCATGATGATTGGCTTGATCATTCTGACATCTCTGCTCAACTTGGTGTCCCCCTTGCTCTACCGCGACCTGTTGGACAATGCGCTGCCCAACAGAGACACAGCACGGCTTAACCTGTTGGCGTTGGGCGTTATCGGCATTCCTGTCTTGACAGGACTCATCGGAGTAGCCCAACGCTATTTCAGTGCCAGCATTGGCGAAGGGATCATTCACAACTTGCGCAGGTCGCTCTATGATCACATGCAGCGCATGAGTCTGCGTTTCTTTACCAACACCCGGACGGGAGAGATGATGTCGCGGTTGAACAACGACGTGATCGGCGCGCAGCGAGCGGTGACCGGCACGCTGGTCAACATTATCGTCAATGTGATCTCTCTAATCAGCACGCTCACCATTATGATTTCCCTCGAGTGGCGGCTGACCCTGTTGGGCGTCGCAATCTTGCCATTGTTCATCCTGCCAGCGCGGCGGGTGGGACGCGTGCTGCGGCGTATCGCCCGCCAGAGTATGGAATACAACGCCCAGATGAACGCGATGATGAACGAAACCCTTAACGTCAGCGGCGCGCTGCTGGTCAAGATTTTCGGGCGCGGACCTGACGAGGTAGCGAAATTCTCCGAGCGGGCCGGTCAGGTGCGCGACATTGGCGTGCGCCAGTCGTTGATCGGACGTTGGTTCTTTATGGGACTGGGCCTGGCCGGGGCGCTGGGAACGGCGCTGGTCTTTTGGCTCGGCGGACACCTGGTGCTGCGCGGCGCATTCACCATCGGCACGATCATCGCCTTTGGCACCTACCTGACCCAACTCTACGGCCCACTGACCGCACTGACCAACGCCCGCGTCGAATTCGCCACCAGCATGGTCAGCTTTGAGCGGGTTTTCGAGGTGCTGGACTTGCCGATCGAGATCGAGGACTGTCCGAGAGCCAAGTCGTTGGGCCGGGCAAAGGGACACGTGCGATTTGAACAAGTTTCCTTCAGCTATACCAGCGATGATGAGAGTAACGGTGCGGCCACAACTGGGTTGGAAGATGTCCCACGTTTTGGTTGGGGGCGGCACGCTACCTCGGTTCTGCCTTCAGACCAAAGAGGGAAAAAAGAATCCACTCAAGACGGAAAAGTGATCCACTGGGCCGTGCGCGACGTGAGCTTTGAGATCCAGCCGGGCCAACTGGTTGCAATGGTCGGTCCCAGCGGTGCGGGCAAGACCACCGTCACATATCTGCTCCCCCGCCTGTACGATCCCACCGAGGGCCGTATCACGTTCGACGGTCACGATCTATGCAACGTCACGCTGGATTCTCTGTCTGCCAATATCGGGATGGTCACCCAAGAAACCTATCTTTTCCATGACACTATCCGCGTCAACCTCCACTATGCCAAGCCCGACGCCACGCAAGCAGAACTCGAAGCAGCTTGTCGCACTGCCAACATTCATGATTTCATTGCCAGTCTGCCCGATGGGTACGACACCGTCGTCGGTGAGCGCGGCTACCGGCTCTCTGGCGGTGAAAAACAGCGGGTTGCCATCGCCCGCGTCATCCTCAAAGATCCCCGTGTGCTCATTCTGGACGAGGCGACCAGCCACCTTGACTCTCAGAGCGAGGCGTTGATCCAACAAGCCCTGGAGCGGGTGATGGAAGGGCGCACCAGTCTGGTCATCGCGCACCGGCTGAGCACGATTCTGTCGGCTGACCTGATCCTGGTTATAGATAACGGGCAGTTGGTGGAACAGGGGACCCACGCCGAGCTGATGGCGCAAGAGGGAGTGTACGCCGGACTTTACCACACCCAGTTCCAGAGCGAGGCAGAGTCCGCGTAAACAGGTTATGAATTCAAAGACTGGTGCAAAAAGTTCTTGACCACGTGCACGGGTATCGCCAGCCCAACGTCCGGACCAGCGATCATCGTGTTGATGCCCACCAGTTGACCACGCACGTCCACCAGCGGACCGCCCGAATGGCCTGGCCGCAGGTGCAGGCCGACTTGGATCAGATTCTGTTGGGTACGCGGTATTTCGGGCGGCGGCCCCACGTTGATGACGATACCAGCGGTGACGGCGCCGGTCACACCCCACGGATGCCCCAGCGCCAGCACCCACTGCCCCGGCTGGATCTGCCGCGAGTCGCCCAGCACGATGGTCGGCAGATCGGCGGCGTCCACAGAAAGGGCTGCCAGGTCCAGGCTCTCGTCGTGTGCCAGGAGCCGGGCGGGCAGGGTGCGACCATCTGGTAGTGTGACCTTTAGAGAATGACGCCCAACCACGTGGGCGTTGGTGAGAATCAAACCATCCGAATGCCAAATGGTTCCCGCGCCCGCACCGTGTCGTCCGTTGGTGATCTGTACCAGGCTGTTTTGTACCTGATCCACCACGAAAGACATGTCAAGGTTTAGCTGTTGCAGCAAATTGGACATTGTGATTTCTATCCAAGCTCACCAACGACGACGGTGACTTTTTGTACCTGTCCGGCTCGCACAACGCGCACCGGCACCTCGGCTCCGACTCGGTCGCCGCTCAACAAAGTGAGTAGATCGTCGTGGTGGCGCACCGGGTGACCGTCTAGAGCGACGACGGTGTCGCCCATCAGCAGTCCCCCTTGATCAGCAGGGCTGTTTGGCTCGATGTGAATCAAGAGCAACCCCGTTTCCTGTCCGATTTGTTCCCCCAACGTTTCTGGCAAGCGAACCGGCTGAATGTTAATCCCTAGATATCCACGACGCATCCGTCCGTGAGTCACCAAAGTCTCGACCACCCGTCGCACGGTAGAAACTGGTACGGTCAGACTAACGCCTCGCAGTAGGGCAGAAGTGTTGATTCCAATGACTTGCCCGTCGGTGTTGACTAACGGGCCGCCGGAGAACCCAGGGTACATGACCACGTCTGTCTGCAAATAGCGGTCTATTTCGCCACCAGTCGGTGAATGCCAACTGCCGCTGCCCAGAGCACTGACGATGCCCAATGTCGCCTGGACAGTCTTTCCAAGTCGTCCTAGCGCCAGGACCAAATGTCCTACTTGCAGGTCCTCGATCTCGGCCCAGGCAGGCGGAGCCAAGTCCGTGACCTCGGCGCGCAGCACGGCCAGATCTGTAGTCGGGTCGCGGCCGATCAAGGTCGCTGAAACGACCGTGCCCTTGCCGCCCGGCAAACCCACGCCGATGTTTTCGTCTCGGCGGACGACGTGGTGAGCGGTGACAATGATGCCATCGGGTGACCAGACGATACCGGTCGCGGGCAAGCGGCGTCGTGCATCCACCCGAACCACGGATGGTCCGGCAACTTTGACGGTCGCTGCCAATTCATCAGATAGATTTTTCAAAACTTGGGTCATGGTTCAACCTCCTCGTGTCACTCGAGACTTTGGAAGCCTTCTGAGAGTTTCAAAGTCTGGATAGCGCAATATATTTACGCTACCAGTTTACCACATAAGAGAGTGCGGCACATCGCCCATCCGAGGAGGTTCGACCTGGAAAAATGGGTAGGTCGAACCTGGAAGAACGAGTGGGTCAGAGGATGATCAGTCCCAAGCGGGTGGCACGGACGACGGCCTCGGTGCGGCTCTGAGCGCCGAGTTTGCTTAGGATGGCATTGACGTGAAACTTGACGGTATGCTCGCTAATGTCCAGCCGATGGGCGATGGTCTTGTTGGGTAGTCCCTCGGCCAAGAGTTGCAGCACCTCCATCTCGCGGGGGGTCAGTTCCTCGATCAATGAACCGGGTGATTGAACAGCGTTCGGCAATATGCCTTGAGCCAACTCTGGATCGAGGACCACCAAACCTCCGACGATGGCACGCAATGCGGCTGTCAGGTTCTCAATGCCAACATCTCGGAGCAAGAGGCCATGGACACCGGCGGCCCAGACATTGGCCGCGTGGGTTTCGTCGGCTAACAGGGCCAGAATAAGAAGGCGATCATCTCCCAGATTGGCCAGGCGCTCTAGAGCCGCTACAGGATCCCAGCCCAAGTCCCACACCGTGACGTCGGGACGATAGACGTCTATTTCGGCCAACAGATTGGTTTCGGCCAATAGATTGGTTTCGGCCAATAGATCGGCATCCCCGGTCACTTGCCCGACGACAAAGCAACCGGGCTGATTGGTCAACAATGCTACCAATCCAGCACGGGTCAACGGATCGTCGGCCACGACAAGTACGCGCACATTGTTCATAATTACTATAAACATTATCTGTGAGAATTGTGATTTTGTCCAGCGATGTTGCCGTGCCACTTGGGGCAATTGCATTTATTTTGTATGGGGTATTTTGCTCATAGTCCCCGCACTTGTCCTGAACCCTGTACCTGTCGGTTCAGGACAGGTGCTGCCAAGTACAGGGTCTCGGGGACGGTTTACACGAAGCAGTTTCGCCCCTAATACGCCCCCGAGACGGGGCTGGGAGCCTTCCCGGGCAAATCTGAATATAAATGCAATTGCCCTACCCGTGCCACTTGACAACAATCTGTAGTAGGTGTGTAATATAGCTCAAGATCGAATGCATTTGGGAGGAGAGAATATGGCGACTGTTTTTATGAAGTATCTAGAGACGACGCCCGCCGACTATGACCGGGGCATTCAGCTTCTCACACTGAACAAACTCGGCCCGCTCAAGGAGCGCATTGCGTCGCAGATGGTGCGAGAGGGAGATCGGGTGCTAGAGATCGGTTGCGGCACCGGGACACTGGCGATGCTGATGGCACAGCGTGGGGCGCAGGTCACCGGCGTGGACGTTTCGCCGTTGATGCTGGGCGAGGCTCGGCGCAAGGTCACTGCTGCCGGGCAGGACGACCGAGTGACGTTGATCGAGCTGGGAGCCAGTTCGTTGACCGATCATTTTGAGACTGACAGCTTTGATGTGATTGCAAGCACCCTCGTATTTAGCGAACTCGCCGACAGCGAACGCCGGTTTGTGCTGGATGAATGTCGCGCACTGTTGGCACCTGGCGGTCGACTGATCATCGCTGACGAGGTGATGCCTGCGGGGATGCTTGCACGTCTGATCTACTTGTTCGTCCGGCTGCCACTGATCCTCGTCACCTGGCTGCTCACGCGCACGACGACGCACCCATTAAAGGCGGGGCAATTTGCCCAAGAACTGGCTATGGCCGGTTTTCGGACCGAATCAGTCGACTCTTTTGTAGCAGCCAGTCTCCAGATGTTCGTCGCTCGCTCTGCCGCCGAGGTTGTAACGGCACCGACACGTGCGTTTCCCCGATTGCAGCATCGTGTCACTTTGAGCACACTGCTAACCGATCTGTGGTGTTTGCCCTTTCGCTTGATTCCGTTTCCCAAGGTCCGCCCCGGCCTGTATCGCGTTGGCGAACCGGACCAAGAGGCCCCCGTCCTGGTCACCGGCAACTATGACCTGACGGTGCGCCGCGTGGCAAAAGCGATTGACGGCAAAGTGAACGTCTGGCTGCTAGTGACCGACTCGGCAGGCATCAACGTTTGGTGCGCGGCAGGAGGCGGGCATTTTACGGCTGACAAGGTCATTGCTGCCGTCAAGACGTCTGGCGTGGCCGAGGTCGTAAACACGCACGCACTGATCCTGCCTCAACTGGCAGCCAACGGTGTGAACGCTCGCCAAATTCGCCAAGAAACCGGTTGGCGGGTCCGATGGGGGCCTGTCCGCGCCGAGGACATCCCCGCGTATCTCGATGCCGGACGCAAAAAGACAGACGCGATGCGCCAGGTGACCTTTCCGCTCACGAGCCGGCTAGAGATGACGATAGGAAGCTGGGGGCTATATGGCGTGTTTATAGCTGTCGTGGCGGGTCTGTTCTTTCGCACCGTCTTTTGGCCGACGGTGATTGCGTTCGCCGGAATCACGATCTTTTACGGCATATTCCTGCCGTGGATGCCCATCCTTGGGGGAGTGCGTAGGGGGGCAGTGATGGCAATACTGACCATCGTGGGCACGGTGATCTACTCGGCAGCTTGGTCATTTGCACCGCCGCTGACGGTGATCAACTGGTGCCTGGGCTTGGGATTCCTGGCGTTTTTCGTCACCAGCGAGTTCCAGGGGATGCGTCCACGCGTACGAACCGAGGCGAATTGGCACATTGAGGCCCTGGTCGGCGTGGCTGCGCTGGCGGTACACCTCGTGCTGCCACGCATCGCCGAGTTGTGGGGGTGGTAAAATGGATTGGCGAAACGAACTCGACCATATGAGGTCATTGCACAAAATGGCCATCCACTTTGACGAGCACAAGTGCGTGGGCGATTGGGCATGTTACCAGGTATGCCCGGTGGGCTGTTGGACACCGGATCACGAGCGCCGCAAGGCTGTCTTTCACAATGATGCAAATAAGCAATGCGTCGCTTGCGGGGCGTGTGTGTTACAGTGTCCCCAAGACGCCATCGAGTTAAAGTAGCAGCCCGTCGGAGAGACGAAGCATAGCCCTTTGCGGGCGACTTGGGAAAAACAGACACAGGGTTCTATGCTACGGATCAACGCTTACAAGCCAATCTACCTGCTCCGCGGCCTTGTCGTCAACCTGAAGATCATCAGTGCCCAAGTAGCCGAGAAACTGTCGGAAACAATAGCGCAATGCGGACAGCATCTCTTCCGACGGGGTGATCCCTTCCTCCCACCACCAATTCTTGATAATACAAGCACCGCTCTTTTTATCCCGCCCCGGTTCAAACCGGGCTACGAACCGGTCTCCATACAAAATAGGGAGCACGTAATAGCCATAGCGTCGTTCGACAACCGGCTTGTAGACTTCCCATACATAGTAAAAGTCAAACAACGCCTCTATAAAGCGGCGGTCCCAAATCAGATTATCCAGAGGAGCCAAGATGACGGCACGCGGCGGCGGGGTATCCGAATCCAGCACACGGTTCAGGATCGGGCTGTCCTCACTCCGCATATAGAGGGGCAGGTCTATACCTTGAACGCGCACCTCTAGCACCTTGTCTTGTTCGATCAGCCGTGCCAGCGTCGCCTTGCGCTCCTTGCTCTTGATTCCAGGCATCGCCAACCAGGCATCGCCAGATTTGTTCCACATTAACCCCACACTCCCAATGCGCCGGAGGACGTACCAATCGTGATACTGCTCCTCCGTCTCGTTCGGTTCAGGGGCCGACAGCAACTCTGCCGGAATGTGGTTGCTGGCAAAATCGTACACCTTGCGGGTGTTCACTTTGTGGTGGATGACCAACTCGCCCCAAAAGTACGCGCTCTCCAACGCGGCCCGAGACAGCCGCGTCGGCGCCCACGACCAATCCACGGTCTGATCAAAATCCAGGTCAATCGAAGACAACGGCCCCCGCTCTTTTATCTCTTGGCGAAGCTGGGGCATGATCGATTTGACCTGCTCAGGGCTTTTGCCCGGGTTGCGTATGGCTGCTTCCCTGCGACGGCGGAAATACGGCCAATCCTCCACGCTATAAATGGACATGTTTTTGTCCCACCCATCCACGAGATATCTGTCATCATAGAGCAATTCTTGCAACATCTCGGGCCGAAAATCCGAAAAACGCGCTTGAAGCACCAAATCGGGGTTGCGACCCACAATGTTCAGCGGGTCAAACTGGATGCAGCCCACGCGACGAACGTAATCCCGTATACCGGCTTTGCCCCCCACCTCGTATGAGGGCCACAAGCCCTGATGGGCCAGGAGAAAGCGGCGAGCCTGTTGGTTCGTCAGGATCAAATTTTCTGTCATTGATAATCATAGCCTCCTAGCTTTACGGTTTAGTTCAAGAGAACCAGACTCAAAGTCTCAAAAGTGCTCTCTCGAACGATTTTTGGCGTGTTTTCAAACTGGGCACTGGTTCAGTTGAATGGGATTACGATGTAGCCGCGCTTTCCATAGCGCGTAAGGCCCTGCGAGGTATGGAAACCTCGGCTACAAGCCCCTTTTTGAGCCACAATTGGCTGACTATCCAGAAATCCCACCCAACTG
>JAAEPW010000798.1 GCA_024232355.1 Chloroflexota bacterium | reverse complement strand
CAGTTGGGTGGGATTTTTAGAGAATAGTCTGTTGTGGCTCGAAATTGAGCTTGTAGCCGCGCTTTCCATAGCGCGTAAGGCTCTACGAGGTATGGAAACCTCGTCTACATCGTAATCCCATTCAACTGAACCAGTACCTCGCGAATAAAATCGTGCAAATAGTGTTTGGCTATTTCTGAATAGCCCTAGTTCTGAACAATGCCCTAGTACTAAAGTACACTTGCAAACTGCATGTCACTTGAGGTATAATGTAAGTGATGTTAGTAGGAGAAAAGGTTAAAAAATCGCTAGCCTTTTTCTCTGGGCAGGGGCAATTGAAGAATCAGATACAACTTTTGCAATTGCAATTGTGATAGAGGGGGAAAAAAGTCATGAAGTTCTTATCTAAATCAATACATAATCTCCTGTCATCTCGACCATCTTTGCGACAATGGGGGCAGGGGCTGGTAGAGTTTGCTCTGGTTCTGCCTGTGTTTTTGGTAACTATTTTTGTTCTTGTTGAGGGTGCATTTATCATTCAGGGATATCTAACCGTCCAACATGCTGCCCGTGAGGCTGCTCGTTGGGCTGTGACTTATCGGCCTGCGCAGGGTGCGAAAATAGATGAAACGGATTGTGATGGATCCTCTGCGGGCGACAATCTTGCATATTACGTTGATGATGCTGTGGATGCGGGTAACACTTGCTTTATTGGTGAGGATGAGGATGAATACAATGCTCGCCGTGTTGCCCTAATTGAAAAAGTTGCCCTTCAGCGTGCGGCTGGCCTGCGTATCGACTGGGCGGCGCGTGGGTTGACGGAGGATGATTTTAACAGTCACCAAAACACTCCCGGTTTCTTTGGTGTGCGGGTTGTTGGATCTACCTGGGATGGGGTAGAGGATTATCATACCGGTGCTCCAGGATTGCCGATTACGGTTACGGTGGTCCACCGTGTAGAACTCGTTGATCCTATCTTGGGTGCTATTGCTCCCGATGGCGTGCGGGTCCAAGCCAGCGCAAATATGGTCAATGAAGGCGTGTTGGTGGTACCGCCTGATTCTGGTAGTGGTACGCCCCAGCCAACAGTCGCGATAAATCCAACGCCGGAAGACACAACACCAGTGCCCTCGGCAACACCGACGCTGCCGCCTCAGGCGGATTATTGTTTGCAGATTTCCTTTGACCATGTTACAAACACCTTACCGTTCGATCGGGGCCATGATGTGGGCGTGTTGGTCACCAACTGTGCTACCGGCGACCCCTGGCCTGACTCACTGCCGGTGAGCTTTTCTACCACTGAGGGAGCTTTTGATTATTCTGGGGCAGAAAACCCGGATGATCAATATGCGGAGGCTATGACCGACGTTAGTGGCGTTGCTGTGAGGACGGTTTACGCCAACGAGCCAGGTATGGCTGAATTGAGAGTGTGGGTAGATTTGGATGGTGGCGATGACTGGGATTCGGGGGAGCGCTTTGACTTGGCGTACAAGACGTGGGTTGTGCCTGAAGATGGCCCTTATATACTTGCCTCCAGCTATGAGGTGTTGCCCGAAGATGTGATCACTGTGGATGTATTCAAACATCCAGAGGTCTCTGAGCTTTTTACTCTCCTCTGGTGTCAAGTTGATGGTGCTGGTATTGCATCCAGCGTGTTAACTACCAGTATTGACGTAGATACTGATGAGAAAGCGCTGGATTTGCCAGTGATGATTCCGGCAGACAGTGCAGGCGTTTATCAGTTGGAAACCCATACTGAGCCTGCTGGTGACTGTGGCTCAGGGAGCCAGGTTGCCTATTCGGCAGAGATACGTATCAAAAACCTGCCGCCGGATTTGCGAATCGTGAGCATATCTTACCCTGCTATGTATGGTGATGTATTTCCTGCCGGTGTGGAGGTTCTATTGAGAATCGAGGTGGAGAACCTGTTGCCGTGGCCTGTAGAGGATACTGCCTTTGATATTGATCTCTATGTGAACCCACCTGTGACGCCCACGTTGGGTCAAATCGGCAATAGCAAACAATGGCTTGCCAATATTGCGGGTTATGGAACAGAGATAGTGACCATAACCCAGCGCATAGATGAGTTTGGAACCATTAATTTGTGGGCACAGGTGGATACCACCAATTACGTTGACGAGTCTGACGAGACGAATAATATCTTTGGTCCCTACCCGGTAGAGGTGGACTGTACCATTTTTAGCTCGGAATATGGCGACGATTTCGACGATGGCTCCTTTGATGGCAAATGGTCCACGGCCGAGATGGGGTCTAACGTAGGTGGGAGTGTGACGGAGGATGGTGGCGGTTATCTCCAGATCCATGGGCGTGGAGGTAGCATCTGGAGTACCAGTGACAACTTTTTCTACGTGTATCAATCGATCTCGGGCAATTTTGATGTCCGCGTACGTGTCATTTCCCCGCCGTCTAATAGCGGGGCCAAGGTAGGCGTAATGGTGCGCAACAGCACGGCTGCCAACGGCCGCCACGTGATGGCAACGGCTAGAGACTCGGATGGACGTAGGCTTCAGTTTGCTTACCGTGAGACAGATGGCGACGGTACGAACTATGTGGGCAGTGGTGAGATCAACACCACTTCTCCGCCAGTGTGGCTGCGTATTGTTCGAGATGACAATGATTTTGCTTTCTATTACTCTCACGATGAGACTCCAGGTGACAATTGGACGCTGTGGAATTCTGGCGCTGCGGTGGAGATGGACGAGGCGGTACAGATTGGAATAGCCCATGCCAAGTATTCCAGCAGTGGTTCGCCTTATACCAGCCAGGTGGACGAGTTTGTGGTCTGCCGGCCACTTGATGTGCCGCCAATACAAACACCACCAGGAATGAAAGAGTGTACCCAGCACTTTGAAGCCCAGGACTTTGAAGGCAACTTGGGAAGTGTTTTCCCGCCTTGGTCGGGAGGAGATACTCCGTCGGCTTGGCAGCGGAATGGTTATTTCCCGCGTGGGGGGGCCTTCTCAGTACATCTCCATGCCTCGCTGGGAGAATTATTCCCGTGTGAAAACTCATCTAACAATCCTTGGATCGCTCAAACGGTACAGGTCCCGAGTACTGCTTCTACGATGACTCAAATCACGGTAGAAGGGTTTCGGGCGGTTGGGGGCAGTCGGGCTACGTGTAGTCAGTCTGGGACCACGGATGCTGATGATGCGCTCTACGTTGAACTTTTGGATGGATCGGGCAACCCGCTCGTTGGCCTGCCTCAGCCGCCAGACGTGGCCTATCGAAAATCTGCGTTGATGTGTGCGGCACAGCCATCCGGGCGTAGCGGTAGCGGCGAGCTTGTGGCGAGCAAGGGGAGGAACCTCACAGGCAGAAAGCCCAGTGGCTATGAAGGTAGCGGATCTGGTCTTGTCATCAGTGATGTGCCGCCAGTGGAGGAGAGGTCTCCCTTGGCAGCCACCACCGTCTACAATTTCGCGGGGGTAACGCAAGCAACATGTATCGCAAATGGAATCTGCGCCCATGAATCTGATGTGGATCGGTTTCCTTACCGATCGAGTGGCCACCAGAATACTTTTGTAGAAGCAAGCAATGGAGAGTATAGTGCTATTGGTGTAGATGATACCAACTATTGGCAGACTGTTGATCCAGGCGATAACGATGAGATATTTGCCCAGTTCGATATGGTCATCAACGAAAGCATAGCTGACATCAGCCAGATTGATTTTACTTTCAAGGGATATACATTTGGGGGAGATACTCAACATAGGATCTATGCGCTACGGACAGGCCAGGATCCGTTCCTGGAGGCTAGTTGGGTAGAAGTGACCCGTCGGACTCTCAACTCGGGCGACAGAGAAATGACTGGGTCTCTCACTACAAATCTTGCCGATTACATAGACCCCGGTACGGGGGCCATCGTCTGGGGTGTAAATAATAGAAGGTCTTCTCGGGCGATGCGTCTCTACTATGCGGAAATGGCGGTGACGTACGACAATCCCCCAAATGCGCCCATTGATCTGCTCTGTGAAGGTCTGGTCAACCCTGTCGACGTTGTTGACACCTTGCCTGAATTCTCCTGGACCTTTAGCGATCCAGATGTGGGCGATACGCAAGGCGCGTATCAAATCCAGGTCGGCACCGACGCAGACTGGGGCAATGGGGCCGAGATGTGGGACCCTGGCTGGGTCACTGATCCGGCATCACTTGTCGAGTATAACGCTGCCGAACTCGCTCTCGACGGCACGACCTACTATTGGCGTGTCCAGACGCAGGAAAGTTCTGGGGCGACGGGGGCTTGGAGTGCTACTCAACAGTTTACGATGAAAATGAACAATCCGCCCGATGCGCCCATCAACTTGCTTACCGAGGCTTTGGTCAACCCGGTTGACGTGGATGACACCCTGCCCGAATTCTCCTGGACCTTTAGCGATCCAGATGTGGGCGACACGCAAGGCGCGTATCAAATCCAGGTCGGTACCGACGCAGATTGGGGCAACGGAGCCGAGATGTGGGACTCGAGTTGGGTGACCGGTACCGCATCGCTCGCTGAGTATGGTGCTGCCGAGCTGCGCCTTGATGGTACGACCTACTATTGGCGTGTTCGGACACAAGATAGCTATGGTTTCGTAGGCCCTTGGAGTGTTGATACTCAAGAGTTCACCATGCTGTTCGAGCCTAACAACCCACCCGATGTGCCCATTGACCTGCTCTGTGAGGATCAGGTCAACCCTGTCGATGTCACCGATACCCGACCCGAATTCTCCTGGACCTTTAGCGATCCCGATGCCGGAGATGTTCAGAGTGCGTATCAAATCCAGGTCGGCACTGATGTAGACTGGGGCAACGGAGCCGAGATGTGGGATTCGAACTGGGTTGGTGATGCTGCCTCTCTTGCAGAGTATGGTGCTGCTGCGATCTCCCCCGATGGTACGACCTACTATTGGCGTGTCAGGACACAGGACGCCGATGGCGCCGATGGTTCTTGGAGCGCTACTCAACAGTTCACCATGGTCGCCAGACCGGCTGGATTCATCGTAGACGGGGGAGCCATCACCAATACTTGGCAGCACTTTAGTGTGGATTTTGCCGGTATAGATCTAGTGCCTTTGGCCGGGCAGAATGTCATGGTCCGCTTTTACGGTGTTCACGATGGAGACAAATATGGCACATATTTCTACCTGGATGACTTGGCGCTTAACATCTGTACCGAGTGGCCCATTCCAGATTTGGAATCAGATATGGCTTCTTTTGGTGGAAAGGTGCGAGCAGTAATTGGCAATGTGTATCAAGACATGGTAGGGGTGACGGTGGTGGCTTACAGTGCAGGTGGGCAGGTCTATCAAACGAACAGCATCCACGATGCCACATATCATTTTTACAACGTCCCCCCAGGAACATATACTGTCTATGCCCAGACGTGGGTTGATAATAAATTGTTGATTGATTCGGCCACGGTGACGGTGGTATCGGACGATCACGACAATCATTATGTCGATCTGTTATTGCAATAGTGTGTTGTGACAGCGAATAGGGGGTAGGAGGAATGACTGAGGCTGGAGGGACCAGGAGAAAGAAATGGTTGGTGGTGGCCGCACTGGTGGCTGGCGTATTGTCAGTGCTAACTGTTGTGTTGGCGTTGGCTGCACCTCGGCGTTCTATCCCCCCAGCAGAGACCAATCTTTCTGATGATAAAACCTTGGACTCGTATCTCGCCGATGTAGCTGTCAGCACTGATGGGGACCGGGTGGCGGTGGTATGGGTGGAAGAGATCAGTAATGGTGTGCCCTCACATGGCTCGGTATGGCTTCGCTGGGCTTCAGAGAGTGGTGAAAATGGTTGGAGCCCTCGCGTACCTGTCTTTACCGGCACGGAGCAGGCGCTCGCCAATTGGTCTGCATCGGTGGCGCTTACGGGCACCACCGCTCATGTAGCCTATGTCATCTTTACCGGCACAACGCAGACTGGTATCTTTTATTCGACCTGTTCTCTGCCAGAGGGTAGGTGTGCGGCCCAGACGATTACGAGTGCTCTATTTACATTGAATCCTTCCGAGCAACAGTATTTTTCTGGAGTGGACATTGCTCTGGACAACAACGGGAACCCTCATTTCGCATATCGACGTATTTGGGAGGGGACGGAGGAGGAGAAGGCCAGTACCGTTTACTATTACGACAAGGAATTGCTCTTGGAAGAACGTGTGCCTGGTAGCGAAGCCGGTAAATTTGCCAATTGGTCCAGTACTAGTGGCTTTCCGGCTATCGCCTGGTCTGATCAGTTTGCTCACGTGGTGTGGGAGGAGCAAACGGTGGGGGGGGGGAATCTTGAGATCAGGCATAATCGCAAGAACATTATCAGTGGCACGTGGGAATCTGACAGAAATATTAGCACGTATGGGAACCTTACGTTTCACCCACATAACCCAGACATTGCCGCTTATAAAGATCACGTGATAGTGACGTGGGACTGGAAATGGCGTGAATCGGATCAATACGTCCTGGCATACACGCGCTATTTGACTGATGAGAATAGTTGGATGCCCGTCTACGAAGTAGGTACACAAGGAGCGGCAGATTATCTGATCGACGATGGAACCCCACGTGAGCCTCCTTATCACACGTATTTCTCGACTGACGCATCTAATTCTCCTTTTCAGCAATACCTGCAGCCATCTATTACTCTAGATAAAGAAGGACTGCCAGCCATAGTCTGGCACGCGAATAACGGATTCTACGAGATCATGTACTCGCGCGCGCAGTCAATGACGGAATCGTTAAGAGGCGACATGATCTTTTCCTGGTCAGAGCCAGGGGTCTTGTATTGGCCCAGTACGAAGGAATCTGTCAGTCCGGTGGCGGTGCAAGCTCCTGTAGTTTCTCCTACCTTGCACGTGATTTTTGCACAGAATCAGGGTGGGGCGGAGGAGGATCAGGAGACGTATTATGTGGGTCGAGAAGCCGGTTATACATTATCTAATCTCTCTGATATATTTTTACCATTGGTTTTGCGGCAATATTATGGTGGCCCGGAGTGAGTAGATGACTCGAGTAAAAAGAAAGAGATCCGTCCGCTGGATGATCCTCCTAGGCTTGGCTTTTGTCATAGCCCTGGGAATAGTGTGGTTGATTCTGGCATTAGGCCGGCCATCTCCATTATTTCAAGGGGAACAGCCAGGTGGTGTCACGCTTCCCGTCAGTCTCGCCGAAAGTGTGACTGCCCGGAGCGCTTATCCGTTTGCTGTGAGTGTTGCTCAATCTTGGCAGCCGGATGGACAACTGGCCATTGTCTCGGCACATTGGCGGCCTAATCGGGGGCGCTGGCCCACCGATGTCGTTTGGTTGTTCCAATTCTATTCTCCGAGTGCCCGCCGCTTGGCGGTGGTCGTCGTGGATGGCGCACGCGCGTGGCTCTTGCAAGAGATGTCAAGCCCCTACGTCGTCCCAACTTTTAGTGAGGACGAATGGCAGGTGGATAGTACGGCGGCGCTGGATACCTGGTGGAACACAAGCGGAGCGAGTTTCAAGTCTGTCTATTCCGAAATAGACGTGGCGGCCCAATTACGGGTGATGGATGGAGGAAATGACCGGCTGGCGTGGTCGATCACCGGCATTGCGGGTGATCGCGTGAAAAAGTCGATCATAGATGGTGCGACAGGCGAGTTGGTGCAGGATTGAGGCCTGGATGGGGAGGTGGATGAGATGAGGTCGAGACAGAAAGAAAATGGACAGAGTATCGTAGAACTGACGTTGGTTTTGCCGTTCATCTTTTTGTTACTGGTTGCTGTGGTGGAGGCTGGCTTTGCCCTGCGTGATTACGTGATGGTGCAGTCTGTGAACCGGGAGGGGGTTCGTTGGGCTGTTCGCACTCCACCTACCGGAGGAGATGTAACAATTTTTGATGCCCAAGTCAACGACATTTATGAGCGGGTTCGCCAAGCGGCGGGAAATGCAGGATTGCGGCCAGAGGACGTAAATATCGTCGTCACATATATTTATCTTGTAGATGTGAGCGATCCGCCCGATGGTGTTTATGATCAGGCTGGAAATAGAGTTTATGCTTCTCCCTCAGGGTATGGTGGCAATTCTCTGTTGGATGTCGCGGCACTCTCGAATGATAATTTGCTAAAATATACTCAAATCAATGATCTGCGGGGTGATAATGAGTATGGCGCGTTGGAGAATGAGCTTGTCATTGTCGAAGTGTTCTATAGACATGAAACTGTATGGGGTATGGACATTGTAGGTCCTTTTGGAGAAGATTGGACAATGTATGCTCAATCCTCTATGCGAATGATTGGTACTGGAAGGGCTGGGCAGTGACGCTTCTTGACCTGTTAGTAAAACGGATCAAGATTGTCGTTTCCCAGATGGGTCTTTCTACGCGTTAGCATATTTGAGAAAGACAATGTCGCTGGGAAAGTATGAGCAGGGAAGGGTTTTATTCTTCTAGTTTTAACTGGAGGTGTAGGATGGTACGCGTGATTAGTTTGCTGAGGGAAAGACTAGGACGAGCTGCAGGCTTTTCAGATAATCGGCAAAGCGGACAGATATTGATCATCGTTGCTATCGGTGTCTTTGTCTTGTTGATTCTGGTTGGTCTGGCGGTTGATTTGGGGTTATACTTTATCGAGCGGGTGAGGATTTCCAGGGCGGTAGACGCGGCTACGTTGGCTGCGGCGTACGAGTTGCCTTTTGAGGGTGCGGCCCAATTGCAGGCGTTGGATTATTTGCGGCAGAATGGGTACGATTTTCAGTTGCCAGAAACTGCGGTGTACATAGATGGTGTCCTCGACGTCGGAGCGTCTTCAGGAATTACCAAGACCGCCATTTATCTGGACATGGCTGAATTCCGTGATCGTGTGGACTGCAATATACCGGATGAGAACGACGGGGATTGTGCGACAATTTCCGAGACTGCCTATCGAATTCAGGTCCGGGTTACCCAGGTGGTACCGGTGATTTTCTTGCGATTTGCTGGTTTTGATAACCTCCAATGTGCAGCCACCTCGGTGGCCGAAAACATCAACAACTTGGATGTTGTTATCATTTTCGACAGGTCAGGCTCGATGGAATTCAACACGATCTGTTATGGCTGTTGGGAGAAAGAGACGGGCGTTGATTATCCAGACGGGAATTTCTACCCGTTGCCCTGGGATGGGCCCGCCGATTGGGACCCGGGCGACCCTAACCCGCCCGAACGTTGCGAACAACCATCAGAATATGTCTCAAGTGGTGGCTACGATTACTATTTCATCGAAGCGGAAGAATATTCGTACAATAGTAATCCGTACAGCAAAGAGATTCAGAGATTTGGATACACGTATTGGGTGCTTCAGCGAACGGGGCGTCATAGTAAGCGTACTTATGCCTCCGGAAGGGACAGTCGTGCGGATGGAGGGTACGGCGGGGCGTACATCATGCATATGCCCTATCCTGATAAGGAGGAGAGTGGTCCCGGTGCAACCTGCCGTTACGAGCAGCTTTTTGTAGATGTTAGCGTGCCTCCTGATGGCACAGCGGACTTTACGTGCTGGGATGGAGCGCCGGGTGGCCCCTACCCTACGCCACGGGTAGACTATAACTTTGCACCCGTAGAGGATAGATCTGGTGGTTACTACATCTGGGTGCGGGGACAGACCATGTCCACCTGGGACCGAGGGGATGATTTGGACCAGCGCCTGTTCTGGGGGATTGATGGTGTTGTGGGCGGCTCTGAAGGGCGTCAAGGTGACTGTGGTGTAGGTTGCGAGACGGGTTTCGACCGGGGTAACAGCTATGGCGGTGCTGGCGATGATTGGGAGTGGCAGTTGCTTAACCGCAATGGCCCGATTTACTGGACACAAGGTGTAAATCGCACGTTGAACATTTGGGCGGGCGGGGCTGCATTTGCTCTGGACCGCATCGTGATTACTACTAGGTCCAGTAGCAGTATTGGCAACCATGCGCCGATACAGGCAAACTCGGGGAGGGGGACACAGGAGTGGGCCAACGGGCGGACTGGCTGGGCCTGCAATCGCTGCGACGCCCGTTTTGCCGGTTACCCGCAGCGGGAGAACGAGTTGGGCAGCCCGTCGGATGTGGTGTCCTATTTTCCCATCTGCAATGATCCTAGTCTCACCGAGGATAAGCAAGACCGCCGCAGCGACGAAATTTACGATGACGAGCAGCCTGTGCGTGGCTCTGTCGAGGCTGCCAAAATGTTTTCGGGCTCTTTGATTGATCCAAAATTCGACCAGGTCGGTTATGTCAGCTATAGTAGCAATGCCAGCATTGACACTCATTTGCAGTGTGTGCGCAGGCTGGGGGAGGCTTGCGACGCAACTGTTATCACCGATACCGTGCTTTACGAATTGGACATAACAACCGCAGGGGGCGGTACCAATATTGCTGAGGGGATGGAACTGGGACTCGAAGTGTTGCAGACCGGGGCCAGATCTGCTTGTGAGGCTGGCACAGGTCCTTGTGGTCGCCCTGGCGCCAATCACGTGATGATTGTGATGACCGATGGACGGGCTAACCAAACCCCCAACGATTACTGCGACGATGATCCAGAACGTCAGTGGCCCGGGGGCAGCGCGGCTCAAGACTGTGTGATCTATTATGCCTATGAAGCTCGGGATAGTAACGTCATTGTTTACACAATCACCCTCGGTGGGTCAGCCGATATCGAGTTGATGGAGGAAGTGGCAAACATAACTGGTGGTGTCTACAAACCTGCCGACAACCCGGGTGAGCTAGACAAGATATTTGAGGATTTGTATGATCTCATGTTCTTGCGGTTGGTCAAATAATATCTCGATAGTAACTTGGAGTGGGCGGGGGAGATTTGCATTGATTGTTGAGGGCGGACATGGTCCGCTCTCAACAGGTTTGGGACCCAATGCGAGATGTTTGTTTTTGGACCATGTATTTGGTTAGGGGGTGTGTAAAATTACCTCGATAATAAGTAAGGCCAGTTGTGGCAGAGTTATTTGTGGGCCCTGTTGATTACTCTTGATTGGAGTAGTCGAACAGGGCCTTTGTGCCTTGGGTCTTGGTAGCGAACACTGGATGGTTATGTGGCCATTTGTTGCTTGACAATTTCCTTGTAAAACAGTATCATTGAAACGAAGAGTTCAATGCCAGTGAGGAGGGAGACATGCGCAGTAGCCGAATGCTAATGATTGTCGGGGCGGTTGTGGTCATAGGAGCAATAATAGTTGGGGTCATCTTTTGGGTGACTGGTCAGCAAACCTCCACCGAACCTCCTGTGCCTGTGGACGGAGAGGGTACAGTGGTTCCAGACGTACCTCAGGTCCAAATCGTGGTGGCGGCACAGGACCTGGCTCGGGGGGTGCGAATCACTGAGGCAATGACTCGGGGAGAAGCACCGGCCGTGATACTAAAGGATTGGCCAGAAGAAGAAGTGCCGCCTGGAGCGATTACCCGGTTGGAGGATGTGATTGGCCGCACCACTCGTGTGGATGCCGTGCGAGACCTGCCAATTCTGGCGACCATGTTGGTCGAGGATCAATCAGGGTCAGCTGCATCTCTAAAAATTCCAGAAGGGATGGTGGCTTATGCAGTGCCAGTGGCACGTTACTCTAGTGTGGCTTGGGCATTGCAGCCGGGTGACTATGTGGATATGATCGTTTCTTTACTCGTTATGGATCTGGATGAAGAGTTCCAGAGTACGATACCTCTTCAAGCTGGCTGTGTTTCACCACCCGAGGGAGAAGAGTGCAAAGGTGGAACGATGGGCAGGCTAGAGGTTTTGCCCAATGGCTGGTTGGTCAACCTGGTACCCACCGACTCTCAGCGGCCACGGTTGGTGACTCAGTTAACGATTCAGAATGCGGCAGTGCTCCGGGTTGGGGATTGGCCCATGTTTGAGGAGGAATCTTTTACAGTGACAGAAGATTCCCCTTCCACTGACGAAGAGGATGCGGATGCGGTTGTGGCAGAGGAAGCAGCACCATCTGTACCATCGTTGGCACCTCTCACGTTGGCTGTTACCAGGCAAGATGCAATGGTATTAGAATATGCACAGTTGACAGGAGCACGTATTACGTTTGTGCTGCGTAGGGCGGGCGATGAAGCTTTGCCCACGACTAACTCGGTCACGCTTCAATACATGATGGATCGTTACAATATTGAGATGCCGGCCAAGTTGCCATATGGGGTCGAACCGCGCGTTAATTCCCTCGATACGATTAATAGATCCACAGCTACAACATATCAACAGAGCCCCGAAGATGAGGCGGCACAGTAACCGATGATAGTGATGTTTACCAAAAAATCTTGGAGGGAGGGCGGGTGTGAGTGCACAGACTGAAGTGATCAAGGTCCTCATTACGGATGACATCGCCGAGACGCGGGAGAATTTACGCAAGTTACTTTCTTTCGATACTGGCATTAATGTCATCGGTGCAGCAGCATCGGGTGAAGAAGCACTTGAACTGGCCAAGGAACACCGTCCAGACGTTATTCTGATGGATATCAATATGCCTGGTATGGACGGTATCACTGCTACGGAGGAAATTCTAAAGGCAGTACCGACGGCGCAGGTGGTCATGTTGTCTGTGCAGGGTGAGACGGACTATCTACGCAGAGCGATGCTCGCTGGTGCGCGGGATTTTCTCACAAAGCCGCCCAGTGGTGATGAACTGATGGGCACCATCCGCCGGGTCTATGAGATGGGCAAGACGCGGGTGGCGATGATGCCCGCTCAACCGTCTGCTCCTACAGCGGGTCCGGCTGCGAGCGCAAAGTCTCGGCGCGATGGAGAAGTGGTAGCTGTTTTTAGCCCCAAAGGTGGGGTTGGGTGTACGACGATTGCGGTCAATTTAGCAATCGCATTGCAGGGAATGGCTCGCAGTGGTCAAAAAATTGGGATGATGGATGCCAGCGTCCAGTTTGGGGATGTGGGGGTAATGCTCAACTTGCAAGCACATCGAAGTATGTCGGATCTGGTGCCGCACCTTAATGAGTTGGACAGTGATATGTTGAACAGCGTGTTGGCTCCACATGGATCGGGAGTTAAGGTATTGTTGGCTCCACCACATCCAGAGGAAGCGGAAGTTTTACTGACCACTGTAGTGCCCGATAGTGCTGGAAATGCTTCGGCGTTAGGTGTGTTGTTAGAGTGGATGCGTAAAGAGTTTGACGTTGTGGTTGTGGATACCTGGAGCTGGGTAGATGACGTTGCGTTGACCGTTTTTGACGCGGCTACGCTAATTGTGCTAGTCGTGATGCCCAATATTCCGTCCATTAAGAGCGCTCGTTTATTTCTCGAGGTAGCGGATAGGCTGAATTATCCGATGGACAAGATCGCGCTGGTGGTCAATGGTGTGGACCGGCGCATGGGCATTCGAGTGGAGCAGATTGAGCAGGCAATGATTCCCGTGGTGGCGCAGGTTCCCCTAGATGAGCAGGCAGTACAGGCGGCGATTAATCATGGGGTGCCGTTTGTTACGCGAGATGTGAACCGGCCTATTGCCCAAGGAATCCTGCAACTTGCCGAACACATCCATAGCACGTTGATGGTAGAACAAGTAGCAGAAGATGCGGAACAAGTGGGAACAGAGCCGAGTCGCCTGCGATTGGGTCGTGTCTTTGGACAATGATGAGTGTTTGGTTGACCATAAGCGGGCGTGAAACAGTTATGGAGGTGAGATTGTGTCATTGCTAAAGCGAATTGAAAGAGAAAGACAGTCGTCAACAGGACCACAATCTGCACAGAAAGAGATGCGGGTACGTCGTCAACCGGCTTCGCCTGCCCGTGATGCCTATTTGGATCTCAAGACGCGTATTCAGCAAAAGCTGATCGCAGAACTAGACCCGACGATGGATGTTACCAGGACGGATGATGTGCGTCGCACGATTGAGGAAATGTATAATAACATCCTGACTGAGGAACACATTGTCCTCAGCCGGTCGGAGCGGCAGCGGCTGTTTGAGCAAATCGTTGCAGAGATATTGGGTCTGGGACCGTTGGAACCGCTGTTGGCTGATCCTCACGTAACCGAGATCATGGTGAATGGGGCCAAGAACGTTTATGTTGAGCGCAAGGGTATGCTCACCCGCGCAAACCTGGTCTTTGAGTCGGACGAGCACGTGATGCGCGTCATTGAACGTATCGTTGCTCCCTTGGGCCGCCGTATTGACGAGAGTTCGCCCTATGTGGATGCCCGCCTGGCCGACGGCTCCCGGGTGAACGCGGTGATCCCACCAATTTCTTTGGTTGGGCCGGTGCTGACGATCCGCAAGTTCTTCAAAATTCCACTTACGGTTGAGCAATTGATCTCGTACGGTAGTGTGACTGCCGAGTCAATGCAGTTTATGAAGGCCGCAGTGCTCGCCAGGTTGAATATTGTTGTCTCTGGGGGGACTGGCAGTGGCAAGACGACCTTTTTGAACCTTTTATCTGGTTACATTCCTGGCGATGAACGCATTATTACCCTTGAGAATGCTGCCGAGCTGCAATTACGCCAGGAACACGTTGTAACGCTCGAGTCGCGCCCGCCCAATATTGAAGGACGGGGTGAGGTTACGATTGAGGATTTGGTAGTCAACTGTTTGCGGATGCGCCCAGATCGGATTGTCGTTGGTGAGTGTCGGGGATCGGAGGCTTTTGACATGCTCCAGGCGATGAATACTGGCCACGAGGGTAGTTTGACCACTATTCACGCCAACAATCCTCGTGAGGCGTCATCTCGTCTGGAGAACATGATCATGATGGCAGGAATGGACCTGCCACACAGGGCTATCCGTGAGCAGATCTCCTCCGCGGTAGATTTGGTCTGTCAATTATCGCGTTTGAGGGATGGAAGCCGTCGAGTCACATATATCACCGAGGTACAGGGGATGGAAGGCGATGTGATCACCATGTCGGACATTTTCAAGTTCGAGTTGGCCGGTTATGAGGATGGCAAGGCGATAGGTTCGTTGCGTCCTACGGGATTGCGCCCCCGGGCTATGGCCAAGATCGAGGCAGCTGGCATTCAACTACCGCCCAGTATTTTCGGTATGGGAGGACGACGGTAATAGGTTGCATAGACCTATCGGTGACAGAGGGAGTGGTCATAAACTGATTCGACGATTGGTGATAGTCTTGGGGTTTGGTTGAAAAGTGATACTCTCTCACTGGTCGCGTGGGTTTCGGAGTGAGTGAGTGGAGGATAAGTAATGGGTCTGGGGATAGTAGCAGTGATAGCCGTAGTTGGCATAGGGATTGTGGTAAGTGGAGTGGTGCTTTCCCGCCGGGCTGACCAGTCTTTTCTTGAAGATCGGCTTGGCATCACTGAGGAAAAAGCTCTGCAGACAGATTCCGATCAGATGCGCAAGACTCCTGTAGGAGACGTGCTGAATCGCGCGTTGACCCAACGGGGGGTGGGATCCAATCTGTCAACACAATTGGCACGGGCGGATCTCAAAGTGACTGTTGGTGAGTTTATGGCAGCTACCGTCATTCTGGTCATAGCCGCCGGGGGAATAATTTATGTTTTAAAGCGCGATATTATTATCACTGTCGTCGCGTGCTTGGTTTCTTTTTTTGCTCCTCGCATCTATATAAATGTATTACGTGGTCGTCGTTTAAAAGCGTTTGTCGATCAACTGGGCGACACAATTCAACTTATGGTGAACGGCATTCGTGCTGGGTACAGCATTTTACAGGCAATGGAAGCCGTGTCAGAAGAGATGGGGCCGCCGATCTCTGACGAGTTTGGGCGGGTGGTGCGAGAACAACAACTCGGCTTGACGTTGGAACACGCGATGGACAACATGCTGCGTCGCGTTCCTAGTGATGATCTGGACATGATGATGACAGCGATCAATGTGCAGCGTGAGGTGGGTGGTAACTTGGCCGAGGTGCTGGATTCTATCGCTTTTACTATTCGAGAACGAATACGAATCAAGGGTGAGCTTGCATCAATGACGGGCCAGAGCCGCATGTCGGGCTATATGGTGGGTATGATTCCTGTTGCTCTGTCAGGATTTCTCTATCTTGTCAATCCCGAGTATATGGGACAGATGGTTGATCATATCTGTGGATATGCTATGCTTGCCTGTGCTGTGCTTGGGATTGTGGCGGGCTTTGCGGTGATGACCAAGATAATGCAAATTGATGTGTAATAGTCAGAGACTTGTACGCATCAATTTGTGGTCATTTCAGCTAACATGGGATTAGAGAGATAACGGGTTTTGGTTGTTGTATAACAGATGGCATAAACGGGGACAAAAATAGGAGGACGTAGGATGGCACGTAAAAAGAGTACCCCTAGTATTGAAGATCGTCTCGCAGAATTCGGCACGTTAGACCGTCCGGTGACTCTGGAGGAGATCGAGTTATCTCAACCTTTTAGCGAACGTGTATTGTCACCAATAATCACGGGTTTGGCAGGGCTTGCGATGCGTCTCTCGCCAGCAGAGAGCCAAAAGGCATTGCAGCACAAACTGGACTTGGCAGGCAATCCGTATGAAATGCCCAAATTTTTGGGCACCCGGATATTGGCGGGGCTTTTATTTGGAGGCCTGGGTATTGCTGGAGCCTTTTTAGCCAAGACCCTACCCTTTATGCAGCGGATACTGATGCCTGTGGTAGGGGGCGCGCTGGGCTATTTTATGCCGGTGATGTCGTTGGGGGGCAAGATATCAAAGCGGCAAAAGGAGATTATCAAGTCGCTGCCCGATGCTCTTGATTTGCTGACAATTTGTGTGGAAGCGGGTCTGGGATTTGATGCTGCTATGTCCAAAGTGGCTGAAAAGTGGGACAACGAACTATGTCTGGCATTCACTCGAGTGATCCAGGAGCTTCAGTTGGGCAAATTGCGTCGTGAGGCGCTGCGCGAGATGGCTGACCGGATGGATGTTCGGGATGTATCTACTTTTATAGCAGCCATTATTCAGGCGGACCAATTGGGTGTTAGTATTGCCAAGGTGTTACGTATTCAGTCAGAGCAGATGCGTATGCGCCGCCGCCAACGAGCTGAAGAGCAGGCCAGCATGGCCGGTATTAAAATGTTGCCCGCTATTGTTTTTTTGATCTTTCCTGCTATTTACATAATTCTACTGGGGCCGGCCATAATCCAGGTGATTGTAATGTTTACATCGGGAAATCTGGGCATGTTCTAGGTGGGCAGGCTGGTGTGTAGGACAAGGTCAAGGATGGATTTTTAAGCCTGTGTCGGTTATTGAAGCAGCGGGTCGTCACTGGGATAGTTTTCGTAACCAGTTTCTCAATCTTTTCTACCCTCCACGTTGTATCGACTGTCGTCAAGATGGCGCGTGGTTTTGTACCGAGTGTATGGGTGGTGTTCCTCGAGTGGAATCTCCTTATTGTGTTCGCTGTGGAAACGCAGTAATCGACAATGAGTTGTGCCCGCGCTGTCAGATCTCTCCCCTGCAAATTGAGAGTATCCGTTCCGTGGTTTACTTTGAAGCTGCGCTCCGCCGGGCAATGCACTGGTTTAAATATCGCGGGTGTACTGTCTTGGCTGAACCTCTGGGTGGCCTAATGGCGGCCTATTGGATGCAGCACGGGACGCCCATTGACGTTGTGGTGTCTGTTCCATTGCACGCAGCCCGCTTCCGTGAACGTGGATATAATCAAGCGGCGTTATTGGCCCGCGAGATGGCGCGTCGGACGGGATTGAGCGTGAATGAAAAAGTATTGATACGGCAGCGTGCAACGGTCTCACAAATCGAACTTGACGCCAGTCAAAGGAAGGAGAATGTGCGCGCTGCCTTTTGCTGTTCTGGCGACGAGTTGGCTGGCAAGCGAGTATTATTGATTGATGATGTATGTACCACAGGGGCAACGCTGGAAGCCTGTGCGATAGCGCTGTATGATGAAGACGCACTCAGTGTACAAGCTCTGACGTTGGCCCGTGCGCGGTAATAACAGTTTGTTTGGTTTGTCGTGGCTTGGGTTCTGTTTATACCAAATCTATTTTGTAAGGAGGTAGTCTATGGACGTATCAATTTTCACCCGGAATATGGAAATGACTCCACATTTGAACGAGTATGTAGATCAAAAGGTAGAAAAGCTGGATCGTTATTTACCCTCGATTGACGAAGCACGGATGGACCTGACGGTAGAAAATACGCGTAGTGCCGCTCATAGCCAGGTGGCGCAGTTGACAGTACGGGTGCGGGGCAAGATTTTGCGGGCCGAAGAACGCACTCAAGACATGTTTGCTTCGATTGATGCAGTGTTGGACAAGATGTATCGCCAGATCGCACGCTATAAAGGCAAGCGTAAGGACCGCATGCACATAGTCACTGATGCATTGCCTGTTGAAGAATTTGTGGAACAGGCTGAAGGAGAGATTGTTCGAGTCAAACGTTTCGATGTCTTGCCGATGGTACCAGAAGAAGCAATTGAGCAAATGGAATTGCTGGGTCATAGCTTTTACATTTTTTTGAACGCGGACGAGGATGCTATCAACGTCGTTTACAAGCGCGGGGATGATAACTATGGATTGTTGCAACCCGAGTTTGTCTGAAAGAGCATACGGGTTTAAATAGGCAGCCAGGTGGATAGGCTGACAAAAAGCTTTCAACATGTTCAACCAGGGGGTTCGGTGCCAACCGAACCCCCTTTCGAATTGTTCCAAGGCAACTTTTGCTACATTTGAGATAGATGGGGAGGGGATTTGATGCCGACGGTGATCATAGTTTGTACTGGGAACATTTGTCGTTCTCCGATGGCAGAGGTGTTGTTGCAGTCTCGGTTGGCCCACGACGATGCACGGCAGGATTGGCAAGTGGCCTCGGCTGGCGTTTGGACGGCTGATGGACGGCCGGCAAGCACCCACGCCATCGAGGTAATGGATCGACGCGGGATTGATTTGAGCGATCATCGTTCGCGCAACATCACGCGCGAGATGATGTCTCAGGCCGATTTGGTATTGGCGATGACGCGCAGTCATACGGAAGCATTAGGTGCCGCTTTCCCGGTCCATGCCCGCAAAGTGTACTTGATCAGTGAGATGACGGGGCAGATGCGCGATGTCGCGGACCCGTACGGGGGCACGCGACAGGAATACGCGCATACTGCCAAGGAACTGGAGCAATTGATCACAGATGGTTATGAGCGCATCATCGCCATGGTCGAAAAAGAATCAAGTGATTAGTTTGACAATGGCACATTTGGCTCAGAGGGGGTTTGTAACCCCCGATTTTGGTCAATCACCAATGTGTGAGAGCCAAAACCGCGGGTCACAGACCCGCTTGGAGCCTTGTGAGTGATATTTATGTCAATGTGCCATTGTCAAATTAGGGCTATCTGAATGTAATAGTCGCTCCTTTGATGTTGGATTATCAGTCGGTGTAAGGCTTTACCACCACCCTATCGGTAATCTTTGCTTTTAGCGTTTCCATTGTACTTGTCACACAAGATACGATTTCTTCCTGCGGAATGACCGTGCGTTCAGAATCACGGCGGAGTTTCAGTTCGATTCCCCCAGCCTTGAGTGAACGTTTGCTCACCGTTAACCGTATAGGAATACCGATCAGGTCAGCATCGTTGAACTTGACGCCCGCTCTCTCTTTGCGGTCATCGTACAGCACCTCGACGTTTGCAGACTGCAAATCGGTATACAGGCGCTCGGACACCTCTTCACCCCCTTGCAACGCGACGAGATAGACGTGATAAGGCGCTATCGTAATCGGCCAGATGAGACCATACTCGTCGTGGTATTCTTCAGCCACACATGCCAACAGACGCCCAACACCAATGCCATAAGACCCCATGATCACCGGTTTGGCCTCTCCATCTTTGTCCAAGAATGAACAGCCCAGAGCATCCGAGTAGCGACTGCCCAGCTTGAAAATATTGCCGACTTCTACTCCCTTTGATGAGCGCATCGTTGCACCGCAATCAGGGCAGGCATATCCTTCTTCCGCTATGGCGATATCCTGGACGATGTTGGCTTGATAGTCTCTTCCATAATTGACGTTCAACAGGTGATACCCTTCTTTGTTAGCACCGGCTACTAGATTGGCTGAATCAGGGATGAGGTCATCTACAACTAGGATCACGTCCTTGATTCCTATCGGAGAGGCGTAACCAGGAATAGTGCCAATGTCTCGAATTTCATCGTCATGTGCTGGACGCAGAGACTTGGCTCCCACGGCATTGAGCAGTTTGGTTTCGTTGACGTCCATATCGCCGCGCACAACAGCAAAAACGAGTTTTTCAACGTCCTCTTGCCCTTTTGTGATGGTCGCCATTCGGAAGAACGCTTTGGCAGTTTTTGACTCGGGTATGTTCAGGAATTTTGCCAAGTCCTCGATAGTAGTTATGCCGGGCGTGGCGACGTTTTCAATCGGTTTTGGTTCTTCTTTTACCGCAGTGGGTTTTTGGAACCGGGCGATCTGACGATTTGCCATATACGTGCACTCGTCGCAAATGATCAAGGTATCTTCTCCAATGGGAGTCAGGTACATGAATTCGTGTGCTATTTTTCCTCCCATCATTCCCACGTCCGATTTGACCGCCGATACGGGCAGATCGCAACGGTGAAAGATATCAAAATATGCCTGGTAATGGTTCCGATACTGGACGTCCAAACCATCCATATCGGTATCCAGGCTGTAACTGTCTTTCATAGTGAATTCTCGTACCCGAATCAGACCGGCCCGTGGACGAGGATCGTCGCGCCATTTTGTCTGGATGTGATACAGCAAGTGCGGCAGTTGCTTGTACGACTGAATCTCGGTGCGCACCAGGTCGGCGATGACTTCTTCGTGGGTCATTGCCAGTACCATATCTCGATTGTTCTTGTCGTGAAAGCGCCCCATCTCTGAACCGATCTGATACCAACGTTCGGTTTCTTTCCAGATATCGGCTGGATGGATGACGGGCATCGTGATTTCTTGTCCGCCGATGGCGTTCATTTCGTCGCGCAGGATGTTTTCGATTTTGGTCATCGAGCGATGTGCCATATGTAGGTAGCTAAAGATACCGGCCCCCAGTTGGCGTATGAATCCTGCCTGAATCAGTAATTGGTGGCTGGCGATCTGCGCGTCTGCCGGTGGTTTTCGCAGGGTCTGACCAAAAAGTTTACTCATTTTCATCGTAATCGTTCCTCCTTTGTATGCGAGTTTCTGTCCCTAAAGCAAAACCAGCCTCCGGATTCCGAAGGCTGGTGGTTAGCAAAACGGGCGGTGGCTGGCTACGCCCGGGTAACGCTAACCGAACCCTCGAAAGGGATACGGCTGCGAGTTGCTAGGGGCGGGTAGTCTAAAAGACATTATCATATTTCCTCACTAGACGGCATTTTAACACGTGATAAAGTATCTGTCAATGACGTTTCATTCGTACAAAATATTATCGATCAAGCGTGTTTGACCCACAAAGACGGCCATAGAGATTAATGCCCGGTCGAGAACGGTTTCCAGCTCTTGAAGTGTGTCGGGATGGGCACAAGAGATGTATTGGAGACGTGCCAACGGTTCACTGGCGATAATCTCGGTCACGATGCGGCGCAACCGCTTGGCGTCTCGCTCGCTCGATTCAAGCGTGGTGCGAGCGGCGTTGAGAGCGCGGTGCAGCACAGTAGCCGCTTGGCGCTCTTGAGGATTGAGATAGGTGTTGCGGCTGGACATGGCCAGGCCATCCGATTCACGCACAATAGGGCAAGTGATGATGTCGATCGGAAAGTTCAAGTCGCGCGTCATCTGCCGGATGACGACGACTTGCTGGGCATCCTTTTGACCAAAGTAGGCTTTTTGAGGCTGGACACCCGTAAACAGTTTGGCAACTACCGTCGTCACACCGCGGAAATGGCCAGGACGCATACCGCCTTCCAGTGGTTGCGTAATCTCTTCCACGGTGACCCACGTCTGAAAACCAGGCGGGTACATGACCTCGTCCGTGGGCATCCAGACCAGGTCAGTCCCCCCGGTCTCTAGCAAGCGTAGGTCTTGTGGGATGTCACGTGGATAAGTGGACAGGTCTTCCTTTGGACTGAACTGAGTGGGATTGACGAAAATGCTGGCAACCACACTGGCACACTCGGCCCGCGCCCGGCGCACCAATGACAGATGACCTTTGTGAAGGTAACCCATTGTGGGGACCAAACCCACCGGTTCGGCAAGTGATGCACGCGCGGCGTGCAGTTCTGAGAGCGTAGTGACGGTTTGCATATTCAACTCCTATGTCTATGTTTTCAGGTCGTGGGCAGCAGGGACACCTCCCAATGATTCAGCATTTTGCACCGCCTGTACCACGGCTTGCGCCAATACCTCGGCGGCAGCGGCGCCCACAGCCGTGATGTTGGCTCCACCGCCTTTTTTGGGACGTTTACCGGTAGACAGAGCAAAAACGGTATCGCCATCGAACATGGTGTGCACCGGGCGAATGCTTCGTGCCAGCCCATCGTGCGCCATTTGGGCTACTTTGTTTGCTCCTTCTTTTGTCAGATAGCCGTTGGTGGCGACGACCGCCAGTACGGTGTTGGCGAGACCGAGAATGGTCTGGCCCAAGTTGCCTTGCATTTGCTTGACAGTGTTCACAAACCCACCAACGACCGGTTTGCGGGTGCCAGCGAGAATCGTGCCGGTATCCGAGTCTACCACGTCGCCAAAGGCGTTGACGGCGACGATGGCGCCCACGATGATGCCTTTACCAATCTTGACGCTGGCCGTGCCCATGCCGCTCTTGGTGGCAAGTTTGGGCCCAAACAACTTGCCCACCGTGGCTCCTGTCCCTGCACCGACGTTACCTTCGGCCACCGGGCCACTCGTTGCCGACTGGCAAGCCTGATACCCTGCATCGGCGTTAGGGCGGGCTTTGGGGTCACCGATGGCGAGGTCGAATAGCACCGCCGCTGGCACGATGGGTACGACGCCTACGCCAACGTTAAAACCGATCTCGCGTTCTTCCAGCCAACGCATAACGCCGCCCGCCGCATCCAGGCCATAAGCGCTGCCGCCGGTGAGCAGCACGGCGTGAACCTCTTGTACCAGATTCACCGGGCGCATCAGATCGGTCTCACGGGTGCCGGGTGCGGAACCGCGCACGTCCACACCGCCCACGGCTCCGCCTTTGCACAGCACCACTGTGCAGCCGGTGATACCTTCCCTGTCGGTGTAATGCCCTACCTTGATGCCCGATACATCGGTGATAGTGTTGTTCATAATGCCCTCCACACTTGGAAACCCTCATCCGGGACAAAAGTTGCTATATTCGGGGATGGTTTTGACAAGTTGGACTTGCGATGCTATGATTTACATGATATATCAACGAAATAGTTGGGCAAGTGGAGGAGAAAATTATGACTCGCAAAAAAGTCACGATCCTGAATCTACAGAGTAAAAAGAAAAAGGGCGAGCCGATCACCATGCTCACTGCCTACGATTACCCTACCGGGCTGCTGGTGGATCAAGCAGGCATAGACATTGTCCTGGTAGGCGACTCGCTGGCCATGGTGGTCTTGGGCCACGAAAACACCGTGTCTGTGACGATGGACGAGATGCTGCACCATTGCAAGGCCGTGGCGCGCGGGGCCAAAAATCCGTTGCTGGTGGGCGATATGCCCTTTATGTCCTACCAGGTGGATGTGAAGGAGGCCGTGCGCAACGCGGGGCGATTCCTCAAAGAGGGCGGTATGGACGTGGTCAAATTGGAAGGCGGGCGCGATATGGCCATCACTGTCCGGGCTATCGTGACCGCCGGCATCCCCGTGATGGGCCACATCGGTCTGACACCCCAGACCATCTCCAAGTTGGGCGGCTACCGAGTGCAGGGCAAAGACGTCGCTACCGCCAAGGCGTTGATTGACGATGCCGTAGCGTTGGAGCAAGCCGGTGCGTTCAGCCTCATCCTGGAGGCGATTCCCGGCCCGGTGGCCAAGCTCATCACCCAGCATGTCAACATTCCCACTATCGGCATCGGTGCCGGGCCGGATTGCGATGGGCAAGTGCTGGTTACTCACGATCTCATAGGCCTCTTTGACCGCTTTGTGCCCAAGTTTGTCAAACAATATGCCAGCACCTTTTCCACAATCACCGTGGCGTTGGAGAGTTATCGTGATGATGTTATCGCTGGCGAGTTCCCTGGCCCTGAGCACGGTTATGATATGAGCGAGGATGCTCTACAAGCTCTGCTGGAGGATCTGGGCAAGTAGCGCCAAGAGGGATGGAAAATGGCAATGCGAATTGCGGTCGCGGGCGTGGGAGCGATGGGGAGCCTGTTTGGAGGCAAACTGTCGGCAGTGGCAGCAGTGACGTTACTGGACCCGTGGGTTGAACACGTGGACACGATGCAGCGGGATGGGCTGTGCATCACTGAACTGGAGGGCGGCGAAACGATCGTCCCTGTGACTGCCACCATTGATCCTTCTGCTGTACCAGAAGCGGACTTGGTCATCATCTTTGTCAAAGCGCATGCAACGAGACAGGCTAGCCAGTGGGCGAGCAAATTTTTGGTTTCCGACGGGCTGGCACTGACGCTGCAAAACGGCATTGGCAATGCCGAGATGATGGCCGAGGTGTTGGGTGCGGAACGGGTGGTGGCTGGCGTCACTTCGCATGGGGCGACGTTGTTAGGGCCAGGGCGCGTGCGTCACGCTGGCTCTGGTCCCACGCACATTGTCACTCGCCCAGAGATCGCACCCAAGCTGGCAATCGTGACCGAGATCTTTGAACGGTCTGGCTTTGAGGTTCATCTGTCCGACGATCTGGACAGCCTGGTTTGGGGCAAGTTGGTCATCAACGTTGGAATCAATGCCCTTACCAGCATCTTGCGCGTGCCCAACGGCCAATTGGTAGAGATTTCGGCGGCTGGCGAGTTGATGGCACAGGCTGTGGCGGAGGCTGTGGCCGTTTGTCATGCCAAGGGAATCACCTTGCCCTACGACGACCCACTGAATCGCGTGCAAGGGGTGGCTCGTGCAACGGCGACCAATCGAGCTTCCATGCTGCAAGACGTGCTGCGCGGCGTTCCCACCGAGATCGGTGTCATCAACGAGGTCATCGTGCGTGAGGGAGGGCGATTGGGTGTGCCTACGCCGGTCAACGAGTTCATCGTGACGACGATCCGGGCGATTGAGGGCAGCTACAAGGTGCGGACAAGTTAGCGAGTTTGTAGATTTAGGGAACTCGAGATAAATAAATCTTCCAAACAGATTTTGTGATCCAGTCAACGACACCTTGAAAAGGCAGATTATGACGGAACTCCTCGAGTTTTTCTGGTTATTTTGTAACTCGCGTGCGATTTAGGAGATTCTCCACCGCAAATTTTGGGAGGACTTGAATTGGAAAAAGCCTTAATGGAGGCGAAACGTGACGAACAAAGAGATCATCGATCTGAACCGCGAGTACGTGTTCTTTACGTGGGCTACGCAGAGTCAAGTCAATCCCATTCCGGCTGTGCGTAGTGAAGGGGTTTACTTTTGGGATGCTGAGGGAAAGCGTTACTTGGACTTTTCATCACAGCTTGTGAACGTGAATATTGGTCACGGTAACCAAAGGTCATCCGGTCTGTGCATCCTCGACGAGGTGTTAGAGAGCACAGACAAAGGGGCGCGATAGGTGGCTCGGTGAAGGTTCCACGACGGTTGGTCCGGTTGCTGTACTGGGGGTATGGCGTTTGGTCAAGGCTGGTCCGTCCCCTGACGCTTGGCGTGCGCGTGATGGTCATCGAGGAGAGTAGACTCCTTCTAGTAAAGCCGGTCTATATGGATTATTGGACTTTGCCTGGTGGTGGAGTGAAACGAGGCGAGGCCCTGGAGCAAACCGCCCGGCGCGAAGTGTGGGAAGAGACGGGGGTTAGGCTAGGACCGCTCACACTATTGGGTTTGTACGACAATTTCAGTGAGGGGAGGCGTGATTACGTGGCGTTATTCCAAGCCGATTCTGTTTCTCAGGAAAATGTCTCCAGTTGGGAAGTGGAGCGGGCCGAGTTCTTTCCTATGGAGGATTTGCCGACGAGTCTCTCGCCCGCTACCTGCCAACGATTGGAGGAACGTGCAAGAGGGCACTTTCCCTCGTTTGGACAATGGTAACCGCTGGCACCCGTCGTATGATCGGCGATGTGAAATTCCCCCCACTGATCGCAGGCCGCTTTGTGCGGCGTGACAATCGCTTTCGAGTCGCCGTTGAGATTAAAGGGGAGCACGTTGCCGCTCACCTGCCCAACTCTGGACGGTTGACCGAGTTACTGACACCTGGTCGGCCTTGTTGGTTGTCCGAGTTTGATATTCCCCAGCGCAAGACGCGTTTTGACCTCGTGTTGGTAAAGTATGCCGATACGTTGATCTCGATGGATGCGCGGTTGCCCAACGCTCTGTTTGCCGAGGCTCTGGCATCAGGTCAGTTAGAGCCATTCCAAGATTACGATTGCGTCGAGCGAGAGGTGCGGGTTGGCAAAAGTCGGCTGGATTTTCGCTTGAGAGGAGCAGATGGTGTTTGTTGGGTGGAGGTCAAGTCAGTGACGCTGGTCGAGGAGGGGGTGGCCCGTTTTCCCGATGCACCTACTGCTCGCGGTGTGCGTCACCTGGGAGAGTTGTCCACGATGGTGGGCGAGGGGGATGGGGCCGCCGTCGTTTTCATTGTCCAGCGCTCCGACGCTCGACGTTTTGTCCCTCACGACCGGGCAGACCCAGATTTTGGTGTCGCATTGCGAGAGGCTGCCGGGGCTGGTGTTGGGGTGTATGCTTGGACGTGTGAGGTGAGCCAACAAGCGATCGCAATTGCTGAGCGAGTTCCAGTTGGATTAGTGTAAGAAATTTGATTCGGTGAATGGAGGATGTGAATGCTGCAAACCGCTGTTGAGGCTGCCAGGCGAGCTGGTCAGATAATCGTTGAGCGTTACTCTGCCGAGCGCGACATCTCTTTCAAGGGCCAGCGTGATATTGTCACGGATACAGATACCGCTGCGGAGGCCGTCGTGCTGGACATGATCCGCACGCGATTTCCCGACCACGCTATACTTTCTGAGGAAGCAGGCGGAAGCGGGATCAGTGATGGCTACACGTGGGTGGTGGATCCGTTAGATGGGACAACGAACTATGCGCACCGCCTCCCTATTTTTTCAGTCTCTATCGGTGTGTTAGAGGCGGGAGAGCCGCTCATCGGTGTCGTCTATGAGCCGCTGCTCAACCAGATGTTTATCGCCGAACGGGGTGGGGGCGCCTTGCTTAACGATGTGCCCATGTGCATCAGCCGTACAGCGAATTTTGGTCATACGGTGATGGGGTTCGACTGGACACGTTACGATGCGGGGCGCCAACAAGTGTTGGCTTGTCTGCGCGAAATCGTGCCGCGTTGTGGTACGATTCGTGGGTTAGGGTCGGCGGCGTTGGGATTGACGTACGTAGCGGCGGGTATCTTGGATGCCTATTTTCACCTGTCGATATCGCCCTGGGACACTGCTGCGGGGATGCTCCTGATCACCGAGGCTGGCGGACGATGTACGACGTTAGAGGGAGAGCCATATCACGTGAATTCACCGGGAATCCTAGTGACAAATGGTCTGATTCACGACGAGTTGTTGGATTTGATACACTCGGCTCTTGTTTGAAGGTTATTCATCAAAGTACGCACGACCGTCGCCCCGCCAAACGCGGAATGCAGCCGGAATGCGCGTGACGTGACCTGGATCGAGGTCGTCTGGCAGATCGTGTTCGGCAAACCAACGTACATCCAGCACCTCGGCGGCATGTGAAGGTGTTTCTACGATTTTGCCGTCATCTAGGGGCTTGCATAAAAAGACGAATTGGTACAAATGGTGCCGCGAGACTGTGCCGCACAGCCGTGAGTCAAAGATGCCGACCATAGCGGTAGGCTTGCAACGTATGCCGGTCTCTTCAAATGCTTCTCGCACTACCCCCTCAGCCGGTGTCTCATCAACCGCCAGCGCGCCGCCGGGCATGGCCCATTTTTGATTGCCAGTGCGTTGAACCAGCAGAATGTTGCCCGCATCGTCGATGATGGCTGCATCGCCAACGGGAATTGGGGCGGGACGGTCAAAGATGGGAGAGCGTAACGGTTCTATTTGTTCGAGCGTCTCATTCGTTGCCATGGCCAACATCTCGATGGCGATATTCTGCACCTTGGTATAATTCTCACGGTCGTATATGTTTTTGCAAAATGACAACCCTGTAGCAGAGATGTCGCGCAACTTGTCGGCCCACAGGGCAATGCGTTGAGTAGGGGTCATAGGTTGTGTACTCCTTGCTGTGATTCTCTGTGTGCAATTAGTGAATTCCAGAGAAATAAATCTCCCAAACAGATTTTGTGATCCAGTTAACGACACTAGGAAAAGGCAGATTATGACGGAATTCCTCGAGCTTTGCCGGTTATTTTGTAACTCGCGTGCGATTCATGAAATTCTCCACCGTAAATTTTGGGCGGACTTGAAAACTGGACAAGACTTATACCAAGTATACCGCAGCATACCCAGAGCGCAACTCGAATTTCAGAGCTCGAGTAGTGGATTGAGCGTTTGAGAGAAAATAGGGTGTCGATATCAGACGGCTTGTTCCAGAATTCGCCGCATCATCTCAGAGTCGTCGCGCAGCAAACCAGCTTTTGGGAGGCGTGGTAGCAGCTTGGCCCAATCCGCGTTCTTGGTGAACACAGTCTGAAAGATGGGCAATGCCTCGTCTACGCGCCCCATATCGGCCAGTGTGACGGCGTGCCAAAAGGGCATCTCTTCAATTTCGGGCACCATCTCGGCGGCGGCGCGGTATTCTTGCAGTGCCTTTTCCGTTTGGCCCATGCCCATCAACTCGTCGCCTTGGTTCATGCGTTGGTAGGCTCGGTGCAGGTTCACCAGCCGGTATAGTTCACGAATCGGTTCTGGATGGTCCTCTACGCGCAGCTCCATTACCCGGTCGGCCCAGGGGCGGCCGGTGGAGACGGATTTTACGACGAGGATGGCTGCACTCTGCTGCCCCCGAATGTCGCCACCGGCAGCCTGACCGGCTTGGAGGGCGGACATCATGCGTTCAGCGAGATCACCCTTTGTCTCACGGTAGGCACGGGCCATTGCGGGCCAGACGTCGGGGCAGAGCATCATGTTTGCTTGAACGGAAAAGCCCTCGCCGGTCTTGTGCCCGGCGTCGGCGATGCAGCGCGTGCCTGTGTGGACGGCGACCTGACCTTGGGCATCCACCATCGCTACCTGACGCATATCGCGCACTTTGTCGGCGGCCAGCAGTGCGGTCAGAGCATCGGAGGCGGATTTTCCGGTCTGCATGAACGTCAGGCCCAATGGGCCGTAGCTGGCTTCGACGAGCGCTTGGGTTGCCACGGCTCCCACGCCTGCTTTGGCCCAAATTACCAGTGACCCGACCGAGAACCAGTGAGATTGTACCGCTGCTCCCATTTCGCCACTCTCGGGGTCACGAGCAACGATGGAAAAGGTGTGGGCCAGTTGAGATGGGCGAGGTGATAGTCGTTTGTTTTGATGCTTCATCTTGCCTCCATGTGTGTGTTTTGAGTAGTTTATCATGGGTAGTATAGGTGGGCAAGTGAGGTCTCAATGTCATAAAATTAAGAGGCTAGAACCAGACCTGCCAGGTTTTATGAGGCACTTTAGATCGAAAACACATACCTAATCAGAATTAGGCCTAATTCTGATTAGGCCTAATTGGGTCGAATCTAACTCGCAAAAGCTCTGGCAGAAACCTGGCAGGTTTTGAATTGGAAACATTGTTTCAGATTGTGGGGACTTTGTTTTGTTCCTGTGCCTGTTGGATGGCTATGATGATCTTGCCATGCTCAAAACTATGGGCCAGATTTGCCAGCGTATTGGTCAGGGCAGCGTCTTGTTCGTGGATTTGGTCAATAAGGACCAGGATCGAATCCAAACTGCCCAGGACCGTGGCCTGTTGTAGGCCAGACACCCAATCTGGCGACAGGTCTGCTAATCTTTTGACAAGCTCGAGATGAGACAAGATATTATTGGACTGGTCTTGGTCTACTGTCTTTTCCTGTCTATTGCCCTCGTCTTGATAAACAAAGCGCACATGCAAGTGTTTGGACAGTTTGTCAAAGAGGTCTGTCTCGCGGAAGGGCTTGCCTATAAAATCATCACAACCTTCCGCAAGAATGGCAGCGCGGTCTTCTTCAAAGGTGCCGGCGGTCAGCGCGATGATGATGGTCTCTTGCCCTTTGTCGGTGGCCTTGATCTGCTTGGTTGCTTCGTGGCCGTCCATAACGGGCATCCGCATATCCATCCAGATCAAATGTGGTTCCCAGTCCTCCCATATTTGAACTGCCTCTTGACCGTTGATTGCTTCACGGACCTCGAGGATTGGTTTCGAGTTTGTCGCATAATCCGGCAAGGAATAATTGAGGCTCTTGAGAAGATCGACCAATACCTGACGGTTTGGTTTTCTGTCTTCGACGACCAGCAAGCGATATGGACCTCCGTCGGCAGCCTGTTGGTCAGGATGTAGCCCGAGCACTTGTCCCGTAGGCTGTTCCATAGTTTGCGGAGTGGCGACGTCAATTTTTTCGGCCAGTTTAATTGGCATGTCAAACGTGAAAACGCTCCCCTGCGTTTCTTCCGGGGGAGGACTGGTCACGGTGAGGTCGCCTCCCATCAAGTGTACAAATCGTTGACTGATGGGCAAACCCAATCCTGTTCCCTCGTGAGATTCTTGTCCTCTGGATGTTTGTACAAAGGGGTCAAATAGTTTCGCCACGTCATCTGAGGCGATGCCAGGACCGGTATCCTGTACACTGAAAAATAGTCGAGAAATGGCCTCTCGATACCTGACTCGCAGGGTCACACATCCATCTTGGGTGAATTTGACGGCGTTGCCGAGTAGGTTGATCAACACCTGGCGCAATTTGTCCTCATCTGCTCGCACGTATCGAGGTATGTCTGGTGCTTGATCAAATACAAGTTGCAAGCCTTTGTCTGAGGCCGACAGGTTGAACATTTCTTTCACGTTACCCAACAAGCGATGCAGATTCACGTCTTGTTCTGAGAGTGTGGTTCGTCCAGCCTCGATTTTCGACATTTCCAGTACGTCATTGATCAAACTCAGCAGGTGATCGCCGCTCTGGATAATGGTTTTGAGATTCTCTTGCTGTCCGGCTGTGATCGCTGGATCGCGAATCAACAATTGGGTAAAGCCCAGGATAGCGTTAAGGGGAGTGCGGAGTTCGTGGCTCATATTGGCCAAAAAAGCGCTCTTGGCACGATTAGCGGTTTCGGCTGCTCGTTTGGCTTTTAGGGCCTGTTCTTTGGCTTGCTGTTGTTCATCGAACAACCGAGCATTTTCAATAGCCCCGGCGACTTGGCCTGCGATTGTCTCGGCCAGTTTCTTTTCGGCGGAAGTGAATTCTCGGTCCATCTGGTTGGTAGCCACTGCAATGATGCCAATGACTTGGCCGCGTGCCTGCAGGGGAATGATCATCAAACAGTGTATGCCTCTACTTTGCATAATATCGCGGATGAACCGAGTTGCTGGATCGGTTTGTGATTGAGAAATAATGGTAGGTTCTCTGTGTTCGACCACCTGAGGAATGCTGGTCAAAGGGAGGGTCAGGTCGATCAAGTTGTCCTCTTGAGTTTCCTCTTTACTATGAGAGGTTGAAAGAGGTTGAGAAAAATGGTGAGCTGAGATGACCAGTTCGGTCTGCGCGGTGCCCAGTAGGGCAATCACGGTTCTTTGTGCATCGAAAAAGTCGGTCATTGTTCCTGCGATGGTGTCCAAAATAGCAGGCAGGTCGTGCATTGTGCTCACCGTCTGGGTGATGAAATTGAACATGGCCAGTTCATCAACACGGGCTGCCAGATCAACGTTGGCCTTTTTGAGGGCTTGTTCGGCTTGCTTGTCCTCGGTGATGTCGCGCATCACGATGCCCATCAGCATTCCCTTGGCTGTCTTGATAGGGAATGGTAATGTCTGAACGAAACGACGTTTCCCATCAGTACGTTCGATTTCCCACTCTTGCAGTTGATTCATCCAAGAGGCTTGTCCTGTGGTCAAGAACTTGCTAATGCTGTTTCGAACTTGTTTGGATACCTGGACAATCTGACGGCCTCTCTCGCGTTCAAATTCGAGCATAACATTTGAAAGCGATTGTCCCATCGCTTTCTCTCGTTTAATTCCCGTAATTCGTTCCTGACCATAGTTCCATTCAATGATCGTACCTTTTTCATCCATCAAGACAATGCCATCGTTTGCTTGTTCAATGACGCTCCGGAACTTTTCCTCGCTTTCTCGCAGTGCGCGTGTTGCCTCCAATGCACTAGCCAAGGCTTTTTCCTTGGCCGCCAAGGCTCTACTTTGCCCTTCTTCCGCTCTCTTGCGTTCGACCAGTTCTAGCTGTACGGTCTCGTATAGCCGCGCATTCTCAATCGCCGTTCCGATTTGGTCGGTCAACGTTTCCATTAGTTTCACGTCAGTCTCGTCAAAGGCGTGCAAATTGATGCTTTGTAGATCGAGCACACCGATGACCTTTTGCCCACTTTTGATCGGCGCTGAAAGTTCTGATCTGGTCCTTCCGTCTGCCGTGCGTACGTAATGGGGGTTCTGGCTGACATCCCCGCTGACCTGGGTCTCAACGGTCGCTGCCGCGTACCCGATCATTCCTTGACCGATGGGGATTTTGAGATCAGTAGACTGCGCACTGTTGGCGTATCCGCCTGCGATGGATTGCAAAGTCAGATACTGGGTTTTCTTGTCGAGCAATAGTAGACTCGCGTTGTAATAGTCAAAGGCATCACGCACGGCAGTCACGATCTCGAGTAACAGGGCTTCCAGTTCCAGTTCTCCACTTACACGCTGGCCCACCTCGTAGATCAGTGCAGTTTGAGCTGCGCGTCGTTCAGCTTTTGTTTCAGCTCGTCGACGCTCGGCAATTTCGTGATGGGCTGCTTCATACAATTGGGCATTCTCGATAGCGATCGCTGCATGGGCCGCTATGCTCTGAGCCAGACGAATTTCTCCTGGTGAGTAGTTGTGCGTCTTTATGGCATCAACTAACTTTACCAGCCCCAATACCTGGTCGCGCACTATCAAGGGTAGCATCAGTAGGGTTTGCACCTTTTGTTCTTTTATCCAACTTGCTCCAGCCTTACTGATTGTTGGATCGTCGTGCTGGATCACTATTGGTTGGCGGGTCTTTAATACACGGCGTATGTTGGGGTAATTCTCCAGATCATAGGTTGTGCCGGGTACATCTATTTTGTCAGCAGGTTGATCTAGGGCGTAATCAGCCAGCACCTCGATCAGGTTCCGTTCACGGTTCCAAAGAGACAACGTGCACCCAGTTGAATTGAGGGCTTTTGTCATTTGTCCAGCGACAGTTTGAAGGACAGCATTCAGGGAGAAATCAGAACTGATCGCCGTGGTAGCCTCATAAAGTGTGGTCAGCTCGCGGTTGCGTTGCCAAAGTGCTTCTTCCATTTGTTTGCGTTCGGTAATGTCGCGGTTGGCACCCACTCCGCCGATTACGTTTCCCTCATTGTCTTTTAGCAGCGTCATTGAGCCAAGAATATGGATCGGTGTTCCGTCCTTGTGCCGATGGACGGCTTCACCTTGCTGGTATTTGTTTGTCGGGAACTGTTCCATAATCTTGTGCTGGTTTTGTGAATGCTCTGCTTGAAGCACCTCAAGAAATGATCGTCCAATGACCTCATCGGCACGCCAGCCATAGATCGCTTCGGCAGCCCGGTTCCAACTTTGGATCTTGAAATCTGCATTGGTAGAGATGATGGCGTCCGAGATGTTTTCTAACAACAAGGCCTGGTAGCGCAATACCTTCTCGGCTTGTTTGGTTGTTGTGATGTCACGTGCAATACCCTGTATCGCGACTGGATTGCCCGAGGAGCCAAGAACGGGCGTGATGCTATGTTCGGTCCAAATAATCCTTCCATCTTTGTGTATCCAGCGGAGGGTGATGTTGGCATCTGATGCGATTTTCCCCTCGGACATTACTTCCCATAGATGCCGGTCGTCAGGGTGGATCAATTTCTGGCTCATTTGAGGATCCGTGTAGTGTTGCTCCGGCGTATAGCCAGTAAGAGCCATGATTGCCGGACTGACATAAGTAAAACCGGGTTGGGGAATGTATTCGTAGCGATAAATGATGTCTGAGGCGTGTTCAACTAGCCAACGATATTGCTTTTCCCTTTCTGCCAGTGCATGGGATGCTTGCATTCGATCTGCGACTTCTTGCACAAGCTGTGTGTTTTGCATCTCGATCTCTTTTTGTGCACTCCGAAAGGCCATATGCGTCTCTACGCGTGCTAGTACTTCTGCTGCCTGAAAGGGCTTGGTAATGTAATCTACGCTTCCAACAGCAAAGCCTTTGACTTTGTCTTGGGGATCTTGTAGGGCACTGATAAAGATGACGGGTATATCGCAAGTTCGCTCGTCTGCCTTGAGGTGTTGGCATACTTGGTAGCCATCCATTCCTGGCATCTGGATGTCCAGCAAGATCAGGTCTGGTATTGTTGTATGGACCATGTTCAGCGCCAGCGCACCGTCGTTGGCCGTCTGGATATCATAGCCGTTTTTGACGAGCAGAGAGGCCAATAGTTGCCGACTGGTAGCTATATCGTCGACAACAAGAATGTTGCCTCTAGTTTTATCCGTTGACGCCATAATCATTCTCCTGATGTTTCACCGCCCGGTAGAGTGAAGAAAAATGTGCTTCCTTGATCTGGTTCGCTTGTCACGCCGGCCTCGCCCCCCAGTTTTTCCAAAATCCGGCGCACGATGGATAATCCCAGCCCATACCCTTGAACGCGCACCTCGTTCAGCCGCTCGAATGGTACGAACAGGCGGTACTGCTGTTCGGGAGTCAGGCCTGGACCATTGTCGCGCACCCAAAAACGAACGATATTGTCTGCTTCAGATGTTGCCCCCAAGTTTATTTGAGGCGATTGCCCGCCGTACTTGATCGCGTTGCTGATATAGTTGATCCATACTTCCTCGATCCAAGGCGCATAGCCCAGTGCCACTGGCCAAACCTGTTCAGGGGACAATACAATCTCGGCCTTGTGTTCTTTGATCATACCGCTCATGCGTTCTTGGACTGTTTCCACGATGCTGGCTGTGTCCAAAGGTGTTGTTTGCACTTGTTCTCGGCGGATACTGGCCAGCAGCAACAATTCGTCTACAATGCGAGTCATTTTTTGCCCTGCATTGGCAACAACATCTAGCGACTCTTGGATTTCCCCCGATTGCATAGTGCGCCAGCTTTTTTTCATCCAAGAGGTATGAAGCGTCAGAGATGCCAGTGGGTTCTTGAGATCGTGGGCCACAGTGTGGGCAAAAGCATCCAGTTCTTCGTTACGCGCTTGCAATTCGGTGTTGGAGCAGCCCAATTCCCCAAGCCGTTTTTCCAACTCGTCATTGATTTTTTGAATTTGTCTTTGCATATCTCGCAAACCCAGGTGGGTTTCAATGCGGGCCAATACTTCTTCAACTTGGAAAGGCTTGGTGATATAGTCCACGCCCCCTACGGCGAAAGCATTTATCTTGTCATTGGTTTCACCCAGAGCACTGATAAAGATGATGGGGATATCACAGGCTTGTTCGTTGGCTTTTAGGCGTTGGCAAACTTGGTAACCGTTCATGCCCGGCATCTTGATGTCGAGCAGGATCAAGTCGGGGGGCATTGCGCGCACAGATTCCAGTGCGCGCGGACCATTGGTCACAGCTCGAACACTGTATCCTTGCTCAGACAGCATCTGAGAGAGCAAGCGTAGGTTAGCTGGAATATCATCAACGATCAAAATATTCTCCAGAGTCTCAGTATATGGGTTGTTCATCTTTCCCTCCGACGGGTCTGGTTCTGATTATGTGTGAATATGAGCGTTTGATGGAGTCGATGTAGACTTGGACTGTTGCTCGAGTTTGTAGATTGGACCAAAGAGGATAAAGTATGTCAATGAAAATGTCACAACTCGATAAATGAATTATAGCCCAACTCTTGCAGATTTCCAAGACGATGCAGAGCCAGTTTTGGGGTGATTTTCTGTGAGGATGTTGGTGATCGGTGCGTGAATTTATGACGCTGCTTTCGAATCTAGGTTCAGGTTGAGCAGATGGTCAATAATCTGACGGCACTGGGCAACGTTCTGTTCCAGGCTCTCTCCTACCTGGTACAGTTCGTTCATAAGATGAGTCTTGGCGGAGGAATTTTTCGTTTTGCCGGTATGTTTGTCGTCAGCTTGCTGGATGATTGTCTTGAGATGATCAGTGTCGGAAGTGATGGTGGTCAAAAGTTGCTTTAATTCTCGAGTCATTCCGGAGGTGGCCATGCCCAACGAGGTCAGTTGATTTGTGTCGGCGAGTTCTAGTTCGTTTACTTTGGCCTCGACTAGCTTTTCTAGATGTTTTTGTATATGCCGCAAGGAAAGGTGAGTTTCGACGCGAGCCACGACCTCTTCAAATTGGAAGGGTTTGGTGATGTAATCCACGCCGCCGACGGCGAATGCTTGGACTTTGTCTTCTGTTTGATCCAAGGCACTGATAAAGATAATGGGGATGGTACAGGTGCGTTCGTTGGCCTTTAGGTGTAGGCAAACTTGGTAGCCGTTCATGTCCGGCATATTGACATCGAGCAGAATCAGATCGGGGGGCGTTGTTTGCGCAGATTCTATCGCCCGTGGGCCGTTGGACACAGCCCGAACTTTGTATCCCTGTGTAGACAGCATACGAGATAACAAGCGAAGATTGATTGGATTGTCGTCGACGATGAGGATATCATCTAGGATCTCGGTTTGTTGGTTATTCATTATGGTTCTCTCGTTCGACAATTATTTGCTCCAATTATCAGTATACAGCACTTTTTTTCCAGCTTTGGTTACAATTCTGTTACGGAGGAGTGTCGTCCAGAATGGGCTATGCTTTTTACTTGCATCTTTTTCTTCTCCGAGTACAATGGTCCCATACCACGACAGGAGGCAATGATGAGTGAAATTGATAACGTCGACAACGCTCACGGCAAGCTCTATCTGGGCCGCGAGCATGATCTCCGCAAGGGCCAAGTCACCGACGAACCCATTTTCTATGATGCCCGGCATCTCACTACCCACGGCGTCATTCTTGGCATGACGGGTTCTGGCAAGACGGGGCTGGGTATCATTCTGTTGGAGGAGGCACTGCTTCAGGGTATTCCTGTGCTCATCCTCGATCCCAAGGGCGATATCTGCAACCTAATGCTGACCTTTCCGGATCTGCGCTCGGAAGATTTTGCCCCCTGGATCGATCTGGAGGGCGCTCGGCGGCGCGGCATGAGCGTCGAGGAGTATGCTACCGAGACGGCCCGCAAATGGCAGGATGGGTTGGCCGAGTGGGACATCTCCAAAGAACGCATTGCGCGTCTGCGCCAAAAGGCACAGTTTACGGTCTTTACGCCTGGCTCGGCAGCGGGCCAGCCGGTGGATGTGCTCCATTTCTTTGACACACCTGCTCTTGATTGGGACGAGCACACGGAAGCTTTGCGCGAGCGCATCGGGGGGATCGTGTCAGCTTTGCTGGGGCTGGTGGGCGTTGAGGCCGATCCACTCCAGAGCCCCGAGCACATTTTGCTGGCACGCATCATCGAGCACGTCTGGCGCAGCGGGGAGCAACTCAGTTTGCCCAAGCTGATCCGGTTGCTGCAAAATCCGCCTTTCCAGCAGGTGGGGGTCTTTGAGCTAGAGACTTTTTTCCCGGAAAAGGACCGTTTTGCGCTGACCCGGTCGCTGAACAACCTCATTGCTGCCCCTGGTTTTGAGACCTGGCAAGAGGGGACGGGGCTGGACGTGGGATCATTGCTCTACGCCGCCGACGGTCGTCCTCAGGCCAGCATCTTTTACCTGGCGCACTTGAACGACGCGCAACGGATGTTCTTTGTCACCCTTTTCCTAGAGGCGGTGCGAGACTGGCTGCGCACGCAATCGGGTACCACCGATCTGCGGGCGTTGGTCTATTTTGACGAGGTCTTTGGCTATTTTCCCCCGTATCCGAAAAATCCGCCGAGCAAAGCCCCGTTGCTGGCGCTGGTCAAGCAAGGGCGTGCTGCGGGTTTGGGCGTCGTGCTCTCGACGCAGAACCCGGCAGATTTGGATTACAAGGGGCTGACCAACGCTGGCACGTGGGCCGTTGGCTCACTGCGGGCGGAACGGGACAAGCGCCGTGTGATGGAGGGGTTGGAGGGCGCAATTGCCGAGGCTGGTGCGACAATGGACCGCCGCACGGTTGAGCGGGCGTTGGCCGCGCTCAAGTCCCGCGTATTTCTATTCCACGACATCCACGCGGGGCCGCCAGTCTTTTTCCACACGCGCTGGGCCATGTCCTATTTGCGCGGCCCCCTGACCCGGAAACAGGTGCGAGAGTTGGCTGCCCTGACCCCGCGTTCTGCCCCTCCGGCTCGTGAGGATGCAGCAGGCGTGTCGTTCTCCGTCGGGAGGGCGCCCGAGCCGGTTGAGCCGTCTGCACAACCGGTCCAGGATGAGAGACGTCCGCCCGAGCCCACATTTCCTGGCTTGACGTCTGTTCCTCCCACGATTCCGCCCGACGTTCCCCAGGTCTTTCTCTCTCCGACCACTGCTTTTGAGTGGGCGCTGCGAAACCACGAGGAACAATCCGGGCGGTCGATGTTGATGCGGAAGCGACAGATGGTCTATGCGCCGCAATTATTGGCCCTGGGCACGGTGCGGATGCTGGACCGGAAGCGGGGTGTGGACCGTCAAGTGACCGTGGCGCGGTTGGTACAGCCCGGTGAAGGACCTATGAGGGTCAATTGGGATGAGGGACAGGCTGAGGTCGGCCAGAACGACTTGTCGTCTCGGCCAGTGGGGGAGGGGAGCTATGAGCCGGTGATCTCGACACTGACCCGTTCCCGCGACCTAAAGCGCTTGGAGAAAGACTTTGCCGATCACGTTTACTATAACACGTCCACCAATATCTTGTATAACCCGGCTCTTGATGTGTACGGTACGGCGGGCGAAAATCCCCGCGATTTCCGTGTGCGTTGTGAAGAGGTGGCCCGTCGCAAGCGGGATGCTGATCTGAAAAAGGCCCGTGTCAAGATGGATCAGAAAATGTCGCGCGTCCAGCAGAGGCTGCGCCGCGAGCAACGGGAACTGACCGCGGATCAGGACGAGTTGGAGGCCCGCAAGCGGGAAGAACTACTGACGTTGGGCGAATCGGCCCTTAACCTATTTTCTCGGCGGCGGTCATCGTCTGTGATTTCCCGCTCCAGTCGCAAGCGGCGAATGACCAAGCAGGCTGAGGCCGAGGTTCAAGAGTCGATAGAGGCCATCGAGGATTTCGAACAACAACTGGAGGATTTAAAGGCTCAATGGGAGGAACAGGCTGCCGACATTAGTGATCTCTGGGCCGAAAAACTGGATGATGTCGAAGAGTTTGAGGTCAAGCCACGCCGCACCGACGTGACGGTCGAGTTCTGTGGTCTGGCCTGGGTGCCCACTTGGCGGGTAATGCTGGAGGATGGGCGTCCGGTTGATTTGCCCGCTCGCTGAACTTTGGTCCGAACCAATTTTTGGCAAACTTGATTGACAACATCAAGACGGCTCCATGCTCGGAGCCGTCTTGATGTTGTAGCAACCGTACCTTGGGCTAGTTTGAAAAGAGAACCTCCAGAAATGTTCCCAAATTGTCCTTGCCTTGCAGCGTGCGCAGGTTGTACACTTCGGTATAGCCGCAGTGGTTGCAAGAGACAAACGCATAGCGATAGGCCTGAATCTCTAGCAGTCGTGATATTCCCGTTCCCGACATCGCTAATCGCTCGACGTGTGCGCCCTCGTGCTTGCACCGGGCGCACGTGAATTCCTGTGCCAACAGACGGTCAACGTTTTTGCTCATTTTATCACCTCCTCGTTTCACGCTTTAGGCTTTTCCAGTTTTCAAGTCCTCCCAAAATTTGCGGCGGAGAATCTCATAAATTGCCAAGTTACAAAATGACCGGAAAAGCTCAAGGAATTTCGTCATAATCTGTCTTTTCAAGGTGTTGTTGACTGCACCACAAAATCTGTTTGGGAGATTTATTTCTCTGGAATTCCCTTACGTTCAAGAATTGTCTGGCAATAGATCCAGATCGGGTTCATCCAACTCGTCCCACTCGCCCATCTTTAATTCGGCCTCTATCGCTGGCTCGGGCTCCAACTCGTCCAGGACGCGCAGTTCTCGGTAGGTCAGCGTCCACGTGCTGGACTTGAACGTCTCCATCAACCCACTCAGAAACAACCATGGTGCTGCTAAAATCAGGATGAATATTGGGAGACCGATGAGTCCGCCTATGATCCACGGCACCGGTCCCTGGATGAATAGGCCAACCAACCCGCCGATCAACAGCGCCGGTAGTCCGCCCAGCACACCCCCTACCAGGACCAACAAGAGTGTTACAGGTAACAGCACGATAAAGGTAACGATCATTGTGATCGCCCAACCGATGCGCACGCCGATCATGATGAGCCACATGATGCCCACATCCTTCAAGTGGTGTCTTACCATGTTGAATCCCTCGCGAATCGAGTCCAACACTCCCAAATTCTCCAGTGCGCACGCTCGCCAGAAGAATTTTTTTAGCAGATCGAACACTGTTCCAACCACTATGGCCAAAAAGAGGATCAAAAAGAACAAGCCGACTGTGGCGACCACGCCGATTATTCTCGCGGGTGTGCTGCCCGTGATCCAGAGCAACATTGGAGCAGCCGTCAGTGCGAACAGCATGATGAAAATCATTATCGTTGGCAAGCTGATCAGCAGGTTGATCAGAAAGAGCTGGAGTGTAGTACGCGACCAGCCCAACCGGAATCCCTCGCGTATGCTGCGCTGCTCGCCGGTCTCTTCGTGATCGTCCACCATGCGTATCAATGCCGTTTCTGACACATAGCGTGCGATCGTTCCCGCGATGACCATAAAGAGAATCACACAGGTCACACCAATACCAGCGACGATCAATATATTTACCACCTGGGGAGGAATATTGTCATCCCAAGTGTATGTCCACTCTGACCAGGGAAAGTCACTGGGTGGATAAGTACCGTTGCTATTGCTAGGGCCGCTGCTGCCGCTACCACCGCTGCTTCCCCCACTAGCGGTGGTCAGTGCGAGGATGATGCCAAAGATCCACAGCGCTCTGTAGCGCCACGTGGTTTCCCAAGCTCGTTGCAAAATCTTGATATGATCCATTTCGATCTCCTTTCTCGATTCGTGATACTAGGCGTTCAATAACGTTGGGCCCACGTTGGTTGCCCAGGCTCGAATGGCGTTCCAGTCCCGATAGTCGCCTTCAGGAACCTTCATTGCTTTTAGTATCAACCGGAACGGGAGGGCTAGTTGATCATAGTCCATCGCTCCGGCAAACGCGCCTACGTTTACGGGTTGCACGATCTCTCGCACTGGGTCTATATAGGTTGACACCTCACGCCGGTTTTCCTCCGTGTCATCTTGGAGCGTCATACAGACGGTAAAGTAGGCCACAGGTACTTGGTTTAGTGTGTCTCGATGCGTCTCTACAAACTTGACCGCTTCGGGCAGCCATTGCCCCATACGAATGGCACTGCCTATAATTACGGACTGGTAGGGGCTGACGTCGGTCACATTTTTCGCCAGTTGCACATCCACTGCCGTACCATTGGTACATAACGCTCGTCCAATGGACTCGGCCACCTCACTGGTAGACCCGCACTTGCTCGCGTATGTTACTAGAATCTTTTCACTCATTTCGTTTTCACCTCTACAATTTGATTCAATAAAATCAGTTTCTGACTGTTGCGGGCTCAACGTCATCAAGCCGCAGCAGGCCAGTGTTGTCACTCCAACTGTTCCTCCGGCCAGCGCCAGAAAGCGCCGCCTGCTCATTCTGGATTTTTCGTCCATGTTTATTCTGTTATTGTCTCCTTACTATTGTGTTGTTGACGGGCCCACCAACTGGCCATCCAGCTCAAGTACAATAGACCGATCACCACTATCGATGCCAAGTTTAGCATCAAACCCCAGCCCAGCGGGCCTCCGTTGCTCAACAGTTGTGATGCCATCTGTGCCAGACCGTTCAGGTTTACGCTGGAGAGGTTGAGGGCCGTGGTCAGCCACGATCCTTGTTGGGTAGCCGGCAGCCACGACGCAATCACGTCACTCCCCAGGCCAAATTGTAGTGCTCTTAGAATGACACCAGATACCAAGAGTGCTGCTTGGACAAAGACCAATGTCCCCAATAGCCCCACTGGTGTTAGCCGCCAACCGACTTCTAGCGCTCTTCTCCAGGTTGGTTGTGCCGGACGGCGGGAAAGTCGTAATCCGACCTGCGCCGCAAAGCGATCGGGCTGGAGGAGAGTTTCGGGCGCGGGGCTGATTTGTAACAGGGTTGTCAGTGCTTGCAGCTCTGCAAGTTCTGCGCGACACACCTCGCAGTGTGCCAGGTGTGCCTCGACCTTTTGCAAGCGGAGCCCCCGCAATTCGCCATCGTGATATGCGCCTAGCCAGGCTGTCATATGTTTATTGTTCATAGTACCTCCAGATAAGGGGTTAGCGATTTTCGTAGCCGTTTGCGGGCATAGTTCAGCCGCGACATTACCGTGCCGATGGGAATGCTCAACGTGTCGGCGATCTCTCGATAGGAGAGCCCCTCGTATTCCCGTAAGATCAGCACCGTACGGCTGGCCTCCGGTAGCGCCAGCACCGCTTGCTGCACCCGCTCGCCCCGCTCTGCTCTCTCCATTGCCTCTTCCGGCCCCACGCCCGAAGCGACCAGTGGTAGATCATCCACATCCACTGTCTCCCGTTCGCGGCGTAGCGTGTCTCGCGCGGCATTGGTGGCGATGCGATACAGCCAGTTGCGGAACGGCGACCGGGGCTGATAATTGGGCAGGTGTTTCCACGCGCGGATGAACGCTTCTTGCGCCGCATCCTCGGCCAGATTTGTGTCTCCACACATTCGGTACACCACGTTGACCACTCCCTCCCGGTGAGATCGGACCAGCTCACCAAAGGCCCGCCTGTCTCCTTGCTGGGCCTGGGTGATCAGCTCTAGGTGTAGTGCGTTGATATTTGCTGATGCTGCTGGTCGGCTACTCAATCCGCTGCCTGTCCTTTCTGTATACTCTTATAACGTGGTGGGCTCTACTTTTATTCGAAAGAATTTGCCAAAATTGCAATTCACGTTAGGTGTAGTATACTGTAATTGCGCAAAACGGTAAAATGTAAAGGAGTGGCTATGATCCCGTTGCGAGACACCATACCATCTCGACGGTTCCCTATCGTCAATGTGATCCTTATTGGCCTCAACGTGTTGGTCTTTTTGTTCGAGAGTATCTTGAGCGACGGTCAACTGGACCAGTTCATCGGAAGTTGGGGCCTGGTGCCGACTCGGTTTTGGGCAGGCGGCAGTGTGATCAATTGGCTGACTTTGTTCACCTCGGTATTTATGCATGGTGGTTGGTGGCACTTGATTTCCAATATGCTGGCTCTTTACATTTTCGGGGATAACATCGAGGATCGTCTGGGGTCTTTTCGTTACCTGCTGTTCTATTTGTGTAGTGGTTTTGCGGCCAGTGCCGCTCACCTGGCGACCAACTCTGACTCACATCTTCCGATGGTGGGGGCCAGTGGGGCCATCGCAGGCGTGTTGGGGGCGTATCTGGTACTCTATCCTCATGCGCGTGTCGTGACCCTCGTGCCCATCTTTTACTTTATCCGCATCGTCGAACTCCCAGCCGTGATCTATTTAGGTTTCTGGTTTGTTTCCCAGTTGTTTAACGGTTTCCTGACCCTGACGACTGCTAACTTTATTTCCGGCGGGGGCGTGGCCTGGTGGGCGCATATTGGAGGGTTTGTCTTTGGGCTGGCGATCATTCGGCTCATCTCTCCTCGCATCCCCTATTATGCCGATCAATATTATTCATGGTTGGATGATTGACCGCGGTGGTGGGTGACCTGAATGAGGGATAACAATCCGAGATGAAGATTCGTGTGCTGTTGGTTCTGTTTTTTGGTATGCTGGTTGCCCTTTTGATTGGGTCGGTATTGGTTTTCGAGCTTTATTACGCTGATCTCATCTATCCTGGTGTGTCGGTGTGGGGCGTAGACTTGGGCGGTATGCGACCAGAGGAGGCCGTTGTCGCATTGGAGAACGGTCTCGGGCTAGACGCACCCAGGGTGACATTGTACGGGCTGGGCCGTTCTTGGTCTGCCCGCTCCACCGATATGGGCCTGCGATTTGAGCCGTGGGCCACGCTGGTACCCGTTTACTACTTGGGGCGCGATGTTTCGTCTCCGTGGACGGACAACCTGCTGACTCATATGCGCCTGATGGTTTACGGTCAGGACTTTAGCCCCGTCGTCGTGTACGATGAGCAAGTGGCGCGCCTCTATTTGGAGACGCTGGCCGAGCAGATCAACGTACCCTCTACCAATGCCGTGTTTTCCCTCGACGGCGTTACCCCAGTCGCCACTGTGGCCGAGGCAGGGCGTCACCTGGATGTGGACGCGTCTCTGGCGGCGCTATCGCAGGCTGTGACCCGGTTGGCCCCTGGTGAGGTAACGCTGGTCGTTCACGAGGTTCTGCCCGCCGTTGCCGACGCCCAAGCTGCCCGTGCCGAAGCGGAGGCACTGCTGAACGGTCCGCTCACACTGGTGCTCGACCAACCTCGCGAGGGCGACCCCAGCCCGTGGGTGATCCCGGTGGAGCAATTGGTCAGCATGTTGGTGATCCAGACCAAAGGGGACGAGTTGCACACAACGTTGGACGAGGGTGCGCTGCGATCCTATGTGCGGGGGTTGACTGCCACGCTGGCAGTTGAGCCGATGGACGCCCGGTTCCATTTCAACGACGATCTGGGCCAGTTGGAGCCGATCAGTCCCAGCGTAAAAGGCCGGGCGCTCGACGTCGAGACCAGCGTGGCGCGTATCGTGCAGGAACTGTTGGCGGGCAATCACCACGTGCCTCTGGTCGTACAGACGGTTTCCCCCCGCTATCCCGACACCGCCACCGCCGAAGAGTTGGGCATCGTCGAGTTGGTGGTCGAAGGAGACTCTTATTTTATCGACTCGCCTTCCGGGCGAGACAACAACATCCGGGTAGCAACGCCCAAGTTTGACGGCATTGTGATTGGGCCGGGAGAAACATTTTCTTTCAACCATTACCTGGGAGAGGTGACCGCCGAGACTGGGTACGATGAATCCTACATCATCGCTGGAGAGCAACTGGCTATAGAGGTCGGTGGCGGTATTTGCCAGGTTTCTACCACTGCTTTCCGCGCAGCCTTTTTTGGGGGCTACCCTGTTGACCAGTGGTGGTATCATACCTACCGGGTGGGTTACTACGAGTTGATGGGCGCGGGGCTGGGTATGGATGCCACCGTCTACTCGCCGCTGGTCGATTTTCAGTTCACCAACGACCGCTCCTACCCGCTGTTGATCGAGACCGAGATCGAAGAAGGGGCGCACCGGTTGGTCTTTCGCTTTTACTCTACTGACGATGGTCGCCAAGTAGAGAAAGATGGCCCGGACATCTCTGACCGAACAGCGCCCGGCCCGCCCATTTACCAATTGGACGAGACGTTAGCACCGGGGACGGTGATCAAATGGCAGTCGGCGGTGAACGGGATGACGGCGACAATTGGGCGGCGAGTTTTGGATGCCGAGGGCAATCAGGTCTATAGTGATTCTTTTGTGAGCACATACTCCTCTCGTCGCGCGGCTTATCATCATGGCCCCGGTTATGTGCCACCGCAGGACGGAGAGACGGGGCCATAGGCGTTGTTCAGAAACAATGTTAGAGTTTAGGTTTACTTTGCGATAGTTCCCCGTTAGAGTGTTGCTAATGCTCTGACTGCCTCGCCGGGTACTGAACCACTCTGCTCAAAAGCTGTCGGATGCGTAGCATCCGCACCCTCCTGCGGCGGCTGTGCAGAGCCCGCGTAGCAGGGTTCGGCTATGAGCTTGGCGGTTTAGCGCCAAGCGGCTGTGGTTAACAAGTGATACCAACATTTTACAAGGGGATTATTTACTTTGCCAAGGAGTATTTAGCAATGACAAAGAAATTGACCAGAGACACAGTCTTTTACGCCTTTTCCACGGACCTCAAACCCGCATTGGAAATCGAGCCAGGCGAGACAGTCCAGATGGAGACCCACGATTGCTTTTGTGGTCAGATACAGTCAGAATCAGACATGATAGACGACCTGGATTGGGAACGGGTGAATCCGGCTACCGGCCCGGTCTATGTACGTGGCGCACACCCCGGAGACGTCTTGGCTGTGGAAATTCAAGACGTCAGGACAGCCGACCAGGGCGTAATGGTGACTGTTCCCGGTGAGGGAGCCTTGGGCGACATCATTACCGAGGTAGAGACCAGGATTTTTCGTATGGAAGAGGGCCAAGCCGTTTTCAATGACAAGGTACGGTTGCCTATCAAACCCATGATCGGCGTCATCGGCGTGGCCCCTCAGGGCGAGCCGGTGCCCAACGGCACCCCCGATGCCCACGGCGGCAATATGGACTGTACGCTCATCGGGGCTGGTTGTACGGTCTATCTACCGGTCAACGTCGATGGGGCGCTGCTGGGGATGGGCGACATGCACTCGGTGATGGGGGATGGCGAGATCGTGGTCTGCGGGCTGGAGACGGCGGGCGAGGCGATCTTTAGCACGCGGGTGCTCAAACAAGCCAAACTACCCACGCCCTTTTTAGAGACCGCCGACCTGGTAGCCGCCGTTCACTCTGCCCCCACCATCGACGAGGCTACTGATGGCGCCATCCACCGTATGGCCCAATTCCTGACGGAAATGGTCGGGATGGGCGTGAACGAGGCAGGAATGATCATGAGCATCGCTGGCGAGCTCAAATTCTGCCAGGTGGTCGATCCGTTAAAGACGGTGCGATTCGAGTTTCCCAAGTCTATTTTGAGTGCATATGATTTTAGTTTGGGGGATTTGGGATAGCTCAGCAATCCAGATTTCCTGCAAATCAAATCTCTGGCTTTCTCGATCTAGTACAAGGTCCAAATAATGAAAAAGCTGATCAGATTGATCGTTTTGTCATACATTCTAGCCCTGATAGGATGTTCAACGGGGAATAAGAACGACACTGGTTTTCCTCTGCCTCCAAGTTACCAAGGACTCGTGCCGGGACAAAGTACCAAAGAACAGGTTATAGCTATTCTCGGGGAGCCTGACGATATAAGTCAGGTGGAGGCAGAGAACTGGGAATACTGGAATTACTATGGAAAAGTAATAGTAGTTCTATCCCTAGATGACAAAGTTGTGGAATGGATTTGGATTACTGAGCGAACCCACACTCTAGGAGAGGTCATTGACAAATATGGAGAGCCAGAATTGATACTGTTGACCCATCCCGACACTTGTTCTCCAGACGAGTATCAGGTAACAAACCTTGATTATCCTAAGCAAGGGGTCCATGTAGTTTTGTGGGACATTCCTCCATATTTCAGAGATTTTGTCGTTACTGATCTAATGTATTTTGAACCGATGGAAATAGAAGCGTTCTTCGAATGCTTTGGAGATATGCGGGACTGTAGTAAAATCATTGAATGGCCAGGATTCGAAGAGTAGACAGGCATTCAATCATTTGCTCAAGATAGGTGTGGAAACTACTGAAACGCGGCTCGTCGTCCGGTTGAGAGCTACAAGACCCCACCTTTGCGTTCAAAATCAATGTGGGAAAACGTAAATGGCTATCCCCGTCGCCAGGGCAATCCCAACCACGATAGTCACGCCATAGCGCATCACGGCTCGAAGCACAGGTCCTTCTTTGCCTCCCAACTCTACCGTACTGCATCCCACGATAACCTTGGCCGGGGCGAACATCGAACCGATGGCCCCGCCTGCCGTCTGCGCTGCCAGGATGATGATCGGACTTACGCCGACCAACGTCGCCACGTGTTGCTGCATATTGCCAAAGACGACGTTCGAGTTGGTGTTAGAGCCGGTCATAAAGGCCCCCAGCACGCCGATGAACGGCGAAACCCAGGGGAAAGCCGCCCCGGCTACACGCGCCACCCCGTCGGCCAGCAGGTGCGTCATCCCCGCGTGTTCCATCGTCACCGCCATTCCCACCATCGCCGCGATCCCCAGGCTGGAACGCGTCGCTTTCTGGACGACGGTGCGCGCGATGCGGCTCACCGTTCCGGGGGCGTAGCGGCCCTGCAAGTGGTACAGCACGTAGGTGAGGACGGCGGCATACGTCAGCAGTGCCCCGGCGTGGCCAAAGACGTTGATTTTTCGGCCTGTGCCTGCGGCTATTGTCCAGCCACGGGCAGTGGTCAGTTCGGGGAACTCGATGCGGATGACCACTTGTCCCAAGAAATCGCGTACTGGCGGGATCAATTGGGCCGCCAATACGATGGTGACCAGGAGCGCATAAGGAAACAACGCCCAACCGAGAGGTATTCCATTGTCGGGAGTCTCTGACTGCGTGGATGAATTTGTTTTCCGATCCGCCAATCTACGAACTATTTGCAGTTCGCCCGATCCGCGTTCTCCCCGCGCCTGCCAGCGCGCCCACACCACGCCAACTACCAACCCGGCCAGTCCTCCCACCATTCCTCCGATAGCCCATAGCCCATTGGTGACGGCAAGGAACTGGCTCACGGCCATCGCTGACCCAATGACAAGCAGCGAGGTCAGCCCCTTTTGCAGCGTGCGTCTCCCCCCCGCAGCCCACAGCGTTCCGGCTCCACAGCCAAAGCAGGATAGCCCCAGCATCACTGCCGACCAAGGAGCCAATGATTCTCCGCTGTATCCTGTGGCCGCGATGAGGGCATAAAAAGAAGAGCCCAACGAGCCAAAGGTGACGGCCCACGAGTGTCCCACCGAGGCGATGACGACGGCGGCCACCGGCGGAAACCCCAAGCCTACCAGCAACGGAGCGACGATCGCTACCGGCACGCCAAAACCGCTCACGCCTTGTAGAAAAGCGCCAAAAATCCAGCCCAGGAGCAGCGCTTGCAATCCCCGGTCGGGTGTGAGGCGGGGCAGTCCCACGCCGATGGCTGTCAGTGCCCCGGCTTCGTCGGCGACGCGATAGAGAAGCAGGGCGGCCCAGGTGATGTAAAGCACGAATAGAGTTAGCAATAATCCTTTGACTTGCGCTATGGCCAGCATTTGCCAGCCCGCGCCGAATCGGAACGCAGCGATGAGCAATGCCACGGTCCACCCGACCGCGCCAGCCTTGGCCCCTCCCCAACGGAAGCGGAGCATCGGGATGAGAACGGCCAGAATGGGTAGAGAAGCCAAGAGCCAGTCGATGAGATTAAATGTTGTAGATTGCAAGTTTGTCCTCGTGTAGGTGGATATCAGATTTATGGTAATCGTTGTTCTCGTTGTCACGCCGAGTGCGCAAGCGATTTGTTCGACAGAGATTTTACAGTATAACACAAGCGTGTCAAAAGAAAAACGGTGTGGTGTGACATTATGACTTGATGAATGATGTCTAGTGACACCTTGACAAAGATTCAAATCTCATTAGAATGGGAAGCGTCTCTTGCAAGTGCGAGTCCATATATCATATCAGAATGGCGGTAAAGAAAAATGTCCTATGTGATTACCAGACTATGTGAGCGTTGTGATTCTTGTGTGGAGGCTTGCCCAAACGATGATGTCATCTTTTTTATCGAAGGTGACCCCGAGTGGCTGACCTATTACATCAATCCCGAGTCCTGTATCGAGTGCGGCTCTTGCGAGGATGAATGTGAGCAAAAGGCGATCTTTCATCAAGATGACGTGCCATCAGCGTACGAGGACGACATTCAGAAGAATATCGACTATTTCGAAAGCGGACCAGGCGTGGAGCAGGTGTAGGTGTACGTGTGCAATCCGTAGGTTGGTGTGTGGATCGTCGGTGCAACCGTTTTCAATTTGCTAGATGGTGCTAGTTGTTTATAAACAGTTCATCGGGAGGCACTGTTACTGATTTTGGATGGTGTAAAGTCTCCCTAAAAATTTTTTAACCGGAAGGAGGTGAAACGAATGGCAATGAAAATCACGGATGAGTGCATCGCTTGTGGTTCTTGTGAACTCGAGTGCCCCGTCTCGGCTATTACCGAGGGGGACGAGATCTTTGAAATTGATGCAGAAAAGTGTGTCGAGTGCAAGGGTCACTTTGAGGAGATGCAGTGTGTGGATGTCTGCCCCTCAGAGGCGATTGTGAAGGCAAAATAACACGCTTTTGCGTTCAAATTTGGCAATCAGCCCCGCTCTCGTGTTAGCGAGAGCGGGGCTTTGCTTGATGGTCAGAAACCGCCTTTGTTCTCACCGCAAAAGAAAGCACTGGTGGGGTGCTGGCGATTTTCCGTCGGGATTGCACAGCCCCCTAATCCGTTGAATTCGCGGACTACTCACGCTCTGCGGTGAGAGACTTTAGCAACTGAATCATCTCTATATCTGTGTAACGCGGTGGCTTGAACTGCCCGATACTGTTCCCTTTTTCTTGTATTATAGGAAAGTATAAAAATGTAGTCGCGGTTTCCATACCGCGCGATATGGAAATCGCGGCTACGGCTGCGAAGCTTTCTTGTTCCGCCTCGCACAGCGGCAACTCGACAAGGGGTACGAGAACTGTGCCCCTGCGATTTTCGTCCCTGAGGGTGTTTCCCAAAATAGGGCATCCATTACTGCGGAAACGGCTGCCTATGACGGGACTTGGCAAAAAAAACACTTGCAGCGTGACAATATATTCTGCAAAAGTCAAACTGCAAGCGCGATCTATTCCAACGGTCAGAGAATCATTCAAACACTATAGTTTTGGCTTTTTCTCCAGAAATATCGTCAATCTTGATCATCTAACTCGGTATCAAAAATGTGTTGTGGACCAGGTAGTTATTATCTAGAAACCTGAATGGGTATTTGATGTGAGGACAAGTCATATTGTGACACTGTCACAACGTCACGCTTTGTGCATCACGTATCCCGTTCTTATGTGACATAGATCGGATTGCTGAAAATCCAACCCCGCTGGCCCAACAAGTGCCGGCGATAGGCCTCAACTCGATACGCGCCCGGCTCGGCAGTTGTGTGCTCGAGTTGTTGGCCTCTAGCGCGGGCTACGACCTGGCCGTTGCACAGCAAGCGAATGTCGCCACTATGGGGAGTGTGGACTTGGAATTTTGTTGCTCCCATCCGCATCAGATCATCTCCCATAATTGCATGGTTATTGATGCTGCGGGCCGTAAAGCGAAAACCTACTGTGGGCGCTAAAAGATCGTAGCCTATCCAAGTATGACCGGCCCGTATCGCATCGTACACCAGTTTTTTGTCGTGTGCCAGCGTCCCGTTAAAGGGCTGCTGGGTGACAATATGGGTGTTGACGCAGCGGAAGAGGTGTTCGTAGGGGAATACTTGGCGGTGGAAAGGCCCTATCGTGTAGGTGTCTCCATGGGCATCGCTTCCGCCGATAGCGACGACACGTTTGCCCTGAGACAAAAAGTGATCCCACTGGCGCAGCGTGGCTCGAAACGGCCCCGTAATGCCTAGCGCCGGAAAATATGCATAGAGTACGGCTGCCAACTTGTTGCGCGCGAGGGCCTTGAACTCGGACATATAGTTCCAAATCTCAATCCCCGTGTATCCGGTCACATTCCAATCGGCCCACGGGATAGCGGCCAGATCCGGGTTGATGGGGCTGGGGTACTCGTATGGGTGAGCGAGAAAACAAAGGCCGCCCTGCTGTTTTACTTTGTTGATGAGACTCTGTGGGTCCAAAGCCCACGTTGACAACTCACATTCAGCGTTGTAGGCTAAGAGGTGACTGACTTGAGGTCTGCGGCGCACGTTGTGGACTTCTTCGCCTACCATTAACAAAACCTTGCCATAGTGGCGTTCGCAGCCTTCTACCCACACGTTGTGGTCTGTGACGATGACGAAATCGAGCCCGGCCTTGGCCGCTGCCTGCGCAATCTCGGCATGAAGGGCTTGCCCGTCAGAATAGGAGGTGTGGGTGTGAAGATTGCCGGTGTATTCGTAGATACTCATTCAAACCTCTCTAGCACTTTTTCTAGTTGGTTGTATTCTTCCAAGGCGGCGTCGGCCAATGACCGGCCGTCTTGACGATCATTCACTCCCAGGAACAAGATGGCCTTCATTCCCACACCTTTGGCTCCGGCAATATCGGTCTCTGGTAGATCACCAATGTGGGCGGCTTTTTCGGGTTTGGTGTTTAGGATATCCAACGTGCGCAGGAACTGTTCTGGAAGCGGTTTTGTCGTTCCTGTTTCATCGGAAAAGGTCAAGGCCTGAAAGTATTGCAGCAGACCGTCACGCTGGAGGACCTGGCGCAGGACGCGCCCCGGCGTCATCCCAGTGTCAGAAATGAGACCCAGCCGGTAGCGTTGTGCCAGGCGGGGCAAAAGTTTTTCCACGCCATGGATCGGTCGGGGTTCATCGCCGTTCAGATAAACTTCTTCTATAGGCTTTTGTAGATTGGCTATCGCGTCCTCAGACAAGTCGGCTTTGAGAAAGGCCAGCACCTCGTGCACCCAATGCTCAAAGGTAATGGATCGGTGTTCTTCGCGCCATATACGCTCCCAAATGGACCCGGCGTGGCGATAAGCTGCTTCAAGATCGGTCCATAGGCGTGGTTGATTGTGTTGCATCAATGCTTTGTTCAACAAGTGCAACCGTTCGTCGCGAGCGAACGTGCCTTGATAGAGGGTTCCCCAAAAGTCAAAAGTTATCGCTTGTAGCATAATTATTCGGCGTTATCTTACCTTACCCAAGGGGCATTGTCAAGCGGGAATGCACGCTTGAGTTGTTCGGTTCCCGGTCAGATTTCTTGGAATATCTTGCCTGGATTCAGGATGCCGTTGGGATCCAAGAGATGCTTGATGCGTTTCATCACTTTCAGGCTAGCGCCGTGTTCCGCTGCCATAAACTGCCGTTTACCGATGCCTACGCCGTGTTCTCCCGTCGCTGTGCCACCAACAGAGATGGCGTAATTGACCACCTTGGCACTGACGGCCGCCCCCCGTTCTTGGGCAGTTGGGTCATCCTTGTGCATCAGAATTTCCAGGTGCAGGTTGCCATCACCAGCGTGACCAAAGGTGTAAACGGGGATGTCGTGCGCGCGACCGGCTGCATAAGCTGTTTCTACTGCCTCAGGATACTTGGAGATGGGCACGACAATGTCGCCTATGCCGAGGGTATAGTCGGGGTGTAAATGCTTGGCGGCTTTATGAGCTGCCTTACGACCCGCCCACAACCGGTCCCGCTCCGCCTGCGACTGCCCCATCTCAAAGTCCGTGCACCCGCAATCGCGGCAAATTTCGCCCACAAACTCGGCCTCGGCCCGCGCTCCCTCGGGCGTGCCGTGAAATTCCATCACCATCGTTGGGGCCTCTGGCAGGCTCATTCCTTTCCAGCGATTGACCAACGCGACCATATGTTCGTCCATCCATTCCAGCCCAGCGGGGGTGGGAGCGTAACGGTTGATCTCAAAGGTCGCCTGGGCTGCTTCCTTTGGTGAAGGAAAGACCGCCACAGCAGCTATCTTTTCTGGCACGACTTGCAGACGCAGCGTGATCTCGGTGATTACTCCCAGTGTGCCTTCAGAGCCGACAAAGAGGCGTGTCAGATCGTAGCCGCTGGCACTCTTGAGCGCGCGCGAGCCGGTGTGGATGATTTCCCCTGTGGCCAACACTGCTTCCAATGCCAGGACATAATCGCCGGTGACACCATATTTGACGGCGTGCATACCGCTCGAGTTATTGGCTGCCATACCGCCGATGGTGGCAACGTCCGAGCTGCCCGGGGCTGGGGGGAAGAATAGCCCATATCGGCTCAACCGTTTGTTCAAATCATCATAGATGATGCCGGGTTGCACGCGCACTTGCAAATCGACTTCGCGCACTTTTAGGATGCGGTTCTGCCGGTACATGGCCAGCAGGATGCCACCGCGTACGGGGATGGGGTTGCCTTCCAGGCTGGAACCTCCGCTCCAGGGTGTGACCGGCACACGGTGTTCGTTGGCCCAACTGAGGACATGACTGATCTCCTCGGTGCTTTCAGGCCAGATCACGACGTCGGGCAAGTGTGGCTTGTGGAAGGATTCGTCTTGAGAATGGGCCTCCCGGTCTGCGGTGTGGACTGATACGCGTTCATCGTCACCGATCAGGGCGATCAGTTTGTCAATGTGCTGTGGTTTCATTCAGTAATCTCTCCAAGTCTTGACGGGTAGGCAGAGAAGGTTGAGCGCCCATTTTTGTGGTGGCCAGGCCGCCGGCGGCATTTCCCCATCGCACCGCTTCAGTCAACGTTTGTCCCTCGGCCAGGGCGACGGCGAAACCACTCACAAAAGCATCACCCGCGGCGGTGGTGTCTATGGGTGTTACGTCAAAGGCGGGAATATGCGTGATTTCTTGTTCCTGTGTCAATAACGCGCCTCGTTTCCCCAGCGTGAGGATCACGATGCCCACGCCCGACTCTCGCAGTGCCAACGCCGCGACCTCCACCTCGGCTTGATTGCCGATGGGCAGACCGGTCAGTAGGGCTGTCTCGCTCTCGTTGGGGATGAGCACATCCACCATCGCCAGTAACTCGACTGGCAATGGGCGCGCGGGGGCTGGGTTGAGAACAACGGTCACTTTATGGGCGCGAGCGACCTCGGCTGCCCGGACCACGGTTTCCAGAGGGGTTTCCAATTGTAGGAGCAGCACGTCGGCGTTGGCAATGACGGCCTCGACTTTATCCACGTCGGTGGGGGAGAGCCGCATATTAGCCCCAGAAGCGACGACAATGCTGTTTTGCCCGGCGTCGTCAACCACGATGAGGGCCACGCCGGTGGCGGCCTCGGGGTCTTGAATCACAAAGCGATGATCCACGTTGGCGGCAGCCAGGTTTTCGAGCAATGGCCCGGCGAATGTATCATTCCCCACCCGTCCGACCATTGAGACCTGAGCGCCCAGTCGGGCAGCAGCTACGGCTTGGTTAGCACCTTTGCCACCCGGCACGGTGCCAAAATCGCTGCCAATGATCGTCTCGCCGGGCTGTGGAATGCGCGGCGAGCGGGCGACCAGGTCCATATTCAGACTGCCGACGACGGTGATGTGTGCGGTCATATATTTTGTGCCTTTATTTGCAGTGCTGTGGAATTTCAGGGTCACGTATACCTTTTAAGCATCCGCGAGCAGTATGCCACATCAGATGAGATGTGTCAAGAGGGTGGCGATAACATTTCTAGTTCTTGCCAAGTATTGGTTTCTGTGCTAAATTAGTACGTGGGGAGGCAGCAATGGCAAAAAGAATTCTAGTAGTTGATGACGAGATAGAAAGCGTAAAATTAATTGGCTTGATGTTGCAGCGACGAGGATATGAAATCATTGCTGCAAGGTCGGGTGCCCAGGCCTTGGAAAAAGCTCGGGCGGACAGGCCAGACCTAATCATCCTGGATGTCATGATGCCGGATATGGACGGCTATGAGGTTTGCCGCAAGCTCCGTGCGGATCCTACTACGGCCAGTATGCCCATTATTATGTTTACGGCCAAAACGATGGTGGACGACAAGGTGGCTGGGTTCCAGGCCGGAGCGGACGATTATCTAACCAAACCCGTTCATCCAGAGGAATTGGCTTCTCGCATAGAGGCCGTGTTGTTGCGCACGTCACGGAGACGGGTGGAAGAAAAACCACCCATGCGAGCCAAGGTGCTTGGGTTTTTAGGCTCAAAAGGCGGAGTAGGCACGACCACCGTGGCGGTAAACGTCGCCGTTGCGCTAACCTTGGGACAGAAGAAAGGCCAGGTCATTTTGGCCGATATGCAATCTGGTATGACGGCTACGGCTTCCCAGCTGAACTTACGCCGCCAGAGCGGTATGTGGCGTCTATTGGATCGGTCGGTTGAGCAAATCGAGACGCGATTGGTTGAGGCTCAGTTGGAGGAGCACAAGACTGGCGTGCGAGTTTTGGGCGGTCAGATTGAGCCCATTGGGGTAGCCATGCCATTACTCCCAGATCACGCGGAGACCATCATTCAACATCTCGGAACTATGGCCGATTACCTTTTGCTAGATCTGGGAGTGGGGCTGGAAGAGACAAATCGCCGCATTTTGCCGATTTGTGATCACATTGTAGTGTCGACAGAGCCTAATCGTGTGGCGCTCATGTTGGCACAGACACTGCTGGATGAAATGACCACGGGTCTTAGCTTTCCCAAGCACAGAATTAGCGTGGTGTTGATCAACAAGGCTCCTTCCGCAGCGACCTTTACGAAAGAAGCGATTGAGGGTTTACTGCAACACGATCTTGCTGGTGTGGTTACCCCGGCACCCGAGCTGGCATTCCAGGCGGCTGAAACAGGGAATCCAATGATCGTGGCTCAACCCACCACTTTGGTTTCCCAGCAACTTCGGCAGATTGCAGAGAAGCTGGCTGACGTCTGAGCGATGGTTGTGCGGCCGGTTTTCCTCCATCCTTGAGATGTTGCGCCGGCAGAGGCCAGAGAAATCCAGCGTCAACTTTGTGAACGTGTGCTCATAGAACCACGTTACCGTTCATTAGAGGAGATCGCTGGAATAGACGTCAGCATCAAAGAGAATTGAGCACGGGCGGGTGTGGTGCTGTATTCCTACCCCGAACTTGTTCCCTTGCAGGCGGCCACGGCAGAGATGCCTATTTCGTTTCCCTATGTGCCGGGATTGTTGGCTTTTCGTAAAGGCCTGGTTGTGTTGGCAGCGCTGGCGCAGTTGGACGGCTAGCCAGATGTGCTAATGTTCAACGTCCCCTCCATATATTGTGCAAAGTCACGGTTGTGTGGGACGTACACAGAGCCTGATGAGAAGAAAGGCAGTTGGTTGACGTTGGTTAACGGGGATCAAGTAATTGGTCCAGTTGTGCGGACGCGTGACAGCGTCCGTCCGATTTTTGTCTCCGTAGGGCATCGAATAGATTTAGAGACGACGATTTCGTTGGTGCTGGATTGCACAACTTGGTATCGTCTACCAGAACCAGCACGCTGGGTACACCTGGTGGCCGGTGGCGAGAGTCTCTGCCATTGATCGCTTGACCAATTGGGATTTATATGAAACGCACTGAAGAATATATAGACAAAATTGCGCGCGCGGCAGAACTCTTGCGAGAGGCCCGCCACGCTGTGGCATTGACTGGTGCGGGGAGCAGCACCATGTCTGGCATTCCAGACTTTCGGTCGCCAGGTAGTGGAATGTGGGAACATGCGAATCCGATGGAAGTGGCCTCTGTGTACGCCTTTCGACGTCACCCCGAGCAGTTTTATGCCTGGATACGCCCGATGGTGGAAACATTGCTGGTAGCCGATCCTAACCCCGGTCACTGGGCGTTGGCGGAACTGGAGGCTGGTGGGTGGTTAAAGGCGATCATCACGCAGAATATTGACGATCTGCATCAGCAAGCTGGATCGCGTGAGGTGTTGGAATTGCACGGACACGTGCGGGACGCTACTTGTATCAGTTGCTATCAAATTGTACCTGCTGAGGAACTGTTGAACCAGATCGTTGCCTCAGACGAGGTGCCTCGCTGTGCTGCGTGCAACGGTGTGATGAAACCCAACGTGGTGCTTTTTGGAGAACAATTGCCGATCCAGGTGGTTAATGCGGCGATGGCGCACATCCGTCAAGCCGATCTGATGCTCGTCGCTGGCTCGTCGCTGGAAGTTATGCCGGCTGCACAATTGCCCGTCACGGTATATGAGCAGGCCGGTCGCTTGATCGTGGTGAATTTGACACCCACTTATGTTGACGAGATCGCTGAGGTAGTCATTCACGGTGATGTTGTCGAGGTGCTGCCTCGTATTGCTCAGGCTTGTGCGGGAGAATAGAATGATGGTAGATCAACATCCACACAAACAGAACGGGGAACGTATCGCTCGACTGGAGCGATTGATAGAGATCAGTCTTTCGCTGAATTCCACACTTAGCAAACCACTTTTGTTGGAACTCATCACCAATGCGGCGCAGGAACTTACCAACACAGAAGCCTGCTCCATTTTGTTGCTGGATCGCAAGAGCGGTCAATTGTATTTCGAGGCGGCGACCAATTTTCCGGGCGTACATTCAATTGTTGTCCCGATGGATAGTATTGCTGGATGGGTTGTGCAAAACGGTGAAGCCCTCATCGTTCCAGACGCTCGCAGTGACTCTCGGTGGGACAGTAGAACAGATAAGCAGTCTACTTTTACTACCAGATCCATTCTTGCTGCTCCACTGATTACCAGGGGCAATGTGATTGGCGTGATACAAGCGATCAACAAGTCGGGCGACGCCGAATTTACCGAAGAGGACGTCGAGTTGCTGACCGTGCTTGGTAATCAGGCTGCAGTAGCGGTGCAGAACGCACTGTTGTTTCAGCAATCTGATCTGATTGCCGAGATCGTGCACGAGATGCGTACACCGCTGAATTCTGTCGTCGCCTATGCCGATTTGATGCAGCGTCCAGCGGTGAACCAGGATCAGTGTCTTCAGTTTGCATCTATTATCCAACACGAAGCTGAACGCATCAGTGAGATGACAAACAACTTTCTCGATTTGGCACGGCTGCGATCGGGCCGCGCATCCCTGGCCCAGGATCCGGTTGATTTGAGTACGGTGATCCGCATGGCCGTCAATGTGCTCAAGCCACAGGCGGATACCAAACAAATTGCATTGGTGGTTGATGTCCCTGCTGATCCGCCATCTATTCTCGGAGACGCACAGCGCCTCCACCAATCATTGCTCAACTTGATGAGTAACGCGGTCAAATACTGCAACTCGGGCGATCAGGTCACGGTCTCGGCGAGGTACGATGTGGACCAGGTGACCGTAAGCGTGGTTGACACTGGTCCGGGTATCCCGGTAGACGCGTTGCCTAGTATATTTGAACGGTTCTACCGTGTGCCCGGTTCGGAGAAGCGAGCAGTGGGGACTGGATTAGGACTTGCCATCACGCAGCAGATTATCGAGGCTCACGGGGGAGAGATTTCTGTCAGCAGTGAGGTGGGTCACGGCGCGACGTTCCTGTTCACGTTGCCGGTGCCGCGTGAGTAAAAACTCTCGGCCCAGAAGAAAAGGGTAACGACCGCGGTTTTTTGCTCGAGACGATGGGGAAAAAGATGGTAGATGTTGGTTGGTATTGATGCCAGTCGCGCTGTCACTGCCCATCCGACTGGCACTGAAGTCTACTCTCGACAGCTAATTCAGGCACTGCTGGAGCCTGCAAGTTGGCAAATATCTTTTACCCGTTACCACTTTCGACTCTACTTTCGCAGCTTGCCCCCAGAAGATTTGTTCTCTGGCATTGAGTTTGAACGTATGGATGTGGCCGTCATCCCTTTTCCCCGTTTGTGGACTCATACGCGCCTTTCCTGGGAAATGGTCCGCCGTCCGCCCGATGTGCTCTTTGTCCCGGCCCACGTTCTACCTCTCGTCCATCCGCATACCAGCCTGGTTACCGTTCACGATCTGGGTTATCTTTATTTCCCGGAGGCTCATCCCCAACTAGATCGTTTTTATTTGGACCTTTCCACGCGTTGGAACGCTCGTGTCGCCGCGCACATCCTGGCCGATTCCGAGGCCACCAAATCCGATCTAGTGACTCGTTACGCCACACCGCCGGACAAAATCACCGTCGCCTACCCCGGCCGTGACGAGACGCTTGTGCCGGTGCGCGATCCCGCCGAGATTGAGGCGGTCAAAGCGCGCTATGGCATCGCTGGCGACTATTTTCTCTACGTGGGCACGCTCCAGCCGCGCAAAAATCTCTCGCGCATCGTTGATGCCTTTGCCACTCTGAAACCTGAAACCACTCTGGTTCTGGCTGGCAGACGCGGATGGCTCTACGATGATCTTTTTGCGCAGGTGCGCCGTATGGGTCTGGAGGGACGCGTGTGCTTTCCTGGCTACATTCTCGATGAGGACAAGGTGACTCTGATGAGTGGGGCATTGGCTTTTGTATTCCCTTCTCTCTATGAAGGGTTCGGCATGCCGGTGATTGAGGCCCAATCCTGTGGCTGCCCCGTCATTGCCAGTACCACGTCGAGCTTGCCCGAGGTAGCCGGGGATGCGGCACTATTGGTAGATCCGCACGATGTCACTGCCATTGCCACAGCTATGCGGCGCGTCGCTGCTGATCCCGCTCTGCGGGAGAACTTGATTGAGCGCGGCTTTGTCAACGTGCATCGTTTCTCTTGGAAGACTTGCGCGCAATCGGTCTTGCGCGCTATCGAACAAAGCACGTTGGACTGAGACAATCCGCGCGATCTGTGGTATAATCTACCGGTCTATGGCGTTATTCAGAAACAACGTTGTACTGTTGATATAATTTCACTTGGAAAACACGTATCAAAACACAAAAGCTATTTTTGAACGACCTCTATGGAAGAAAAGATCTATCCTACCACCTCATACTCGGCTTCTGATGATCTGCTTCGCTTGCAGGGTCGTTTCACCAGTTGGATGAATTGGCTGGTGCCAGCGTGGGCGGCTTTGTGTGGTGCTGTTGCTTCTGGCGATTTCGACTGGCAGCGTGCAGACTGGCTGCATCTGGCCCTGCTAATCCTGTTGGTGGACGTGGGGTGGGGCGTGTTGTGGACCGCAATGGGGAGCACTGATTGGGCCACGCCATTGCGGCACTGGCGCGACTGGCGCTCTGGCGAACCGGTGCAGAGACTTCCTTACACGCTCCCCGGTTCATTTGGAGACTATGCCGCTCGCTGGTTAGGACAGTTTCGTGCTTGGTGGCGCGATGTCTTTTGGCCCACTTGTGGGCTTTCGCTCTCTGCCATCGGGGTTGCGTTAGTAGGTGTGGTGGTGCTGGGAACGTTGTTAGGGACGAATCTGCTTTTATTGAACGTGGCTGTCCTGGCTGTGATTCAATTGGGGATCGCTTGGGAAGGTGGGCGCGGCATGCTCGGATCAGGGTGGGATGCCATTATCGTTATAGCGCTTCCCTGGCTGGCCGGGCACATTGCCTTTGCCGAGGCGCTCACGTTCTCTTCTGCTGGATTGGCGCTGGCTTTTACGCTGGCGTGGGCCTCTGCAGGACACTGGTTAGGGATTGCTGCCCAAGCTGTGGCGGCGGTGATTCTTGTTGTGCTGCATAGTCCTCTGGCAGCAGGCTTGCTGTTGTTGTTACTTGCTCCGCAATTGATCTTGCTTCCCTGGTTGCAGCGCGGCCAATCTGTTTCCTGGTACGTGCGCTACGCTCTCCCTTGGATGTTGGCAGCGATGGGAATTGCTGCCTGGGTTTTGTAGCGATGAATTGGATCTCGTTGGGCCTTGGGTTTGTTGGCCTCGTATTGTTAGGTCTGTTGCTCTATTGGCAGTTGATCGTTGCTGAGGGTACTTATCTGGGGCCGCGCATTGTTGTCCTACTCTACGATTGGTCGGCTCGCGTCTATGAGCGCATCAAACAGTTCGACTCTGGCGATGAGCAGTGGTTTTTAGGGTTGCCCTTGGCCCGGGCGCTAGATTTGATCCCTGCACCCTTGGTGCTCGATGTAGCCACAGGGACCGGACGGTTGCCACGAGCGTTGCTGCGCCAGCCTGCTTTCGAAGGACGGGTCATTGGGCTTGACCTTTCGCGCCGGATGCTGCACCAAGCTGTTCAGAGGACGGCGCAATTTGCGGACCGGTTGACCTATATCTGGCAGGATGCTCGCAAGCTGCCCTTTGACGATGGCACCTTTGATGCGGTAACATGTCTGGAGGCTTTGGAATTCACGCCCGATCCGCGGGCGATCTTGGTGGAATTGGTGCGCGTTTTGCGACCTGGTGGTGTTTTGTTGGTGACCAACCGCATCGGTCGGGAGGCGAAACTCTTGCCAGGGCGGGCCTTTCCCCGCAAAGAGTTTGAGCGCCAGTTGAACGAGTCCCCTCTTGAGGACGTCAAAGTGCGGCCCTGGCAGCAGGATTATGATTTGGCCTGGGCGATCAAGACTGGAGAGCCTCAAGGGGGTTCCATTCGGCCCCTGCCCGAGATTTTGCGTTGCCCCGTTTGTGGGGGGCGATTGGACCCGGCTATACAAGACGGGGCGCGAGCATTTGCTTGTACGGACTGTACTTGTACCTATCCTGTCGCGGAGGATGGGGTGATCGAGATGGCGCGCTAGGCTTTTCCAGTATTTAATTCCTCCCAAAATTTGCGGCGGAGAATCTCATAAATCGCACACGAGTTACAAAATAACCAGAAAAGCTCTAGGAATTCCATCATAATCTGCTTTTTCAAGGTGTCGTTGACTGTATCACAAAATCTGTTTGGGAGATTTATTTCTCTGGAATTCCCTTAGGCTGTGTTTTGAAAGGATCAAGATTTGGGTAGTTTCTGGCGTAAAGTGTGGGCCATCATCATCAAGGACGTTGCTGCCGAATTCCACACCCGGGAGATGGTCAGCGCGATGTTGATTTTCTCCGTGTTGGCGATGCTGATCTTTAGTTTTGCCCTTGACTTGCGGGGATCGATGGCCCGAGTGGCGGCACCAGGGGTCCTGTGGGCCACGGTGGCTTTTGCCGGGACGTTGGGGTTGAGCCGGTCGCTGGCGCGGGAACAGCAGGCTGGGTGCATAGACGGCTTGCTGTTGGCCCCGGTAGACCGGAGTGTCATTTTTTTTGGCAAGGCATTGGGAAATCTCATCTTTATCGCCGTTGTAGAGATTGTCCTGCTGCCTCTCTTTTCTGTTTTGTTTGATGTATCACTCTTACGTATGGACGTGTTGATGGTGACGGCACTGGGGACAATCGGATATACGGCTGTTGGAACCCTGCTGGCTGCTATGGCCGTGAACACGCGGGCGCGGGAGGTGATGCTGCCTATTCTCCTCTTGCCGCTGGTCATCCCAATCCTCCTCGCCGCTGTCCGAGCTATTGGTGGACTGGTAGAGGGTGGGACGCTGGCAGAGGTGGGAGGATGGGTTCGATTGCTGGTTGCCTATGATCTGGTGATCGTAGCTGTTGCGATGCTCACGTTTGGTTATATTGTAGAGGATTAGATTAGGGGGCATATATGCAAAAATATATAGAAAAACCTGGTCAGGACCGATTGGGGATCGTGATGGCGGGATTGACTTGTGTAGCGATGTTTATAGCGTTGGGTATGGTTTTCCTCTATGCTCCACGCGAGGCGACGATGGGGGACGTACAGCGTATTTTTTACTTTCACGTTCCTTCGGCTTGGGTGGGATTCTTTGCTTTCTTTGTTACGTTCCTGGCAGGGATCGGGTATCTGGTGCAGGGAGAGCGACGGTGGGACATTGTGGCAGTTTCCTCGGTAGAAATCGGTCTTACTTTTATTACAATGACCGTTGTCACTGGCTCCCTATGGGGGCGGGCGACTTGGGGCACATATTGGACGTGGGAGCCACGGCTGACTATTTCTGCCGTGCAATTGCTCATCTACGTTTCCTATGTGATGCTTCGGACGGCCATCGATAGTCCGGAGCGGAAGGCGCGCTTTGCCGCTGTCTATGGCATTATTGCTTTTGTCACCGTGCCCCTTTCATGGTTTGCTATTCGCTGGTGGCGCACGATCCATCCTGACGTTTTGACGGGTGGAGAAGGTGCGGCTCTCGCGTCGTCGATGATTCGCACGTTGTTGTTTTGTATAGCCACCTTCACCCTGCTTTATGCCACCCTGATGCGACAGCGAGTGCGACTAGAGCGAGCTGCGGACGCACTTTTGCATATCCGTACTCGTATTAATCAACAGACTAATTAATCAAGAGGTCACTATGGAAAATCTACCTTATCTTTTATCGGCTTATGGTGTGTTCTGGGCGTTGACGTTCGTGTTGGTCTTTTCCATCTGGTTTCGCCAGCGACGGTTGGAGCAAGAAATTGCGGCGTTGGCAGCGCGGTTGGGAGAGGACGAGCAAGCATAGTATGCACAAGAGGGGCCGCCGATTGTCGACGGCCCCTTTTTACTCTTTATGCGTACTGGGGATTGAGTCACTCTTCAAATTCGGGTTCAGGAGCTATTGGTAACCGGATGGTAAAGGTGCTGCCCTCTCCAACTGTACTCTCTGCGGCGATCTCACCATTGTGCAGCCAGATCAGTTCTTGGGCGAGAGCTAATCCCAGACCAGCCCCTTGTTGCTCCATTTTATCACGGTTGAACTGTCTGAATCGTTCAAAGAGGTGAGGCATATCTTTGGCGGCAATGCCTATGCCTTTATCAGACACGGCTATTTCTACCCATCCATCCGTGACTCGGGCGCTCACCATTATGTGTTTTACCTCACCGTGTGAAAACTTGATGCCATTGTCAATCAGCCGATTGAGAGCGTTCATAAAGATAGGGTCACATATTCGTACTGTAGCCATGTTCGGTTCTACTGCTAGCTCTAACGTCACGCCTTGATCTGCAGCGTACTGCTTGTGTTGCTGGATCGAGATTTTCAACAGTGACTCTATCTCGGCATGTACCTGTGCCATCATTTGAAACTCGTCGGCGGTTCGACCCGTATCTATTTGGATCATTAGCATAAGATCTTCCACCAATTGGTTCAGCCGATCGGCGCCTCGCTTGATCCCCATCAGGAAATCCTGAAGCGCTTCGTTAGAGGGAACCTCTTCCAGTGCTAGTTCAGTGTAGCCCCGGACGTAGGTGAGAGGGGTGCGTAATTCGTGGCCCAAGACGTTGGCAATTTGCTGTTTGAGCTGATCAAACTGCGCGTCCGCAGCCTGTTGGATGGCCTTGGCACGTGTCAGCCTGCTGCTGACCGCCACGACCAATTCTTGGGGATCAAAAGGCTTGGTCAGATAATCCTCGGCCCCCATACTCTTTCCCTTTAGCCTGTCCTCCCGTTCTGCTTTGGCGGTCAGGAATATAAAAGGAATAGATACCCATTCAGGATCGGATCGAATTGCTTCATAGAGGGCATACCCATCCATACGTGGCATCATAATATCAGCAATGATCAGGTGCGGGTAAACTTCTCGCATCATTTCCAGTGCTTTTGTTCCATCGGAGGCAGTAAAGATAGCATAGTCTTCTTCTTCCAGAATTCCCTGGATGGCCTTTAGCAGGGGGTCGTGATCATCTACAACCAGAATGCGATGTTTGCTCATAGCTTTCTCCTCTACTTTTCCTTGCGGTATACTAACGATCTTATAGTTTCAGGGTCAGACCCTCGCGTGCCATAAGGGCTCCTGGAAAGACAGCTTGTGTTTGTTGTTCTACATCGTCTAGAAACGCGTCATCGTGGAGGGCGTTGTGATGGGTGAGAGCCAGTGCTTTTACGCCCGCTGCCTGGGCTACTTTGACAGCCATTTCCCATGAACTATGTCCCCATCCTTGTTTAGAGGGAATCCCGTTAATGTATTCCTCCGACGTGAATTCCGCATCATGAATCAACAAGTCGGCCCCGTGCGAGAATTGAATTAGACGTCTGTCTCCGCCAACGTACCCTTCTGTGTCGGTGGCGATAACTACTTTTTTGTCGTTCATCTCGACACGGTAGTGAAAGACGCCACCTCCCGGATGGGCATAGCTGCGCATAGTTTTGATTCTGACCTCTGATGGTGAGCATTCTTCACGCGCGTGATAAGCGTTGCATACTTGTGGTGGTGCATTTGGCCCACTAAAAGTGATGGTCTCGTTATTGGATATGTTACGAATCACTTGCATCGAACTCAGTTCATCCAAGCGGACGGGGAAAACCGGTGGCAGCATGGCGTGCTCTAGAACAGCTTCTAAATCCTGATGCAACAATCGGGGGCCAAAGATGTACATCACACTGCTTCCCAGGTGCGATGGTGTAAAAAATGGGAACCCTTGGGTATGGTCGTGGTGCGTGTGGGTAAATATAATGGTGGCTATAACGGGCTTTTTGTCAACTATGTGTCGAGCGACCAAATCTTCACCCAACCCAATGATGCCTGTGCCTGCATCAATAATGATCAGGTGATTGCCGGCACGGACTTCGATACAGGTGGTATTGCCACCAAACTTGGTCGTAGTGGGACCAGGTTTGGGATAGCCGCCTCGCACTCCCCAAAAGGTTACTGAGAAAGTTTGATCTGATATTTGTTCTTTCATCGTTTATCTCCGTGGGGCTCACAGAGCAGATGAACCACATTACCCTGCGGGCATTTTTTGTTCTCTTTAGTGTTCCATGTTCTTTCCATGTTACCCTGCTTTTCCTCTTATGGCAAATCGCCATAAACCGTGTGCACAGATTGATCTTTATGGCTGCTCATTTGCATCCCAAATGATGTTGGAGGCGTCGCGCAGAATTTCTGCTACCAATGTGTCGAGATCATAGGTTTGGCTTTCTGCCTTGGTCATAGTTACTATCTCTGGTGAGATGTGTGTTGTCATCTCGGAGAACAAGGTAGATGCTTTTTCTTTGACGGCTTGGAGAATTGTGGGTTGCTGTATGGCAAAAGCCAGCATTTTCAAGCTTTTTATTGTTTTCCCTTCCTGTTCCAGCAGAGGGGCTAATCCAACCAAGGTGTCTAGGACGATGGGAAGTGCATGAATCTCGTGAGCTATTTGCAATGCTTCATACAAGTATTGCCGGGCCTGAGCATACTTGCCGAGATCGTAGCAAACTTCGCCCAGGTTCCCGAGAGTATTGGCCAGCCCTGATCTGATGTCTATCTGCCGATACACGGCGATGCTCTCCTGGTATAGATGTTGAGCTTGGATCGAGTTTCCTAGTTCCATAGCGATGTGCCCCAGGTTATTGTAGGCAATCGCCACTCCCCAACGATCGCCAATGTCTTGGTAAATCTCCAGGCTCCCATAGCTGAATTGTTCGGCGGCCTCGACCTGGCCAAGGTTGAAAGCAGCCTGGCAGAGGCAGGTGAACGCATTGGCGATGCCAGTCTTGTAATCGAGTTGGCGACAAATCTCGAGTGCCTCGTGCAGCACATCTTTGGCCTCAACGTATTCTCCCACTGCACAATAAATCAGTCCGAGATTGTTTAAAGAGGATGCGATGCCTTTTTGATCACCAATCTCTCGACGAATCGACAGGCTTTCTTGGCATTGCTCTTTTGCCTTCAAGAACGCCCCTTGCCGCCGTGCGACTAGGCACAGGTTGCTCAACACGGTAGCGATCCCCCAGCGATTCTCCATCTTTTGATAGATTGCAAGACTGTTTTGGAAATACTGGGTTGCCTGAGCATATTCACCTTTCATATGAGCCATATAGCCCAGGCCAAATAGCGGCAGTGCCGTTTCACGCCAGGCGTCCAGACGATTGAAAATCGCCAGGCTCCTTTCGAATAATCGTTTTGCCTTGTCCGAGTGGGTGGTGAACTCGCAGCATTTCCCTTGGTGTGCCAAGAGTTGACCCAAGACGAGTTCTTCTTTACCGGCAATTGTGCGGTTGCTCAGAGCCGTCGCGGCTTGCTCAAAAACTTGTTCTCCCTCCTGGTACCGGTCTTGGATGGTGTAAAAGAGATATAGGCTTTTAAGTGATTGCTTGATGATGGTTAATGCCAGTTTTTTGTCTTGTTGGTCAGCCAGTTGTGTGAATGCCCAACGCCAAGCGCTCCGCACGTTGTCGATTTCGGCGTTGATAGCTTGGGATGCTTTTTGCTGGTTTTTGCCTTTTAACGCTCGTTCTTGTTCTTGGAGAAAGGTGGCATAGTAGCTGCTATGTAATGCCTCTATTCTTGTTTGCGTTTCTAGTTTCTCGGCTGCATATTGCCTCAATAGTTCGTGGATCTGATAGCGCCCCAAAGAATTGTAGCGTAGCAATGACTTGTCTACCAAGGCGGATAGAGTTGGTAGTGATGCGTCTACTATTTGCTCGGCTGCTTTACGACGGAAACCGCCTCGAAAGACCGATAGCTTTGTAAAAATGATTTGCTCTTCCTGCGAAAGCAGGTTCCAAGAGTGCTCGAACGTCGCTCGTATGCTTTGATGTCGCTGGGGGACGTTGCGCAGACGGGTTGTCAGAATATCCAGATTACGTTCTATTTCTCGGGCAATTTCTTGACAAGATCGTACTGCTACTCCGGCTGCAGCCAACTCGATACCCAGTGGTGTGCCTGTTACCAATTGGCAGATGATGGCTGCGTAGGGCGCTTGATCTTTTGAAAGCATAAAACGTCGGTTTGCTTGGGAAGCACGCTGTTGGAACAAGTCCATTGCAGTGTAGGTTTCTGACTCGCTTGTGATTTTGCCGTTCGGATATGTCAGCCCTTCAATCTCGTACACCCACTCTTCTTGCAAGTTCAACCGCTCTCGCGAAGTGGTCAAGAGTACGACACTTGGTGAGTGTCGCAGTATTTCGACCAAGAATTCGCTTACTTCCAGGACATGTTCCAGACTGTCCAGCACCAGCAACAATTCCTTTTCACGTAAATAGTTCAAAAGCTGTTCTTTGATATCCTGTTGGCTCTGGAAAGAAAAATGGAGGGCGTTGGATAAAGCGGGAAGGAGAAACTCGGTTGAACTCACAGGACCGAGAGGTACAAAGTAAACTCCGTGGGCAAAGGCTCCGACATGATCCGCTGCCACCTGGAGCGCCAGGCGAGTCTTGCCAATGCCACCTGGACCGACGAGGGTCACAAGGCGGCAGTCAGGATCTGCCAATAGGTCGGTCAACTCTTCCAGTTCCGCTTTTCGTCCCACAAAGGAGGTGGGGGAGGGGGGGATGTTATGTAACGGTGCCAAAGGTTGGAATTTCTCTCCTGCACGAATCCGTTTGTATAGAGTTACCGTTTCGTTCGTTGGCTCGACGCTCAATTCTTCGGCCAACGCCCGACGACACGTTTCATATTGGGCCAATGCTGCGCTGCGTTCCCCGTCGAGCGCCAACAGCCGCATCAAGTGCCGATGAGCTTCTTCTCGCCAAGTTTCCAGCTCTACCTGTTGCCAGGCGTATTGACGCGCTTGTGCATGGTTGCCACGCCGCTCATAGTGATTGATCAGGTGAGAGAGGCCATCTATGGCCTGACGGTGGAGCTTCTCCCGTTCGAGCATGGCCCATTCCTCAAAGAGGGCACTGTCGCTCAGAAAGAACTGGTCCAAGAAATCTCCTCGATACAGTGCGGCCATCTGTTTCATTCGTCGTGTGCAGGGGAGGCAGGTTTTCGGCCGGGAGTGACGGTGCGTTGTGCTGTCGTTGACCAGGGTTTTGAACACCGCAACATCCAGCCAATGATCGCTGGCAGCGTTGAACTGCACGGTCTGGCGGGTGACCAGCAGGAATGGATTGGTGACATTTTTTTTGTTTTCTACATCACTGCGTTCGCCAAGTGTCCGGCGGAGATAGGAGAGTGCTTGACGCAGGTTCTGACGGGCTTTGTGTTGGGGTTGGTCGGGCCATAGCAGGCCCGCCAGCGTGTCCCGGCGATGGGGCCGGTCCGACTCGACGGCCAGATAGACCAACAACGCTCGCACCTTGTCGGTACTAAAGTCGGTGACCGGTTCATTGTCCAGAAGAACCTGGAAAGGGCCTAGGAGAGAAAGAGATAGTTGAGCCATTTTTTATAACAGTGAGTAAAGGTCAAAAAGAATTATACCTTTACTAGGCGTTGTGCGCAATCGTTCTTTGACGTTTTTTTGACGGTGGGGTGTTACAATATAATCAATCAACAGATATTCACATATGATGCATCGAGGTGGTCATGTCTGCAAAACAACAACGCTATTTATCCTATTTACTGCGCTTGTGGCAAACCAGCGATGGTGGAGAACAAATTTGGCGCGCTTCTGTACAAAGTGTGGGCACGGGAGAGCGCTATGGTTTTTCCAGCTTGGAGGACCTGTTCGACTTTTTGCAAGCCCAGACTGAGCCTCAGAACAAAAAAGACCAGAGCTATACCCCGCAAAGGTGAAACGGAAGAGGAGGGATTTCGATGAATCACAAGTTTGTGCTGCTGCTCCTGTTGCTTTTGGTCTCTTTGGCCTGCGGTTCTTTTGGCACTCGCCCAGTTGCGACGGATTCGCCAGAGCCGCCCAGCCAAGATGTCACCATTCCTCCTACTCTAGCGCCTACGGCAACTCCTACTGCGACGCCTTCTCCTAAACCATCTCTGACGGCATCCGCGACAACACTAGAGATCGTCAACAATTCCAATGCCGATATTTTGTACGTCTACCTCTCACCCAGTTTCAGCGACCAGTGGAGCGGTAATCTGCTAAAAGACAATGTTATTGCCAGTGGTGAGAGTTTTGTACTGGCCGATATTCCTTTCGGCACTTTTGACGTAATGGCCGAGACTATGGATCACATCCAGATTGCGGCTTGGTTTTACCAGACCTTTGATGGGCCAATGACCTGGGAGATTTGGGGAGATGGTAGCGGTTGGATACCGAGGATGGACCAGTGGGCTTTTGATGCCTCGGCTAGTACCGAGTACTCGTTCCTCGAATGGTCGGCCCAGCAGGCCACGGGTGATCTCAACACCTACGAGTGTGGCGATCACCAGACGGCCTGGGCATCAGCCGAGCCGGACGGTGTGGACTGGCTAGAGACCCGTTACATGGTGCCCGTGATTCCCGGCCGGATCAACATCCGCGAGACCAACTCGCCCGGATTCATCGAACGGGTGGAGGTCGTAGACGAGACAGGTCACTATCACATGGTTTGGGAAGGAGAACCGGCATTGGTAGATGAATGTCCGCGTGTCTTTTCTATCCTCGTCACCGGCGTTGACGTCCCGGTGGTAGGTGTGCGTATCCACCTGGATCAGCGTGAGGGCGGCAACTGGAACGAGATCGACGCCGTCGAGTTGATCGGGATAGAGGCTGTGTGGTAGGCATAATTAGGGTGGGTGGAGGTCGTAATGCACTGAGTTTCTGAGACATGAAATGTACAATGTTGATATAGGTTACATAATACGGAAAATCAAGAAAGGAGACTTTTGATGAATCACAAGCTTTGGAAAATCGGTCTAGTCGTATTGTTGGCGTTTCTATTGTTGGGCACGGTTGTGGTTGTGGCCCAGGGATCGGGATCGCCAACTGTTTCACAGGCTTTGCCAAGTGAGAGCCTGACAAGTTATTCTATATCTGCACAAACGCAGCTCACCCCTACTGACTTTATCACCGTTACCAGCACTAGCGACGATGGTGGGATGAGCCAGAGGTGCGATTCCCACAGCCCATGCACCCTGCGCCGGGCTATCAACGAGGTGCGATGGTATTCGTCGCCGGGCACGATCTTTCGCATCGGCTTTGACCTCGATACTGGTGATTCCGGCTACGATGCCGTGAACGATGTTTGGATCATCAAGGTTGATAGCGACAATAGCTCGGAGACCTTTGCCTTTCGCAGCTTTGGCACGCACGGTCAAGTCATCATCGACGGTACCACCCAACCCATCGGGCGCGACCCGAGTGTCGGCCCGCGCATTATCCTGCGCGGCGATAATAAAAAGGGTGCCTTTAACCTGACCGGCGGCAGCAACGTTGTGCGTGGCATTGCTTTCCAGGGCTTTGGCGACAATATGGTCCAAATCCCGGCGACGAATCACAACCTGATCGAGGACAACTGGTTCGGCCTGACGATCACGGGGACGGGCATATACCTGCGCAATCCCCTGGTGCCCGAGGACGGCAGCGGTGAGGGTGGTATCTATGCCCAAGCCAGCGGCAGCGACGGCTCGACCAATACGATCCAGAGCAACGTCCTGGTCGGCTTTAGGGCTGGCTCCATCAACGTCCAGGGCGATCACAACTTTATCCTCAGTAACACCGTCGGCACTCTGGCTGATGGCACTGTGCCGGAGGTGCGGGAGGATCGCAAATGCAAGCCCAACGCCCGCTATTACAATTGGTTCCCGGGGGCAGGCGTCCGTATCTTTGGTGCCGACAACTTGGTGGCGTACAATCGCATCGTGGGCATGCTTTTTCAGAGCCCCGACCCGCTCAACACCCCCGACGATGCCCTTTCGGTCACGGGCTGGAACCACGTGGTGCGCCACAACGTCATCGGCGTCACCAGCGACGGTGTTCCCTTTGGCGTCTGCGGCGATGGGATTCACGTGGGTGGGGCCTCGGGCGGGCACTTTATCCAGGTGATCAGCAACACGGTGGTCGGCGTGCACGGGTCCGCCGGCATCCTGGTCACCGGCGGCGAGTTGGGCTACGATCTTGATGCCGTGACGGTGCAGGGCAATGTGATCGAGGACAGCGCCAACGAAGCATTCGAGTTTGGTGACAAGCTCCCGGCGTCGCTGCGGAACTTTGACCCGGCGGCGATTACGTCCATCGTCGGCCTCAACGTGACCGGCACCAGCGGTGTCGACAGCCTATGCGAGAACTGTGTGGTCGAGGTATTTTTGGATCGCCTCGACTGGGTCACCGAGACACTGGAATCGATGGGCAAGACGGCAGCTGACGGCAGCGGTGATTGGAGCTTGACGCTGGGTCGCACGCTGGCATTGACCGAAGGACTGCGCACCGCCAGTACCACCGTCATCGACGAGCAGATCCCCCATCCCAGCCCTCCCTACTCTTATCACGCCGGTACGACGACCAAGATATCCGAAATTTATACGCAAACGGGCGCGCCCGCACCGGAAGAACCACCCGAGCCTGTACCGCCGCTGCCGCTGGATATCGTCGAGCCAGCGTATGTGCCAGCACCGACCCCACCGCCGACCTACAACCTGGTCATCACCGTCACCACCACCACTGATCCTGACGACAGCGAGCAGTACGTGTGCTACAACGCCAGTTTCCCTGGTGTGGTCGGAAAGACTGACCGGCTGCCCTGCACGCTGCGCCAGGCTATTGAAGAGGCCGAGAGTGTGATAGCGGCGGACCCCAACATGCGTCCCGTCCAGATTCTGTTCGATCTCGATACATCAGACCCCGGCTACGACCCCTTGGGCTTTTGGGTGATCCAGATCACGGATACTATGAACCTGAACGCGCTCCCGACCTTGGGCAGCACCGACGTCAACAAGAGCGGTCAGGTGGTCATCGATGGCGCCACGCAGACCGGCGGGCGCACTGGCGCGCCCAAGATCGTCGTGCGTGGCCCGGCCAACACCGAGCCGAACGGCAATGCGTTGGTGATCAACGGGTACAACAATGTCATCCGCAATATCGCTTTCCAGGACTTTCGGATGGTGTTGCAGCTCAATCACGGTCAAAACATTGTCGAGGACAACTGGTTCGGCCTTACGTCGGACGGCACGGCTATCTATCCGAGAATAGACGAGAACCCAGAGGATGGCAGTGGCCAAAGTGCCATCAAGGTAGCCACGGCGGCGACGAACACCCTGATCCAGAACAACGTCGTGGCAGGGTATACGGGGGCAGCTATTGATGTTGAGAGCTCGGACAGCTACATCCTGAATAACACCGTTGGCACACCGGCCAATGGCGACGTCCCAGAGGTGACATGGAACCGCTGGTGCCGGCCCAACGCCCGCTACTTTAACTGGTTCGGCGGCGCGGGGGTCGAGATCGGCGGCAAGCGCAATCAGGTGATCGGCAACCGCATCGCGGGGCTGCTGTGGTACAGCGCCGACCCGATCAACACCCCCGACGATGCCCTCACGGTGTATGGTCGGGATCACTTGGTGCAAGAGAACATTATCGGCATAGATGCGAACGGCGACGAGGTTGGTTCTTGCGGACGCGGACTCGTGGTGGACGCGCGCTACACCCGCGTGATGTCTAACACCGTCGTGCGCACCGCGTCGGAGCCTTTCCGCATCGACGGGACGGGCATTACGATGAATGCGCTGTATTACGAGAACAATCTCTCTTGGGACAGTGATCCCATTTACTTGAGGTGGGGCAATCTGGTCCCAAAGGCGCGCTCTATCTTTACGCCAGCGCAGGTCTCGAGTATCAATGTCGCTGGCGGAAACACCACCATCATCGGGAGCAACCATCCCGACGCACCATGCCCTTATTGCCAGATCGAGCTGTTCCTCGACGACTTGGACGAGGTGACCGAAACGCTCGAATCCCTGGCGATTACGCAAGCTGATGTGAACGGTGACTGGAGCGTCACACTGACCGGGCGCGAGTTGGCGCTGACGGAGGGGGTCCGTACAGCCAGCACGGTCCTCAACTATGGTGTGATCGAGCACTTTGATTATCCCTCGACCTCGCGGGTTTCCCACGACGTCTACAGCCGGATCGGAGCGATTCTGCCCACGCCGCCTCCCGATCCTGACCCGGTCGTGCCGCCTACGGTCCCCGAGGTTGTGTATCTGGCCCCGCCGGAGCCGCCGGTGACCTATAGCACCATCATCACCGTGACCACCACCGACGACAGCAACACCAGCTCCAGCCAGACCTGCGGCGATGTTGCCGCTGATGCATGCAGCCTGCGTTTGGCCATCAACGGCGTCGAGCACCTCGCCGCGTCCGAGCGTCCGGCCCTCATCGCCTTTGACATCCCCGATATAGACACGGGCTACCAGGTAGGCGGCTACTGGGTCATCACCCTCACCGCAGATCTGCCCCCGGTCAAGGGTGGGCGGGTGACCATTGACGGCACCACCCAGGTTGGGCGTGCCATCAGCCCCACGGTCATCGTTCGCCGCATAACAACGACCGGTGCCAAGATCCAACTGGGTGAGACCCCGTTCGAGGGGAGTTATGTTTTGCAGGGATTGGCGCTCCAGGGCGTCAAAGTGCATACGAACGGCAACGACAACATCATTGCCTACAACTGGCTCGGCATGGCGGATGATGGTACAGCCATCTATATCTATGACGACGATCCGTCCCGGCAGAATCACGCCATCATCTGGGGGCTGGCCGAAAGCGACCACAACCACATCCACCACAACGTCATCGCCGGTCCTGGTTCTGAGGGCATAAAGTTCCAGGGCTCTGACAGCCTGGTTGAGCACAACTTTCTCGGGACGCTGGCTGATGGCACGGTCCCCGTAGATACTATCCCGGTGGAAGAGATATGCGATCATACATTGACCAGCGGCGGTTGGCACGGTGGTGGCGGTATCACCTTTAGCGGCAAGCGTCACCAGATCATCAGTAACACCCTGGCGGGCCTTATGCAGTACGGTAGCGAGAATCAGACCCAGCCTCCTGCCATCGAACTAAAGGGTGGGCAGGACCACTTGGTGCAGTACAATCGCATCGGCGTGGACGCGGCAGGCACAAAAGTGTGGACGTGTGGCCCGGCCATCGACAATACCGACGCCAGCTATGCGCGCATTATCTCTAACACCATCGTCAACGCCTACCAGCAGGGCATCTTTGTCGATGGCACCATCATCGCCATCAACGCGACTACGATGCAGGGCAATGTCATCTCGAACACCGTCCCAGCCATCGAGTTCGGCCAAAGCGTGCCCGAGGCACTGAGCCTATTCAGGCCCGCGTTGGTCACGCGCATCGAGGGCATCACCGTCACCGGTGCCAGCGACGACCCGTGCCCCTACTGTTACGTGGACGTTTTTATGGACGACGACGATCCAACGACCGAGGCGTTGGCCTATCTCGGCACGACGACGGCGGATGTGAATGGCGAGTGGGGTTTCTTCTTGTCTGTCGAGTTGGACGAGGGGCAGGGGCTGCGCACCATCAGTACGATCCGCAACTATGGCGTCATCCAGTACTTTGAGATCGGAACCAGCAGCGGGTTCTCGATGCTCTTTCAACCGCATCCGCTCACCGCGCCTGCGGACGTCGTGATCAGTGGGCCGCCCGAGAGTCCGTTGATTCCCGGTCAACCATACAACTTTGCTGCCGACGTCAGCCCGGTCACGGCCACGTTGCTCATCACGTACACGTGGGAGGCGACCGATTACGTGCTTTATGTGGTTCGTGGTGGCGTTATCAACGACATCGACTTGAGCTGGGCGCTCACTGGTACCAAGTACATTACGGTGACCGTTGACAATGGAATTGGCAGTCCGGTGTCCGGATACTATAATATAGGGGTCGGTAACGATATTTTGTTCGAGATTTACCTGCCGCAAGTGTTGCGCAACAGTTGAGCTTGGCAGCACTTTTCAAACCAAAAGTGCTTTCGCTGCCCCAGAATCATTACAGCGACAATGCAATTTGCAACCTTTGCAAGGGTAGCTTGAGCAGTAATCAAGGAGGTGTAAATACAAGTTGTGAAAACGTGATGCGATTGTTGTTGACATGTACCTATCAAGGAAAGGAGAATTTCTGATGAATCGCAAATTTGTACCCGTGTTTGTCTTGTTGATCTTGGTCCTGGTGACTTTGGCCTGTGGTGGCAGCGCACCGGACGATGAGACGGTCGAAGCAACCTCACCTCCTCCAGCCGGGGCGACGGAGGAACCTGTCGAACCCACATCCCCGCCTGCCAAAAGTGCGCCAGAGACCGAGGATGAGGGCGATTACGACACGGTCTTTCCCCTGCCGGACGACGTGCAAAACTTTACTGGTGGTGGCGGGGAGGAGGGTATCAATTTCCAAACCAGCCTCAGTATGGACGAGGCCATCGAGTTCTACCGGTCGGCGTTTGACAAGGATGGATTGACCGAGTACGAGCTCCTCACATCAATTGAGGACGAAGCTTTCAGCATGGTCTTTACCGGCTGGCACAGCGGCAAAGAACTGGTGATCCAAGGTGTGGCTTTTGGCGATGACACCAACGTCAACATCCGCCTGGAAGAGGTCGTGGATGCGGCAGAGAGCGCGCCCCCGGATACCACGGGGGGCGACGAACTGCGGAGCGATATGGGCGGCTTTGCTTGCCAGTCGATCCCCGGCTATGTCGTCGAAGAGGCGTTTGGTTTTGCCAGTATGGATGCTCCCGATGCCGATCCTGACCTTGGCCCTTCTGTTGTCCTAATTGGCGGTGGCGATGAAGAAAGCAGTACGGTAGAGGGCTTGTACGACGAGTTTCTGGCAGAACTCGAAGAGAGTATTGAGGTATCAGAACCCAAAGAAATCATGGTTGGCGGCGTACCAGGTCTGGTGGCCGAGATCAGCGGCGACAGCGAGGGAGTGGAAATGGCTGGGCGGATCGTGTTTGTGGCCGTAAGCCCGACTCAACGATTCCTCATGTTTGGCGCTGCAGCGCTCGATCGTTGGGAGGATGAACTCGATCACGAGTTTGACGCCGTGGTGGACTCGCTCACGTTCTTTGAGCCTGATTTCTCACTCGATTATGAGGAGGAATTGACCGCAGGTGAAGAGATCGCGCAATGGGCGCTCTTTGCCACGGCCAGTTCCGAGTATGGCGACTTTGACTGGGCCGCCATCCAAGCCACCGGCGAACCAGACACTTTTGAGTGTGGCGACATTGCCACGGCCTGGGCGTCGGCGGATAATTCCTCGGTCGAGTGGCTCGAACTCGAGTATGCCCTCCCCGTGCGCCCCAGCGCGGTGAACATTATCCAGACCCACTCTCCCGATCAGGTGGTGACGGTTGAACTGATCGACCCCGATGGGGTATATCACGAAATCTATACGGGTGAGCCGGAGGACAAATCGGACGAATGCCCCTACACCCTCTCGATCCAGGTGCCCAAGGCCAATTACCTGGCTACGGGTGTCAAGATCACGCTTGACCAATCGGTGATTCCGGCGACCTGGAACGAGATCGACGCCGTCGAGTTGGTCGGCGTCACCGAATAACGTGATTTGACTCAAGTCCACATTCGTCTCGCTTCAGCCGTGAATCCTGTGTTGAAGCGAGACGTATCTTTGCTCTGAATGGCCATGATGACATTGAAACAATCATCCCTTTTGCCAACGAGGAAACAAGATGAATAATAAACGATCCGTTCGTAAAAAGCCCGTATGGCAAGCTGGGCGCGTCATAGGATTGGGGCTTGTCCTGATGATATCGCTCGCGTGTGGCTCAAGCACGCTTCCAATTCCCACTGTGACGCCCCGACCCACCTTTACCCCACAGCCCCCGACTCCCACGCCGGTGCTGCCGGAAGGCTGGGGAATCCATCACACCACCGAGTCGGTCATCCAGATGACTTTTGACACAGCCGGGGGCTTGTGGTACACCGAACTAGGCGGCGGGCTCTACCGGTGGGACTTGGCGCAGGAGACCTTTGCCGAGTATCCCCTCGGCCCAAACGGGGAATACAGTGTGGATGGCCCGATGACGCTGGGGCCGGATGGTGTGTTCTGGATTGGGACAGATGAGGGTCTCTTGCGCGGGGACGGGCAGGACTGGACGCTCTATGCCCCCACTAAAGGCGGACTGCCCGATTACCCGATTGGGAGCTTGGCGGTCACGGACGGCAAAGTCTGGGTGGGCACCAACGGCGGCGGCCTGGCGCGTTTCGATGGGACAGAGTGGCGTATTTATGACACGGCTCACTATGAACTGAACGGCGACAGCGTCAATGAAATCTTTGTCGCTCCCGATGGCGCGATCTGGTTTGCCACCGATGGCCGGGGCGTGACGCGCCTGAGCCCGGACGAGCGCGAGTTGCAAACCTATACCATAGACCGCGATATCAGAGACCGCGTCACCGCCATTGTGGTGGACGACAACGGCGGGGCCTGGCTAGGTACTGATGACGGCGCGCTGCACGCCCTCATCAACGGCCAGATTTTGGGGACTTTTGACGCCCAGCCCGGCGCTGCCATCGCCGACGTGGTGATCGCGCCGGATGGGGATGTGTGGGCTTCTGTGTTTGGTGTCGGGCTGGTTTGTATGAGCGGCGAGTACGTCACCTGGTACCGCGAGGGAGACCCGCTGCCTGGCTCAAATGTGTGGGATATTGCCGTGGCCCCGGATCACACGCTGTGGTTCGCGACCGAGGGCGGCATAGCCCGCTACGTATCCCCCAAACCGCTCGCCAGCGCCCCCCGTCCTACGCCCACACCACGCCCAACGGTCGCCGCCGGAGCCCCCTCGTCCGGGCAATGGACGACCTTTAGCAACGCCAACCATGTCCTCGACCTGGCCTTTGACCAGGAGCAGCGACTCTGGATGGTGGGTACGGGCGGCGCGGTGCGCTGGAAAGCCGACGCCAGCGGCTACGTCAAGTACACGCAGGACGACGGGCTGTTGGAGACACGGATCAATGCCGTCGCCGTCGCACCGGATGGCGCGGTATGGTTCGGCAGCAAATTGGGCCTCACCCGCTTTGACGGCCAGATCTGGCAGACGTTTGGCGGCGACGTGGGACTGGGCCACGCCGATTCAGAAACCTACATCGTCCATGATATCGTGGTCGCGCCCGACGGCGCGTTGTGGTTCGCCACCGCCGGAGGCGTCTCACGCTTCGATGGCCAGACCTGGACGCACTATGCCGAAGCCGATGGCCTGCCAAACCGGTGGAGCTATGCGCTGCACTTTGCGCCGGATGGCACGCCCTGGGTAGCCACTGGCGGTGGAGTGGCACGCTTTGATGGGCAAAGCTGGCGCGCGTACACGGAGGCCGACGGCCTGGCCTATGACATCACTCACGATCTGGTGATTGACCCACAGGGGGTGGTGTGGGTCAGTTGTTGGAGTCTGTACGGCCACGCGCTGTCGCGTTTCGATGGGACAACCTGGACCACGTACACCTCCGGTGACGGGCTGCCCAGGGGGGACCTGCGCGCGCTGGCGATTGCACCGGATGGCGCGCTGTGGGTCGGGAGCGGCGAAGAGCGCGCCGGGCGCTTGGATGGGCGGACATGGACGTATTTCACCGTGGATGGGATATTTGACCCAGCGGTCAACGCCGTCGCGGTGGGAACGGATAACACCGTGTGGCTTGGCACAAACGGCGGCGGCCTCCGGCGCATAGAATTGGCCGAGGATGGAAGCGCGGCGCGCATCTCGACCCACGCTGCTACGGATGCGCTCTCCTCATACGGCACATCCGCGCTGGCGGTGACACCCGACGGCGCGGTCTGGGCATCCGGCGACAAGGGGATCGCCCGCTTTGACGGCGCGCAGTGGATCACGTTCACTGCCCCTAGCTTGACAGATATAGCCGTGGGTGTAGATGGCTCGGTGTGGGCGCTGACGCTTGACGACGTGCGGCGCTTTGATGGGACGGCCTGGCAGACTTATACCACCGCCGATGGCTTGCCCGACACGCTGTTGGCAAATATCGCCACAGCGCCCAATGGCGACGTGTGGGTGAGCGATTATTCGAAAGAGTTGATGCATTTTGACGGTGTGGCCTGGGAGACACTGCCTGCTGACACATTGCCGGATGGGGCCGGCGTCAAACTCGCAGTAGCGCCGGATGGCGCGCTGTGGATGACGCTCCGAGAGGGCATCGCGCGCTACGCGGACGGGCGTTGGCAGACTTACTCCCTGGACTCGGAGATTCGCGTCATCACGCCCGGCCCCGACAGCGCGCTGTGGGTGGGCGTCACTGGCGGGGTGTACCGCTTTTACTTGGGGCAATGGACGCTTTACCGCGTGACTGCCGACCCCACCGAGGGCATCCCCAACCAACTGGTGGAAGCCATCGCCGTGGATAGAGATGGCATCGTGTGGGTGGGAACGGCAGGGGGTGTGGCTCGATTCGATGGCGACACGTGGGCCAGGTATACGCAGGACGATGGATTGATCCGGGATTGGGTGAGTCGCATTGCGATAGCGCCCGACGGCGCGCTGTGGTTCGGCTACTCGGCCACTCCGGGGGTGTCGCGCTTTGTGCCACAGCCATAGTATCACATTAACAAAGGAGAATCAAATGACAAACATATTATCGAGTAAAATGCGCGGCACAGCGATGGTGCTGGCCGTGGTGATTGGAATAAGCACGGTACTGTTGCTGCTCCTTGGAATCGGGACGGCTCGCGCCGCGCCGCCGGAACCCGAGCAAGTAACGGACATCAACACCGACACCGTTGGCTCGTCGCTCCGGGAGATGGTGATGGTTGGAGACACGCTCTTTTTCGCCGCCGACGATGGCGAGCACGGGATCGAGTTGTGGAAGAGCGACGGCACGCCCACGGGCACGCTGATGGTCAAGGACATTCGCGCCGGGGCAGACGCTTCGACCCCTGACAAGTTGACCGCGTTCGACGGCGTGCTTTTCTTTTCGGCCCACGATGAGGCGGGCGGGCGCGAGTTGTGGAAGAGCGACGGCACGCCCACGGGCACGCTGATGGTCAAGGATATTCATCCGGGGATGGGCGACGCGATCCCCCGCTATCTGACCGCGTACAGCGGCACGCCCTGTTTTGCCGCCGACGACGGCGCGAGCCGCGGATACGAGTTGTGGAGGAGCGACGGCACGCCCACGGGCACTCTGATGGTGCGGGACATTTATTCCGGGACCGGCAATGCGGACCTGAAATATCTGACCGTGTTTGACGGCGCGCTCTTTTTCGCCGCCAACGATAACGTCAACGGATACGAGTTGT
>JAAEPW010000797.1 GCA_024232355.1 Chloroflexota bacterium | reverse complement strand
GGGTTCTTAGGCCGCAAGCAAGATGGCGACCCTGGTGTGACCGCTATCTGGCGTGGATGGCAGCGCTTGAATGATATCTCTGCCACATGGCTCTTGCTGCACCAGTCTCAGGTTCAAACCACATGTGGGTAATAGCAAGCTCAAAGAAAGCATCTTTGTAACAAAAGTCACAGTGATGGGGACAACCCCGTGATACAACGATAGAATTGGGCACCAAGTAGAGGTGGCGCTTGATCAAATCCCTGCGCACCAAGGGCAAGCCAGCCAGCGTACGCACACGGGAGCGATATATTTTTCTGGGCCGTCCCGCCCGGAAATCGGCCAGAAAGGCGGGCCATGTATCTTCGCCGGGACCAAGAAAAATCGTGTCAGCGTGATGGGTAGGACAATCGCTTTTAAATTCAATTTGAGATAGAATAGCATCCAGTCGAGACAATTATCAGGAGGGGAGAGATGAAGCAGAACCCAGCAGCTACGATAACAGTGCATTTTTCGGAGTTGAAGGATCCACGAAGATACAACAAATG
>JAAEPW010000796.1 GCA_024232355.1 Chloroflexota bacterium | reverse complement strand
TGGGATAGCACTATTTGCTATTGATTATATCACAGCGACCGGACCTGAAACCTTTCGTGTGTAATGGAGCGTTTGCTTAGGTCGAGCACTAGTGTACTAACTCTTACATCAAACCAGTCTTGGAAAGTTCGAAAGTCGCGTTTGCGTGGCCAGTCCTTTTTCACAAGATGCCAATTCGATAACTCGTACTCGAAAATCTGTACATAATGCCGTCTCAAGGTTCTTGTGAGGGCTGCATTGTCGGCAATTTCGTCAGTAAGATAGACGGTGGGTTCGGAATGCGGATCGTTGATGTCTAGCTTTGGTCCATCATCGTCAAGCGCATTGGCCCAGTTGATATATGGTTGCTTGGGAATGACAGTGAGAGCGGTTCTGTTTAGTACGTTTACTTTCATTACTTCTCCGAACAAAGATAGATGAGCGTAGAAAGATACGCCAGTGACTCGCTTTCCACGGACGGGTGACCAGTTTGAGTAAGGGAAGAGCTTTTGTCCTTCCCATAAGCAAAAAACAGTATACTTCAAACTAACGGCTGCCGCAAGGTAACCAGCGGTGTGTGTCGGCCCTTCATACTGTCTCCCGTCACATCACCAGCAGCCCCTAGTCCAACCTTATCTTACCCGCCCCATTGCTCGCCACCGCCGAAACAGAAGTGTGATCCCTCGGATGGCATCGCTTTCTCCCCGTGGGAAAACCCTGGTGATGAACCTTGGGCCAGGGGCGATGGAATGCGGCGGGGGGAGTTGTATGTGGCCACAAGCGGGGAGGTGGTCGCTGTTGTCGGATTGGCCTTGTTGTGGTGATTGGCGGTTTGTGGGTGCTGATCCTTGCCCCCGCCCCATCGCTCGCCACCGCTGGAACAGAGGCGCGATCCCTCGGCGCGCATCGCTTTCCTCCTGTGCAAAACCCTGGTAGTGAACCTTGTGCCACAGATTGCCACAGGAACCGTCGGCCTGATCTACTCATTGCCGCCGCCATGGTTTGTTGATCTACAACCGGTCGATTAATGCATTAGTTGACCGGCGACAGTTTGCATTTTTGAAGATGTCGTTAACCACCATCACTCCCAACAAAATCAACGCGCAACCGGCATAAGTGTTCCACCCCAATCGTTCATTGAGAATGACAACACCTAAAATCACGCCAAGTCCGGGAGCTAGATAGGTGACCATAGAGGTATAGGTAGCGCTGGTATTTTCCAAAATTCGATAATAAAGCACAAAAGCCAGAGCTGTCCCAAAGATTGACAAAGCCAGGAGGGAACCAATCGCCGACCACGAAGGAACTGGCAGGATGAACGGATGCTCAATCAAGAGTGATAACGGCAGTAGATAAATAGTTGCCATCAGCAATTGAGCCGTTGGGACTACCAATGGCGGCAGTCCTCGTAGTTTTTTTCGAGTGTAAACAATGGCAATACCATAACAAGCAGCAGCCATTGTAACCGCAATCAAACCCCAAGTGGTCGCATGGATACCGTCTAAAAGCTTGCTATTACCCACATGTGGTTTGAACCTGAGACTGGTGCAGCAAGAGCCATGTGGCAGAGATATCATTCAAGCGCTGCCATCCACGCCAGATAGCGGTCACACCAGGGTCGCCATCTTGCTTGCGGCCTAAGAACCC
>JAAEPW010000795.1 GCA_024232355.1 Chloroflexota bacterium | reverse complement strand
CAGTTGGGTGGGATTTTTAGAGAATAGTCTGTTGTGGCTCGAAATTGAGCTTGTAGCCGCGCTTTCCATAGCGCGTAAGGCTCTACGAGGTATGGAAACCTCGTCTACATCGTAATCCCATTCAACTGAACCAGTACCTCGTCATATTTTGCACCAAAACCTTTAGGGTCTGCGACTGACCCCGCGAAATCCCAAAGAGCCAAAATATGCTGATCTGAGTACCGACTTGCTGAGTCTAATAGAGGATCAAGAAGAAGATGGTTTGCAACCCGACCCGATAGACTTTTCTGATCTATGGATATGCCGCAACGATGCCCAAAATTATGTTATTATCGGTGATGCGGCCGCGTGCTTGAGACTTGAATAACGAGTGCGTTTGCTTACCTTGATGGGTACTGAATTTGAATGTTGATCAAATGTCGCGCATCGTCGAGTTAGGAGACGACGATGTTTGTACTTGTTTACTCGCACTAGTTTCATCACTTGGGAATGATATCTCTAATGCGTATCTTGGTTGGGATGTTACAGTATGGATGAGGTTAGTATGAACGGGAGCCTTGTTCAAGCTGGTCCCGATTCACCAGAAAAGGCTCAATGCCCTACATGTGGTGCCGCCGTGGTCAAGCGCAGACGTCGTCGAATGGACGGCAATGTTTCTTGGTTCTATCGCCACGTTCAAGGGCAGGGAGAACAAGATTGTCCACGCAGATACAGTCCTGTCAGTGCGGATCGTTAACCGGTGCTGAACATGTCCGTGGGCTCATTCCACAACCTGCCCCGGATGACCTTGATGAAATTCCCATAGTAGTGATCCAGACTCAAACTGATGGCCTCCACGGCCAAACTTAGGATGTTGTCATCGTAGGGCCGCTGCCCGCTTTTTGTCATTTGCCGTTCCATCGCCGTCTTGGTGATTCTGAGGTGTTTGGTACCGGATGATTTGGCCTTGAGGATGGCGACTGCGGTATCTGCTAGGCGAATGGCCAATTCCTGCAACTGCTGGTCGCCCATCGGAGCGATCCGCTTGGGGGCAGCCTGGAACTCGACATAGATGTCGTTGGCGATCTCGTGCCGGACCCAAGTTTCCCAGGTTTGTTCGGCGCGAGTTTTGAAGAATCGAGAGGTTGGAATGTCAAAGTAGTATTCGTCTTTCTCGTCATCTTCCTCCTCCTCCTCGTCTTCATCCTCAAAGTCAGAGAGATCACGAACTAGGTTGTACCCGACACTCCCAATGATGGTCGAGGCAGCCATCACCAAGATCGTTCCCTCGAACAGGGTAAAGGGAAGAAACAGCGTCAGTAGCCAACCCAGGCCGATGGCGATCCCAAGTATGAGGGCTAGGAGAAGGATGGCTAGAACGATTATAACTAGAACATATATCACGATCACACTCCATAGAGACGATTTTGTCCACGATTGAGCAGGCATTGTAACACAATAAAGTGGGCGGGGCAAATGGATTTTGTGTGCTTTGCCTCAACCGAGCTTGTAACCCCAAATACCGCTTGCGTACCTTGTCATTGTTGACGGTGATGCCCATGGCCCATCGTCTCCTCACCAACATGACCAGTCCCTTGGTTCGCGTGATAGCGCGGATAACAAACATCCCGAGTCAGGGCTGTTCAGTTCTAGCGGATTTTCGACATAAAATGCTCACGGCCACCGCACTTGTCCTGAACCCTGTACCTGTCGGTCCAGGACAGGTGCTGCCAAGTACAGGGTCCCGGGGCGGCCCATGCAACAAAACATCGGTTTGCGAGTAATTTTCTACCCTAAATAGCCTCGTCCCGAGGGCTAGAGCCTTGGAAGGCTAGAACTGAACAACCTTGCTTGCTGATCTGCTGCTCGGCCATGTATCACTCGGCGAATGCTTTGATGCTCGTTCCAGGATTCGGTGATCTTCTTATCCGTCTTGGGGCCGATGCCTTTGATCAGGCTGGATGCCAGGTACTCTTTGACGCCGGTGATCGTAATGCTTTTATCGACAAGGGTTGGTTAGGGCAAGGGGGAGCGTACATCGTGTTTTGACTTTCGACTTGATCTGGAATATCATGAGTGGGTAAAGTAGAAAGAGTCGCGACGCCCTTGGCTGCAATGTTGGCGTTCTTGTGTCGGTAGATGATAGTGGGGGATAGGCCAAATGGCAGAGTTTGTTCCGTGAGGATTTTGATCAAGGTGAGATTTCATCATCACTTTATTGGTTCAATGAACCAAAGGAATGAAAGATCGAACGTGACAGCCTGATGATCAAGCCGGGAAAGACAGATTTTTGGCTCGAGACCTCGGTGGAATACGAGAATGAAACATTGAGCCGTTTGGGCACGGTCGTTACAAACTTTGGCTATTCGGATTGGTCCACGCAGGATTTTGGCCTGGAAATAACGAGATCGAGTTTCGGGTGAGTAAGGAAGGTATGGATTATCTTGTCGAGTTCAAATCGGGAAATGATCCTTGGTCGCAGATGCGAATAGCACACCTGCATAGTGAGGATGACGTTGTTCAGAGCGGCGTATGTGCCTGTAGCCCTGTCGGGACAGACCATGTTGCTGAATTCGATTTCTTGGAAATAGCGTGAGTCGATGTTATGATGACAGGTCAAATTATCACCAATCGTTTTGAGATCAACGACCTGGAGAAGGATCTGCTTGGCCAGGGCGGTATGGGCGACGTCTACCGGGGAGTCGATACCCAAACAGGACAGACCGTTGCCATCAAGGTCCTCAAGCCAGACGTCATTGCCCGTAATCCCGATATTGTTACTCGCTTCATCCGCGAAGGGAAAGCCCTGCGTCAATTGAAGCATCCCAATATCGTGGAAATGGTAGCAGCCGTTGAGGAAGATGGGCAGCATTATTTGGTGATGGAATACGTTGGGGGTGGTTCGCTTGAGGACTTGTTGGAAGAGCAGGGACGATTGCCGGTTAGTCGCGCGGCCGAAATTTCTCTTGACCTGGCCGATGCCCTGACCCGTGCCCATCGCCTGGACATCATCCACCGTGACTTGAAGCCAGCCAACGTGCTGCTGGCAGAGGATGGCACACCCCGTTTGACTGACTTTGGTATCGCTCACATTGCCGACAGCCCCCGTCTGACTCAAACGGGGATGTTGATCGGCACGGTTGATTACCTCAGTCCAGAGGCCTGCCAGGGCGAAACACTGGACGGGCGAGTCGATATCTGGGCCTTTGGCGTGATGATGTACGAGATGCTGACCGGAGAGCGACCGTTCACGGGCAAGATCGTCACCGCCGTGATCACATCTATTCTCATCCAACCTGTTCCTGACCTGAGCATGTTCAGCCCCGACTTACCCGACGCACTGGTCGACTTGATCTACCGGATGCTGAAAAAAGACCGGATCCAACGCATCCCCAGTGTGCGATTGGTGGGAGCGGAGCTGGAGGCGATATTGCACGAGCGGGAGATCACACCCTCATCGCCGCGTCCTGCGTCATCTGTGACGGGCCGCTTTGCTACGACTACTCCTTCTACCGACACGACCAAGTACAATCTTCCAACCCAGCCCACATCCTTTGTGGGGCGAGAGGCAGAATTGACTGAACTGGCTCGCTTGTTGACCGGCGCTGATATCTGCTTGCTGACTATACTGGGAGTGGGCGGAATGGGCAAGACACGTCTGGCCCTGGAAGCGGGCATGGCCCAATTAGGAAACTTTGAGCACGGTGTGTTTTTCGTTTCTCTGGCCCCGCTCCAATTGGTTGACTCTATTGTATCTGCTGTGGCCGAGGCTGTTGGTTTTTCGTTTTACCCAGGTGTCGAGCCCCGACAGCAGTTGCTCAACTATTTACGCCAAAAGCAAATGCTGATTATAATGGACAACTTTGAACACCTACTCGACGGCGTGGACCTGGTGACTGGTGTTCTTGAAACTGCCCCAGACGTGAAAATTCTGGCTACGACTCGCGTCCGGCTGAACGTACAGAGAGAGCATCTCTTTCATTTGGCCGGTATGGATTTCCCTGATTGGGAGACACCGGAAGATGCCGCTCAGTACAGCGCGGTCAAGCTCTTTATGCAGAGTGCGCGCCGTGTCCGGCCTGACTTTGAGCTCAAAGTGGACAATTTAAAGTACATCTCTCGTATCTGCCGTCTGGCGGGCGGAATGCCGCTGGGGATTCTGTTAGCGGCGGCCTGGGTGGAGATGCTATCACCGAAAGAGATTGCCACCGAGATCGGTCAGGGTATTGATTTTCTTGAAACTGACCTGCGAGACATCCCCGAAAGGCAGCGCGGCGTCCGTGCAGTCTTTGACTATTCATTCAATCTGCTCACAGAACGGGAGCGGGAGGTGTTTCTGGCATTATCCGTCTTTCGCGGTGGCTTTACCCGACAGGCGGCGCAACAGGTCACCGGCGCTTTGTTGCGTGAACTGATGGGGTTGGTCAACAAATCTTTGCTGTATCGTGCATCTACTGGGCGGTACCAAGTGCACGAGTTGCTGCGACAATATGCACAGGAAACTCTAGATCAAGACGCTACTGCCAGTACAGCTATGCACGATCGACACTGTACCCATTATGCTGCCGCGTTGCAGCAGTGGGGGAAAGATATGAAAGGTTCCCGACAGCAAACGACCCTGGCGGAAATGGAGGTAGAGATCGAGAACGTGCGCGCGGCCTGGGATTGGGCAGTGGAGCGAGGGCAGATGAAGCGACTGGATCAGGCGGTTTGGGGGTTGTCCGAGTTCTATTTGTGGTCTTCCCGTTGGCAGGATGGAGAATCCGTGTTCCGGACAGTGGCTAACAAACTTGCTAACAAAGATATGGCAGGAACGATGTCCGGAGAAGGTCTACGAGTGTGGGCCAAGGTCCTGAGCTGGCAAGGTGATTTCAACCGTTCATTGTACCATCGTAATACCGCCCATCAGTTGCTGCAGAAAAGTTTGGCGCTTTTAGAAAGAGTCGAGCTGGCTGGCCAGGATACTCGTGCGGAAAGAGCATGGGCCTTGTGGAGGATGGGAGTAATCGTGTGGAATTACGACCGCGAGGAAGCCTACCGGTTACACAAACAAAGCCTGACATTGTTTCAAATGCTGAATGACCATTCTGGGATAGCCCGTGTACTGTTTTCACTGGGCAGCTTGGCCTACTCGTCAGGCAACTATGATGAAGCAAAGCAAAAGTGTAGAGAAAGCCTAGATATCTACCAGTCCTTGGGCAATCGTTGGATGACAACATATGTGCTTGGGATGTTGGGAAGTATCACCTTGTACCAAGGCCAGCTCAAGGAAGGCGAACGTTTGATACGGGAAAGCCTTGACATTGTCAAGAAAACTGGCAATCAAAACGATATTGCGGTTGCACTCCGAATCCTAGGTGAGGCACTGTGGTTACGTGGTGAATTTTCCGAGGCCCGCTCAACGCTGGAGGAAAGCCTGACACTATACACTAACCTGGAATGGCGAATGGGTATGTTGATTGCGAACGAGTTTCTCAGTAGTGTAAAGAGACATCAAGGAATGTATGAACAAGCGCGTGATCACGGACAATTAACTCTTACACTCGCCAGAGAAATTGATGAACAGACCGGAGTTGGCTATGCCTTGTTCATGTTAGGCAATGTAAAGCTGGCTGAACAAGCGTACGCTGATGCCCAACAGTTGTTACAAGAGAGCGCTACCATTTTCCAGAATGTTGGGCAACGAGACGAACTGGGCTGGGCACTCGCCGTTTTAGGATACACGGTTCATAGGTTAGGCCAATCTTCTCGGGCGCAGCAGTACCTTTATCAAGCACTGCGGACGGCAACTGAAATTGGAGCCTTTGTGCCGCTCATGTTTGTATTGCCTATGACAGCCTTGTTTTTGGCTGACCAGAATGAGAAGGAGCGGGCTGTGGAACTCTACGCCCTGGCATCTTGTTACTCGTTCGTGTCCAACTCGCGCTGGTTTGATGACGTTGCAGGAAAGCACATCGCTGCTGTCGCAGCCACCTTGCCGCCAGACGTGGTCGCAGCGGCGCAGGAACGAGGTCGGGCGCGGGATATGGATGCTACCGTGGCGGAATTGTTGGTCGAGTTGAAAGATCAAAACAATGTCTGACATCTTGCTAATTCCTTTCGTGTTTTGATCTTGCGGATCTAGGCTTTTCCAGTTTTCAATTCGTCCCAAAATTTACACTGGAAAAGCTCAAGGAATTCCATCATAATCTGCCTTTTCAGGGTGTCGTTGACTGCATCACAAAATCTGTTTGGGAGATTTATTTCTCTGGAATTCCCCTACACTTGAGCCTTGGTACAGGCAAACGGCGAGTCCACCACAAAAATAAAAAGAGCACGGGGGTAACCCGTGTTCTTTGCATTTCAACAAACCACTCACAACCGCATCCGTAACTCTGGCTGCCGCTGTGGCACCTTATCATTGTTCGCCGCCGACCTCGTCCCTACCAACACGGTCAGAGACTTGGCCTGCGTGACGGCGGTGTAGAGCAAATTGCGTTGCTACATCAGACGGTGCCGAGTCGTCATTTGATGGGTTGTATATCATTTTCCGCAAAAGGGGGTTGTTCATACTTGCTCTCTATTAGCTGACCGTTTATAATCCCGGCAGGAGATTCACAATGAGCTTGCCCGACATTCTGTCCGCTCTGCGCCAAGATCCGACGTTTATGCGTTGTGTGACTGCATGGGAGCGTATTCCGGCCCAACCTGCCCGTGTTGCTTCCTGGCCGACAGGACTTGACTCTCGCCTGATCGCCGCTGTCCGCGAGCGTGGTATTGAGCAACTCTACACACATCAGGCTCAAGCTGTCGAGGCGACGTTGGATGGACAGCACGTGGTTCTATCTACTTTTACAGCTTCGGGTAAGACTTTGGCCTACAATTTGCCTGTGATCAACACTTTTCTGAATGACCCTGCCGCTTGTGCGCTTTACCTTTTCCCGACCAAGGCGTTGGCTCATGACCAACTAGCAAATCTCAAGTCGCAAGTGACGAGTGGCAAGTGGCAAGTGGCTGTACGGTCTTATGATGGTGACACGCCCTCGTCTCATCGATCCGCCATCCGCCGCGAGGCCCGATTGCTGGTGACCAACCCCGACATGCTTCATGTTGGCATTTTGCCCCATCATACGCGTTGGGCGCGGTTCTTTGGCAATTTGCGCTACGTTGTGCTCGATGAACTGCACACCTATCGTGGGGTCTTTGGCGGGCACATGGCGAATGTGTTGCGGCGGGTGCGACGAGTATGTCATTTTTACGGCTCAGACCCACGCTTTATCTGCGCCTCTGCCACCATTGCCAATCCGTGCGAGTTGGCCGAACGGATCATTGAGGCTCCTGTCACGCTGGTGGACGACGATGGCGCTCCACGAGGAGAAAAACACTTTGTCTTGTACAATCCGCCGTTGCTAGACCCGCAACTTGGCATCCGGCGCAGTGCGGCTTTGGCGGCCAAAGATATTGCCGCACGCTTTCTCCATGCCGATGTGCAGACCATCGTATTTGCCCGCGCACGTCTCACCACAGAGGTGCTGTTGGGTTATCTGCGAGACTCTGTCGTTGCTGCGGGTCAAGATCCCCAGAGGATACAGGGATATCGGGGCGGCTATCTTTCCAGCGAGCGACGTGCTATCGAACGAGGCTTGCGCGATGGAGAAATACGGGGCGTCGTCGCGACCAATGCGCTCGAATTGGGAGTGGACATCGGGCAGTTGAGCACGTGCGTGATGGCTGGCTATCCGGGTACGATTGCGAGTGCATGGCAACAAGCCGGGCGCGCTGGGCGACGGGCTGAGATGTCGGTTGCAGTGTTGGTTGCCAGCGCTCTGCCACTCGACCAATATCTGATCACTCACCCACGGTACTTTTTTGGGCGGTCGGTCGAGCAGGCATTGCTTGACCCAGACAACTTGGCAATTTTGGCCAATCACCTGGCCTGTGCGGTCTTTGAATTGCCTTTTGAGGCAGATGAACCTTTTGGCCTTTTGGAAAATGCAAGTGATATCTTGGACGCCCTGGTTGAGGAGGAAGCGTTGCACCGTCGGAACGGACGTTACACCTGGATTGGCGAGGGATATCCGGCTGGTGGTCTCTCCCTGCGTACCAGTACTTTTGACAATATTGTGATTCAAGATAAGAGTTCCAGCCCACCGCAGGTGATCGGTCAAATGGATCGACCCAGCGCGCCCATGTTGATTCACGAGGGAGCCGTCTACCTGCACAGCGGTACGACTTTTGTTGTCGAGACTTTGAATTGGGAGAGAGGCATCGCTTACGTGCAAGCCGCTGAATTAGACTATTACACCCGCGCCTCGTCCACTATGGATGTGCGGGTGTTAGAGGTCTTGTATTCCAATCCACCTCGTGTTTCCGTTGGCTCGCCCACTGAGAGCACAAATGAGGAAATAGGTTTGTCCCATACCTATGGTGAACTCCTTGTCACTGATCGCGCAACTGGTTACCGCAAGATCAAGCGTTACACCCACGAGGTGTTGGCATGGGAGCCAATTGATTTGCCAGAGCAAGAGTGGCGTACTTTTGGCTATTGGTTAACGCTTTCCAAGACGCTCACAGCGCGATTGCAGAAATCTGGCGTTCTTCCACCTCCGGTTGATTATGGCTCCAACTGGTCTGCCCAACGGAATGCCGCCCGCGCCCGCGATGGGTATGTCTGCCGGAACTGTGGCACATCTGAGCGTGAGGATCGCCAGCACGACGTTCACCACATCACACCCTTTCGTGCTTTTGGATATGTGCCCGGCGTCAACGATTTCTATCAGCTTGCCAATCGATTGGAGAATCTGATCACCCTTTGCTCTGCTTGCCACCGGCGTGTGGAACGGGCACGAGGATCGCGTGGGGCGTTAAGCGGGTTGGCTTATTTGCTGCGGAACCTGGCCCCTTTGCACTTGATGTGCGATCCTGGTGACTTGGGCTCGACCGTCGGGCGTGTAGCGTACGCGCAGTCTCCTGCCCCAGAAACGGGATTGCCGACTATTACGCTCTACGACCGCGCGCCAGGTGGCATTGGCCTAAGTATGCGTCTCTATGAACTCTACGATGAACTGTTAGTGGCTGCGTTGGACGTGGTAGGTCGTTGCTCTTGTACCGATGGCTGCCCTGGCTGTGTGGGGCCTGCCGGTGACGTCGAACCAGGGACAAAAACGCTTACCCGCCAGTTGCTGGAGGTCGTTGTGAAAAAATAAACCTTGCGAGGTTCGAGTCCCTCGCAAGGTAGGTGCAGTATACGGTTGGAGGATGACCTAGATCAAGCCTAACCATTGCAGAGGTGTGTAAAAAATGGGGGGGAGTTGCCCAAGATAATCTAATACAAATACTCCGATACAAGCCCCTATAACTAAAAGTGTCAGGCACCCACATCCAATCCATAGCCCGGTTTTTCGTTTCTTTTCCTCGACTGGCTGCGCAACCGGTGGCGGCTCGGCCATGTAGGTGGGCGGGGGGGCAGCGGTATAGGCAGGTGTGGGGGGCGGTGGTGGTTCATAGCTCATTTGTCCCATTGCGGCAGTTGGTTCTTCGACAAGAGGTTCGGTCGTAGCCGCACTTGCTCCATAGTATGTCAATGTCACCACATCACCCAGACCGACCACGTCGCCATTGGCCAGTGCGTGCGGGCCGGTTAGCCGCATTCCGTTGACGAATGTGCCGTTTGTGCTTCCCGCGTCCTCGACGACCATTAAATCGCCCTGACGCATAATGCGTGCGTGTTGTCGTGAAATTTGTGGATCGTTGATTACAATGTTATTGTGGGGATCACGCCCTATAATGAGTAGATCTTGATCCAGCATAAAGGTTTGACCCGGTTGAGGTCCCTGACTTTGTACCAGCCGGGAATCGTTGACCATTTTTTGCCTCCTCGCCAGTTTTACGCTCGCTTTTTTTAAGTATATCCGGTTGGGCCTGGTTGTCAACTTTGGTACCTATGTTATTGCAGCAATTCTCATTATGGCACTTGTGTGGTGCGTAGCTCGCTAAAAATGAACTTCCCTGCTCGCTTGGCAAGGCGAAATCGCTGTCATTTAGTTCCCAGTGGGGCAATTCATCATTATCAATGGTCAAATCACTCACCGT
>JAAEPW010000794.1 GCA_024232355.1 Chloroflexota bacterium | reverse complement strand
TCACCATCGCTCTCTGATAAAATCGTGATTGTTCTACTTGTGTCTTGTTCATCAGGCTCACCCACATTACTGAGAAGATACGTGTTAACAATCCCTGTGTTTACCTCCCAGATCACCTCAGATTTGGTGAAAGAGGCCATGGAATCTGTTCGCCGAATAGATGTAGAGGAATGGTCCGATCGCGTTTTTGGACAATCGATGCTCTCCAAAAGAAGGGCTGTTTTTAATCAGCAGAAAACGACACAAAAGTTGTATGAAAAGCCTCCTTGATCTTCACTGCCAAGTTAACATTCTACCCTGGTTGCCCTATGCCTGATTGCGATTCCATTGAATGTCTCCTCGTGATTTATGGTCACGGTGATTTACCCAATAGATACTCGATTTTTCTTCAATTGTCAAGGTGCTTGGTCTGCGTCCTGCGTCATACCGAAAATGCTATGCCGAAAATGAATTCTAACGAGTGATTGGTAGTGGTATAGAGGCAAGTGATGGCTGTTGGACAGCCAGTTTGCCAACAAGCAGATTCGCGCCATCGAATGGAGACACTTGGCAAAATTACATTGTTTACGTCGGCTTTGAGATATCGTACCATTTTGAGGCACTTTTGGACGCCAAAGTAGGACACTGGCCGTGTCGAGATATATTTTTTCAAGTGTCTCTATATTTGAGCATTGACGTCCTGCGTTCATCACTTGCCATTTAATCACTACTGAAGAATGCTCTTCCAGCATGATTTCGGGCACAAGCTGGAAAAACCTTTTCATAAAATCTGTGTTTATCTATGAACTTGGTGTCCAAATGCATTCTTTGTACACAAAGTGTCCGGTAATGAACTTCTTTTTAGGAATTTTCTAGCCTCGTTCTACCCTCCTCATCACCTACAGTGTGTAGAATCATAGTGTTGGTCACGTGGACCAATTTATGTAGCTATCTCTTGAGGGAATTATTTGTGGCTTGTGATTTAGACCACTACTCAATGTATGCAGGGCATTCAAAATGATATTGTGCTTTGCGTTGATTAAAGGGAGGGGCCTGACCCGGTGTGTTCGCGCACTGGTGACGGGCCCATTTTGCGTTCGGGAGCGATCATATTCCGAGACAGCCAGGTAGGAAACAAAAGGAGAGACGCCAAAATGAATCAAAAGGGAAAATCTATTATCATCACGCTATTTCGCCCACAAGTTTTATCATCAAGGAGAAAGAAAATGAATAAAGGAAGAACTTTTACCTGGAGACTGTTATCCATACTCGTGGTCTTGACCATGCTCATACCGGCCACCTTGTTCGTCGCGCCTGTGCCCGTGGCTCTGGCGGACGACACCGGCTGGCGCAACCCCACGGCCAACCAATCCGATTCCGGTGGTGATGGCAACGGGTTTGAGCGCAACCCGACCCGCGCCTACACCAACGGCAGCGGTTACGCCGAGAGCCGCAACAACGGCCGCTCTGGCGGCCGTACTGATCGCCATCGCTACTATAACTATGGCATCAACATCCCGGCCGGCTCGACCATTCAGGGCATCGAAGTGCGGCTTGATTGGTGGCTGGACAGTACCTACGGTACCAGCAGCTTGGGCGTTGACCTCTCGTGGAATGGCGGATCGAGCTGGACATCATCCACTCAGGTTGACACTGGGGAATCCACTTCCTCCTCCCACACTATTACCCTCGGTGGGACGGGCGACACCTGGGGACGGACGTGGTCGGCCAGCGACTTTAGCAACGGCAACTTTCGCGTGCGGTTGCACAGCTACTCTTCCAGTTCCTATAGAGATTTTCGCCTGGACTGGGTTCCGGTGCGCATTACCTACGAACCACCCAACACCGCACCCAATGCTCCCACCAGCCTGCTCACCGACGGATCGACCAACCCCACCGGTCTGATAAACCTCAACCCTGTATTCTCCTGGTCTGCCTTTAGCGACCCCGACGGCGACACCCAGGACGCGTGGGAAATCGAGGTCAATACCGCGTCGGATTTCGGCGGCACGGTGATGTGGGATAGTGGCTCGCAACCAGGTACAGACTCGTGGGACACCTACGCGGGCACCATCCCGCTCACCCTCGACGGCAACACTTATTACTGGCGCGTGCGCGTGAACGACGGCGAAGACTGGAGCGCCTGGAGCGCCACCCAGAATTTCACCATGCTGCTCTACACACCGCCAGGCCCACCCACCGGCCTCTTCCCGACCGACGGCAGCCAGACTAACTCTGACAACCCGCTCTTTGGATGGGACCCCCCGGACACCACACTGACCCATTTCCAGGTCCAACTTCGAACCCAGGGCGGGACTTTTGGCGGCGCAGGCAGCCACGATAGCGGCGAGCAAGCCAGTACCTCTACCACCCTCACCACCTATCAACCCACCGGCTGGAACCTGGGCAGCGGCACCTACTGCTGGCACGTGCGCGTGGGCGATGATACCCCAGGCGAGATCGCCTGGGGCGACTGGAGCGCCGTACCCTGCTTTACCGTGGACCGCAGCGCGCCCCAATCCACCGCCAGCACCCCCGCCGATTACGTCAACAGCGGCAACATCACCGTGAACTGGACCGCCAGCGACACGCCTCCCGGCGGCTTTGGCGTGGACAGCGTCAGCTTGTGGTACAAACTCGATACCGGCGGCACGTGGACTGATTCTGGCCTGGAAGACACGTCCGGCGACCCCTCCGGCTCCTTTAGCTTTCCACCGCCCGGCAACACCAACGGTACCTACTACTTTGAGACCATCGCCAGCGACGGCTTTTACACCGAGCCTTCCCCCCCTTCGGGCAACGGCGACGACTGGACCATATTCGACAACATAGCGCCCACCTCGCAAGCCAACCCGCCCCCCGGGCCGATCAACGCCGCCCCCATCGTCGTCCCCTGGACGGGCAGCGACAATGCCAGCGGTATTGCCACCAACGGCGTGCGATTGTGGTACAACTTTGGAGGTGGCTCCTGGACCGACACCGGCCTGACCGAGGACAGCGACGACTTTGACTTTACACCCCCCAACGGCGACGGGACCTATTGCTTTTACACCATCGCCACCGACAACGCCGGAAACGCGGAAACAGCCCCCGGCAGCGCCGACGGCTGCACCGTCTACCGCATCCTGACCACCATCGGCGACCTCGTCTGGCTGGACACTAACGGCGACGGCCTGCAAAACGATGGCTCCACCGGCATAGACGGCGTGACCGTGGAACTCTACGGGGACGGCGGCGCTCCCCTCCTCGACACCGACGTCACCTCGGGCGGCGGCCTGTACCTCTTTGAAGACCTGGACGCCGACGATTACGTCGTCGAGGTGGACGGGAACAGCCCTCCGCTGGCCGGATACAGCGCCACCACCCCACCCACGCATGACGTCAGCGTGGGACCTGGTATCGACTATGAGGCCGCCGACTTTGGCTTTGGCCCCTTTGCCACCATCGGCGACACCATCTTTGAGGACGACGACCGTGACGGCGACCACGATTCCGGCGAGGACGGCATGCCCGACATCACCGTCTGGCTCTACACCGACGGCAATGGCAACGGCCTCATCGACGGCAGCGACGGCGAGATTGACGACACAGTGACTGACGGCGACGGCCTCTACACCTTCCGTGGCGTTGCCCTCGGCGACTATACCGTCCTGGCCCGCGAGGACGACCCCGACCTGCCCGGCGCTTTCCAGCCGACAGGCGACAACCCCGTCGCCGTCACCGTCGCGGTGGCCGGCGTCGCCTACGCGGACGCCGACATTGGCTTTAACACCCCGCCGCCGGAGACCAAGTTGCTTTACTTGCGTCCCGGCGATTTGCTTGACCGGAATCTGCCTACTGGTTACCACACCACTCACCAAATTGATAACAACAGCAACAATACCTGGGTTCAGGCTCCAACGATGGAGGGCCTGCTCCAGTTTTCGGGTGGCAACATCGTCGTATGGTTATATATGGATCCAACCAGCGGCTTTGACATTTGGGGGAATGAAAACCAGCCAACCGCAGAGGTGACTCTATGGTACAATGGGGCAATGATCGGTACACCTCAAGAAGTGAACAACATGACGGGCGCCGGTCAGTTTTATCCATTCTACTTTACCGCTCCCGCGAGCATTGTTCCTGGCGGAGCATTCTCGCTACAAGTGGCTGTGTCTGACTGTTCAGGTACCTTGGGTCCTTCTGGGAATGTTGTCGTCAGTTTCGACTCTGCCGCCCTCAATTCACGTATTGAGCTTCCCGTCTATTCCTACATCAGGGTCGACCAAGTCGGTACCTACGACGGCGCCTACCCTGGCGGCATCCCGATCAGTACCTTCATTCAGGGGGGGACGGCCTACGTCCGCGTCACTGCCTCTGACCCCTTTGGCGCTTATGACATCAGCGGCGCTGTCCTCACCGTGCCCGGCGTCGTCGCCGACGCGGCGATGACCGAGGTCGACAGCAGTTCGTCAAGCAAGACCTTTGAGACAGCCCTGCCTGGCCTCCTCCAGGCTGACTATGCCTACACCATCACCGTCACCGAAGGTTTGGAAGGAGAAGTCTGGGACACGGCAGAAGGCACGTTCCGCTTTATCGTCTCTGACCTGGGCAGTTCCACCAAGACGGTGGACCAGCCCACGGCCTCCCCTGGCGACACGCTGGAATACACCATCGTGCTGCGCAACACCGGAGACCTGGAAGCCACAGTGGACGTGGACGACGTTCTGCCCCCCAACGTGACCTATGTGGGCGGCAGCGTCAGCGGCGGGACCTGGGTACTGGGCAGCAACACCATAGAATACAATGGCACAGTGCCCGACCACGACGAGGTGACCATCTCTTACGAAGTCACTGTCAACACACCGCTGGACAACGGGACCGTGATCGCCAACGACGTCACCATTGACGACGGCTTTAACAGCTTTGAGACCACGCCCCCGGCAGAGACGACCATCACCTCCGCGCCGAACCTGAGCACCTCTACCAAGGATGTGGACCAGGCCACGGCTTTCCCTGGCGACACGCTGGAATACACCATCGTGCTGGTCAACACCGGCGATATGAACGCCTACATTGAAGACGGCGACCCACTGCTGGACCCCATCCCGGACAATACCAATTTTAACGGCGGTCTGTACGCCTCGTCCGGCGACATCAGCCACGACACGGGCTTTGACCGCGTCGAGTGGTATGGTATCGTGCCCGCCGGTGGCAGCGTCACCCTGCGCTTCCGCGCGCAGATAGACTATCCGCTGGACGACGGAACCGTCATCACCAACACCGCCGCTGTCAACGAGGGGGTTGGCTTTCCCATCCCGAACACCTACTATCCCTTTGACACGACCACCGTCGAATCCGCGCCCGACCTGGAGAGCCACTCGATCAAACTGGTGGACCGGGCGACCGCTTCGCCGGACGACATCCTGGCCTACACCGTGCGCCTGCAGAACGACGGCGACATGAACGCCGTGGACGTCGAAATGACCGACGTCCTGCCCGACGACGTGACCTGGGGCGGCGACGTCTTTATGTCGTCCACCGGCGGAGACTATTTGGCCTACACACCCGGCAACCGCACCGTCACCTGGCGCGGCGACGTGAACGCTGGCGAAAACGTGCAAATCTTTTTCCGGGCCAACGTCAACAGCCCCCTGCCCAACAACAGCCAGATCGTCAACACCGCTCACGTGGCGGACATCGCGGGCAATTTTACGCCCTTTGACCTGGACGCGTTCACCACCGTCGAGTCGTCCCCTTACCTGGGCAACTCGACCAAGGACGTGGACCTGACCATTGCCCAACCTGACGACATCCTGACCTACGACATCACGCTGGTCAACGAGGGCAACGCCGTGGCCGACGCATCGCTGCTGGACACGCTCGCGGCGGAACTGGAAAATCCCGTCCTCATCTCTTGGGACAATGGCAGCGCCGAGATCGTTGGCGGAAATCAGATCTCTTGGACCGGGCAGATCACACCGGGACAAGACGTGGTCATCAGCTTTCAGGCCGACCTGCTGCCCGTGCTCGACAACGGCATCGAGGTAGAGAACACCGCCCTGGTGGACGATGGCGTCAACGCCGCTTTTTACGTCGACCCGCCCGCCGTGACCGAGATTACGTCCGCGCCCGACCTCGACGACTCTGTCAAAACGGTCGACCACGCCACCGCCTCGCCCGGCGACGAACTGGTCTATACCATCGCCCTGGACAACGGCGGCAATATGGTGGCCGACACGCTGGTGCGCGACGTGCTGCCTAACAACGTCACCTTTGTCGGCGGCTTGAGCGCCACCTCCGGCGCACCGCTGCCCACCTACAGCTCGATCAACAACCGCGTCTCCTGGAACGGCGACGTCGCGCCGGGCACACCGATCACCTTTAGCTACCGCGTGCAGATCGCCACCCCGCTGGACGACGGGACCGTCATCCTGAACGACGCCGAGATCGACGATGGCGCGCACACCCCCTTTGAAACCGCCCCACCCGCCGAGACGACCATCTCCTCCGCGCCCGACCTATCTACCTCCTTCAAGTGGGTGGACCGCACCAACGCCTCACCCGACGACCTGCTGCACTACCGGGTCACACTGATCAACAGCGGGGACATGATCGCCACCGGCGTCAGCTTGAGCGACATTATGCCCACCGACGTTACCTTTGCTAGCGGCCCCTTTGTCACCGGCAACGGCTCCGGCGGCTACAACCCCGTCCAGCGGCGCGTCTACTGGAACGGCTTTGTCGCTCCTGGGGACGACGTGGACGTCGATTATTACGTCAACGTGAACACCCCACTGCCCAACGGCACCACACTTGTCAACGACGCCCTGATCGCGGGCGACGATTTTAACGACGTCACCACCAACCAGGTGAACACCACCGTCAGCAGCTTTCACGAGTTTGTTCTGGTCAAGAACGC
>JAAEPW010000793.1 GCA_024232355.1 Chloroflexota bacterium | reverse complement strand
TCGTTCATCACCAACTCAAACTGGCCAGGGCTTATTTCGAGTGGCTCTTCTTGGGTTTCTTTTTCACTTTCCACAATTTCTACATGCACTTTGATCTTGTAGTTCTTGGCCATCGTCGCCTCCTTACATATGTACCTTCTATTTTACCTTATTTTGGCGATTTTGGCTTCATTCCTATTGCACAGGTCGAATAATCTCCCTGATAAGAGTTAGGGTGCAAGGCGCGGGGTGGGGCGATTAGTGGGATACCGCGGTCAGTTCGCTGATTCTTTCAGGCTGGTCGCCGATTGCACCCTAAGTGACAATGCCCAGCCCAGACATGTCCTTTCAAGATGCGCAGGTGGACTGTTGATTACGGCACAGACCATCGAGACACCCGGGTGATCCCGTTGATGCCGACTTAGGGTGCAAGGCACGGGGTGGTATGGTCTGAGGGATAACAAAGATAATCCAATCAGTCTTTCAGGGTGACCACCACTTGCACCCTAAGAGATAATGCCCAGACATGTCGTCCCAAGATACGCAGGCGAGCTGCTGATTACAATACAGGCCATTGAGACGCTCGGGTGATCCTGTTGATCCGACTTAGGGTGCAAGGCACGGGGTGGGCGAGTCAGTGAGATACCACGGCCAATTCACTAATTCTTTCAGGGTGACCGCCGATTGCACCCTAAGAGACAAAGCCCAGACATGTCGTCCCAAGATACGTAGAAGGGCTGTGGATTACATCACAAGCCATTGAGACACCCAGGTGATCCCGTTGATGCTGAATTAGGGTGCAAGGCGCGGGGTGGGGTGGTCAGTGGAGTAACGAGGGTAATCCAATCAGTCTTTCAGGATGACCGCAACTTACACCCTAAGAGACATCGTCAGCCCTGCCCCCTGCCCATCCCACGGCATGTAAGGTGATTGCCAACTGCATCGCAGACCATTGATGCACTTGTGTGATCCCGTCATTGCCGAATTAGGGAGCAAAGCATATGTGCGAGGGCAATCGCCATTAACACCTGCGTAATTGCGGCGTATGCAAGTATGCCCTTACATGTCTCTTCAAGCAAGGCGACAAAATCCGTGTCCAAACAAATACCGACTCCAGTCACCGGGGTAACTGGAGTCGGTTCGTGAAAGTGTAACGGATCTAGGGTTATGGTTACAGATCGGCTGACGGAGCTGCCTGTCCGGGGAAACTGGGGGCGGTCC
>JAAEPW010000792.1 GCA_024232355.1 Chloroflexota bacterium | reverse complement strand
CAGCGATTCCAACCATTGAGCGATGGAGATCGCCTCCGTGAGCGACGCCGGATTTGCGGACACGAGCGATGCCTGCAGAGTGGGCAGTATGCCGCGGACGAAAAGTTCTGTTAGGGAAGTGCCTAGCTCAGCTTCTGATTTGTCAGGGTACGCCTTCCTACCCAGCTTCCGGAGTGCTACCCCATATTCGCTAACCGTCTCGTACACCTTTTGTTTGTGATCGAAAAGCTGGAAGAGTGAATTTGTGAGGTGCTGTGGCATGACAAATTTGTCCGCTAGGGTCGTTTTGAGTGTCTCGAAATCGGCCTTTTCGGTGGCAGTGAGCGAAGAGAAGACGTCAGTGGCGTGGTCGGTCAAGAGGATCGGAATGAGCGTCATTTTCTCCTCTGCTGCGAGCTTCATGGTGGCCAACACTTTCTCGAAGGTAGTGATCCACTCCCGGAAGTCGGCACCGGGCATCCCGTCGAACTGGGGAAGCAGACCGAGGAGACCCTTGTGCGGGTCGAGAAGCGGCGCGCGTCGAGCAGCGACCGGCGCCTGAGCCTGAGCCTGATTTCCCTGTGGATTAGCCTGAGCCTGATCCGCCTGAGCTGCCCTCAGCGCCGCGATTTCCGCCTGCAATGCTGTGACTTGCTGAGCGATTTCAGCGTTGGTAGGCATGACTTTTTCCGTTTCAGGTTCTGGATCAGCTGGCTGCGAAATCGTGGAATTGGGTGAGTGAGCTGGAGAATGTGTTGGCGAGCCGGTCAAATAGCGGTCGTCGGAATCGAGCGAGGTCGAACGAATGAGCGGCGTCGCAGCCGCTTCCGAATTGGGGTCCCGTCGTGGGCTCCAAATGTGACACCCCGCAATCGGCCGGCGACAGGAGACGAGGCAAGATGATGCCGAGCGGGTGCCACCTTGCGGTTCGGTCGACTGGCGAAGAAAGCCTCGGACGACTAGACGACAGCTTGAGACAGAGGTCAGTTCGCGCAGCCCGGAGGTCGCAGCAAAGAGACTAGGCCGCGCGGCGATCGCAGCAGCCACCCTGATCAAGACAGAAAACTGAACAAGCGCGGTATCGCAGCTCGTAACAGCTTCTGGGTTCAGCTAGCATCGCGCGTGTACCGCAGCAAAGCTAGCTTAATGTACCTGTCGACGAGGGCACCGAGGGAAGCCGGTAGACCACGAAGTAGTAGAATGGAATTGCCACAGTCAGGTAGGAAATCGGTTTCTTTACAAGCACTTTGCAGTCGTCACACATACACCAAAGCCCCAAGCAACAGAGATCACTAGAGGGACTGGGGAAGCGAGTTATATAGGCAAATAACACGTGACTTCCCGAGTCTCTCCTACACGTACTTTGTACAGGACACGTCAAAACAACGCAATTAACGAGGGATCGTGTTGCGCCTAAAATCCGCTTGGCTCCTTTCTAAGTCTGTGTTTTTCCCGTGTTCTATTCAGGGCCTGGCGCCTGGCTGTCCGAGTCGCGTGGGCCGCCAGCGCCCTCACTCGGGAATCGGGTCAGTTCGAATGGCGAGCAATTTCTGTTTAGTTCCTGTTCATTTGAATATGAGCCATTACACTCCTTCCCCCTTTTGGAAGCCAATGGCAATTGGCTGGGAAAGAGCATTGGAGCTTGACGGTTCCGCAGTTGGTAGGGCTCGCGTCTTCGAATAACTGGCCGCTGGTGTGGTGTGGTTGGTTGGCCGGATGGGACAGCAGTGGTTGGCTGACTCGCATCGTTGGCGGCGGGCTGAGGTTGTGCGAGCGACTGAGTTGGCTGCGAATCAGGCGGATCAGGTGGATGCTCAGGCGTTTGTTGGTCTGTCGCTACTGTACTGTCTCTGGGGGAATTGGCCTGGTCCGTGGGTCCCTGATGGTCCTTGGCGACTGGTTCCTGGTAGGCTCGTTTCAGGCGCCCGAGGTTTACCCAAGTCGGGGCTTTGGCGGGAATTTTAGGGTCCATCAGGAAGGCAAGATTCCCACGGAGAGCTACCACTTTGTAAGGTCCGAACCAGTGGTGTGTGAGCTTTCGCGAATGACCGACCGTAGTTCTGGGCGTGTAGGCATAGACGAGGTCGCCCTCTTTCAGTTGGAGGGGGGCCAATTTCCGGTCGTGGAATTTTCGATTTTGATTTTGGGCATGTTCGATCTGGCTTCTGGCTAGTCGTCGGGATTCGGTTAGCCAGACTGGCAGCATTTCGTCGTACGGGCAGTCCACCCGATACGGGCTCCGTTCCTTCTCAAAAGCAATGTCGATTGGCAGACGCGCGTCTCGGCTGTAGACGAGATAGAAGGGCGTCTCCTTGGAGGAACTTTGGACTGACGTTCGGTACGAAAACAGGGCATAGGGGACGAAGACGTCCCAGTCGCGTTGGTTCGAGCTGACGTACATGCTGAGTATGGTTGCCAGCGTTTTATTGAAACGTTCCACCAGCCCGTCAGTCTGTGGCCAATAGCTAGTGGTGTTGACCTTGCGGGTGTCACAAATTCGGCAGACTTCAGCGACCATGGCCGATAGGAAGTTTTTCCCGCGGTCAGATAGCAGTTCCAGGGGGCACCCGTGTCGGCACACTATCTCTTCCATGAAAAGCCGAGCTATGGCCTCTGCGTCCACTTGAGGAACTGCAAATGCTTCCGGCCACCGAGTTAGGTAGTCAGAGAAGACAACGATGTGCCGGT
>JAAEPW010000791.1 GCA_024232355.1 Chloroflexota bacterium | reverse complement strand
CCGGCGGAAGCGGCGTTCCAGAGCGACAGTGGAGTGATCCGGTAGGTGTGGACGTACTCGGGACTCTTTTCCAGTTCTGCAAAGCGGGCCAACAGGTCCCGCGCGTCCTGGTAAAGCTCGTTGTCTACTTCCAGGAGAACGCTCTTGTCTCCCTGGATAATGATCGGGTTTTGTGGATGATAGTTCATATAAACTGATACTTGCTCCAGAAATAGTCCGCCAATCCTAACGCAAAACTTGTTTTATGGCAAGCGTCACTGAATGTCCTCAATGCTGATCTGGTACTCTTTTTTCCGCTTGAATTTTTCAATTACTTGCGTCACCTGCTGCTCGTATCGCTTGGCAAAGGTGATGGTTTGGTTGTCCTGATCTACCTCGACGGGACATCTGACGTTCAGCAGTGCCTTGCGGAATCTCTCCAGCCATTTGTCGGTGGGAAAGTGGAGCGTGATGGTGGTATGGCGCATCAAGACCACGGACTCTTGTCGGGCTTTGGGCTTGACCACTGGCGACTTGGTGGCAAAGACGGTGCGGGCCTTTTCTGGCAGGGGGCGCAGATCGGACTTGTGCTGCACCCTCAACGGGATCAACTCGGCTTTCTCCAGCCGGGCATAAACCTTCTCTGGTGAACGGATGATGCGGATGGCGGGCGATATTTGTTCGACCGTCGCTCGGGCAATGAATGGGACGCGCGTGGACAGGTCCTGGTCTCCCTCTAGCAGTGCAAATCCCTTGTACAGGGTGAACTTTTCCGAATGCTCACTCCATTCCGCAAGCTCTCGCGCGACGTTGGCGGGCAGTTCCCGGCCGGTCAGGCGGGTCAGCATCGCGGCGACGTCCAGGCTTTCGTCCTCGGCCAATTGAGCCGCGACCTTTTCCTTGCGTAATTTCAGGATCGTCGAGATGTCCTGGGAGACGACGTCAGACAGGGGATACAATTGAGACAAGATGGAGGCCGGGTAAAATTCCGATTCCACGATGATCTCGAAATTCGGTTGCAGGGTGACATTTGGGGAGGGAATGTCCTCGTCCAGGGCACGCAGCAGGCGGCTGTTGATGCGAAATGCTTTCAGGGTGTTGAGCGATGGGTATATGCCCTCGTGTGGCTGGTGGCTGTAGGCCACGTCCAGGTAGCCCAGGGTGAGGGGGATGCCTTCCAGGAATCTTTCCACGTAACGTCCCTCCACGCGCTCGAAAGCATCCGGGGCCTGGTCTGGAATGTCTGTTTCGTCCCCCCAACGCTTTTTGCTCTCGTGGAAATTGCCATAACGCTCGGTCTTTCTGCTCCAACGATCCTTGTACTCT
>JAAEPW010000790.1 GCA_024232355.1 Chloroflexota bacterium | reverse complement strand
CTCGACTTTGGCCTCACAAATGGCGTAACCCGGCCCAAAACGGCGATTACAAACCGCCTCCGAGCTAAAAATGTGCGACTTTGCTTGAAATGTTAGTGCCATTATCCCAATGGCCCCGAGATAAGCTGCCCACTGACTTGCCCCTAGCGAGTCGCAAATCAGTCCTGGCGTCCTATTCTCACTGTCACATCGACTTTGTTTCGACACTGCCACGAGTCAAGTGCTGACAAAGCTATCAAGACAAAGCTGACCCGCATGCGGGTGATCGGCTGCCTACAGAGGCGGGGGCATCACTATCCGTCCCGACATCATTTCGCTTAACCGGTTTGGTTGAGCCGCCGGGCGGTTGCGGGTAAGAGCCTTTTCCACAGAACCCACCCAAAGCGTGTGGAGCAGTTGAAAAGCGCCGAGATTAGCCCGGTCGGCTCCAACCTGGGGTGCGACCCGGTCCTCTCAAACTGTCGCCCATTGAGGGTAACAGGGGACGGAGGGCAAGGGACAGGTGATCGAAGGCAGCCACGGCCTTTAGGTCGCCAGAACTTTGACAACTGTGTGTACATCTAGGTGCGATGATAGCACGAATTGTGCAAAACATCAACTCCTAGCCTCCAGGTGGATGGAGGAGAGCGCTGCCCTACGGCGTGAGACTGGTCATCAATCGTCGGGAGCAAGGGTAGAAAGGCGTCAGCGTCGAGCTAGACGGCGTCACACGTCGAGCGAGTGACTATGGATAACGAAAGTAAAGTTGCGTATGTACGTGCCGTCATGTAGAACCTGCCTACGCTAACTAGTGGGT
>JAAEPW010000789.1 GCA_024232355.1 Chloroflexota bacterium | reverse complement strand
TCACTCTTGGGCCCAAGTCGACCCTTTATCCCGTTCAGTAACTATCACCTGATTTCAACCGCACTTCATGGGGTGGACTAACCATAGTTCTGTATAGGTCAAAATGAGAATTGCTGGTTCTGGAAGGTGCTGTTGGTGATGGTGATGGCGCTGCCGCCACTGTAGAGGGCGTAGTCGTCCGTGCCGTCGCCATTGTCTGCAAAGAGCGTGTCGCTGATGACCACGTTGCTGTTGGTCGCATACAGCCCATAGTCAATACCGGAAGCAGAAACACTCGACACCTGGCTGCTTTCAATGATCACCTGTCCACCGGTCACGTTCTGGACGTAGACATTGGAGGACAAGATATCCCCACCATAGCGTACCGTGGCGTGGCGCAGATGGCCGGTGGATCCGGCAGTGTAAAAGTACAATCCCTGCCAGCCATCCGGCGTGTCTGACGATGAAGTGAATGTGATTGACTGCGAAGGTGTGCCGATTGCTTCCAGGTGGCCTTGCACTTGCAGTTGAATGTTGGCGCGCCCCCTCACCGTCATCCCTGGTTCCACCGTCAGTGTCGTGTTGGCGGGCACGGTCACATTACCCTCCAATTCGTAGCCTTGTAATCCGGTCTGAGCGGTCAGAGTGTTGTCTCCGGCAAAGATCGCTCCTTCCAACAGCACCCAATCGTAGCCGTTGCCGGAAAAGTCGTTGCCAACCATCACAAAAGGACCGTCCGGTTCCAGGCGGGCAGCGTAACCGGCATTGTTCTGGAAGATATTGTCAGTGATAGTGATGGCGCTGCCGCCGATGGCGTAGAGAGCATAGTCGTTCGTGCCGTTGCCATTGTCTGCAAAGAACGTGTCGCTGATGACCACGTTGCTGCCGGACGCATACAGCCCATAGTCAACACCCGTAGCAGAAACACTCGACACCTGGCTGCTCTCGATAATCACCTGCCCCCCAGTCACGTTCTGGATGTAGATGTTGGAGGCCAGGATATCCCCACCATAGCGCACTGTGACGTGCCGCATATGACCGGTGGCTCCGGCAGCGTAAAAGTGCAATCCTTGCCAGCCATCCGACGCGCCGGACGATGATGTGAAGGTGATCGGCTGTGAAGGTGTGCCGATTGCTTCCAGGTGGCCTTGCACTTGCAGTTGAATGTTGGTATTCCCCTGTACGATGACGCCAGGCTCGATGGTCAGGGTGACGCCGCTGGCGACGGTGACGTTTCCGGTGAGAACGTGGGGGTTGTCGACTGCGGCCCAGATTTCATTGATGTTGATCGTGCCGGTGTGATCAAGCGTCGATGGTCGGGCCAACGCGACCCGGTTGACAGTCCACAACAGGCCCAGGGTGATGGTGATCAGTCCCAGGCCAAGGACCAGTGAAATGAATAAACGATTGATTTTCATTATCTTGTCTCCTATCTTTTGCGTGTATGAAATGTCTAATTCAGTCGAGTCAGTGCCAATAATCAACGACAAATGCCGAGCTCCAGATTACAAATCAGGTTCCAGTCATAGTTACCTCCTACTCCCGTGCAGCAAGTTCGCGCGACTTGTGTGTGTAAATTCAATACAAGTCATGATACTTTAGATAGCCACCATTCTTGTGCAATATGGTCGAGTTCTCAAGACTTTCTGCACCCGATTACAATTTTCCCGTTTTGTGGTGAAATGTCGACTTGGTAATTCTAACCTCAGAGGTAAACGATGAACTTTCTTCGCCAAATTGTACATTCTCTCTCCTTGGCTGTCAAACAGCGCCTGCGCCAATGGACTCGCTAGCGTCCCACCTCCTCACAAATCCCCCCACACCCACCACAGCAAACCAAAGACTCATACCCAGGCCCGCATCCCTCGAAAGCCACAGCATCCCCATCCCCCACCTTCAACTCCCCCCGCCGCCTTCCATCATCCCTGGCCCAAGGCTCATTCCCAGGTTCTCTCACGGGGAGAAAGCAATGCCATCCGAGGGATCGCTCCCATATGCGTCAACTTAATTTTTTCTTGACAGCAGGGCAAGACATGAGAGAATTTTCCCGTGTCGAGTTTGAAATTAAGCATAACGGAGACAAGGAGAAAACCCCAAATGTCAAAAATCACTCGTATCTTGGCGAAAGAC
>JAAEPW010000788.1 GCA_024232355.1 Chloroflexota bacterium | reverse complement strand
CTTGGGATTGTGGGTTTGGCGCGGTTTGTGATTCATCGGTGATGGAGTTGCTGGATTGGTGATTGGTGAGTCTGTGACTCGAGTGTGTGGCATGGTTACGCGAGTTTTCGATCCCCCCCAACGATGTTCATTCAACCTATGGTGTTGCTAGATTGGTGATTGGTGAGTCTGTGAATCGAGTGTGTGGTATGGTGACGCGAGTTTTTGACCCCCCCCAACGATGTTCATTAACCTTCGTATGGACGCCTTTCTCGAGCGCCGTGAGAATGACAAGATGGGGGAGTACAAGAAGAGCTCAGCTACAAAGGACAACTTGAGCTCCATTGTGCCCTTCGTCATCACGACCACGGGACGCATGGGACCGGCGGCCTTCGCCTTCCTCAAGAAGGTGGCGGACACGGCCTTCGGTGATCGGCCGAGGGAGCGTGCGCGCTGGGCCTTCCGCTGGCTGTCGAGGCTGAACGAGGTCATCGCCAAGGGACTGGCGACCCAGCTGATCGGGCAGACGCAGTACCTGCGACAGCAGGTGGAGCGCATGCGGTGAGCAGGGGCGGCTGATTGGCGACTCGTGGCAGTGTGATGGCAGGGATCTGGGCTTGGGACTTGGGATTGTGGGTTTGGCGCGGTTTGTGACTCATCGGTGATGGAGTTGCTGGATTGGTGATTGCTGAGTCTGTGAATCGAGTGTGTGGCATGGTTACGCGAGTTTTCGACCCCCCCCAACGATGTTCATCAATCCTAACGCCGGCGATCGGGTTGGCCAGGGACGGACCTGACGCGGACGCGGACGGCAACGTCCCCAACTGGAAGGGCATCTCGCTCAAGAAACTCGTGATGCG
>JAAEPW010000787.1 GCA_024232355.1 Chloroflexota bacterium | reverse complement strand
TGGCCGAACTTGCGTGACTTTTCATTGCTCCTCTTCTTCTTTTCGATGTCCCTTTTCATTGACGGCACGGATTGTTCCTCTTCTCGGCTGGCCGGACAGGAGATGGGAGCGCTACATTCATCTGGGCCGCATCGTTCGTCCTTCTCTCAACATCACGTCGCCACATCTGTTGTGTTGGACCTCTAGAGCTGGTGAGGCTCCGTGGTGGGCCCGATCACACCGTCGCGGTCGCGGACGAGAGGGCTCGCTCAAACCGTTTATTCCATCCTAGTCACGGCGAGCTACAGAGCGAACAATGACTTGTCAATCTCCTGATTCTTGGAGATTGACATGCCAGTACAAAATGACACCTCACGACCAACAAATCTACATACAATACACACATACACTGTACATGCCCTTTTACTGCATGGGCTAACTCAACAACCATATTAGTGCATTTATCTACACTATATACACAACACCACATCTCCCCTCACTCAGGCAAGATCAACCCAATCAATTGATCGCAGCCGATCTTTTCTGGCCCGAGCGATTGGAGACGTCCTCCAGTTGTTGCTTGTTGGGTCAGTGGTCCACGGCTCTCAGGCACCAGATCTCAATGGTCCTTCATCTGGCTGGGATGAGACGCCGCGCCGACCATCGTTCACCATCCGACAGGATGAAGTCATATCGCCCCAGCGCTGTCTCCACTCGCAATAGGCCTCGGTCGAGCAGTCGTCCACGTTGGCTTCACGACTTCCGAACTAGAACGTAACTGCCCACCGGGAACAGAGATTTCACAGAGACAGCCTGGGGAATGCCCTGGCGTGTCACGCTGGC
>JAAEPW010000786.1 GCA_024232355.1 Chloroflexota bacterium | reverse complement strand
GTGGGGCTGGTGGCGCTCCAGACCACCACCCGTGTTCTTGCCTTGTAGCCCATCCCCTTTGTTCCCCTTGTTTCCCTTGTTCCTCTTCCATGTTTGCTTCCTCTGACCCCTGTCAAACCCTTCCGGTGTGGAAGAAATGACCCCAGTGCATCGGGGCTTACCAGTACCGGCTGACGTAGGGGGTTCGATGGGGTCACCCCATATGACTGGAGCCTGTAGACGTGAGCAGGCCATGTCGAGGAACGCCGCGTGTGGCATCGCGTAGGCCTGACACTGCGCCACGTCGTTGTGTAGGCCCAGTTTCTGTCTTCCCATGTCGCCCAGGAGGTCCAGAAGTAGCCGATTCTGTAGCCAGTCCGTCAACTCCACCCCCTGTCGCACCTGGCATGCAACCAATGCGCAATTGAAGGCAGTGAGCCAGGTTGACAGGGGCAGAGATGGCTGTCCGTCGCTGTGCACAAGCGGCGGCACGGATGAGGCGACACTCTGTAGGAGTGCGGCGTAATCTAGCGAATCCTGAACAGTAGACATGACACGGGAAAAACAGGGGAAAATGTAGCAAAGCGGGCGTAATCGGGAAGCAAACACATGTAATTTGTAATGTAATTTGGTGGCGTACTAGCGCAAATGGCGGAAGTCACCAGGCGAAGCAAAAACCAGGCAAAGCAAAACAACGTGAATGGCGATGTACCTTTATGT
>JAAEPW010000785.1 GCA_024232355.1 Chloroflexota bacterium | reverse complement strand
CATCGCCATCGTTCAGATAGACCACGTTCTGTTGGCCCGCGTTCCCGACAGCGAGGTCGAGGTCGCCATCCCCGTCCACGTCGCCCAGGGCCACACTACGCGTCCCATCACTGCCCGGGCCAAAGTTGTAGGACGTGGTGTCGAACGTGCCATCACCATCGTTCAGATAGACCACGTTCTGTTGTCCAATGTTCCCGACAGCGAGGTCGAGGTCGCCATCCCCGTCCACGTCGCCCCAGGCCACACTATACGTCTGATCACTGCCCGTGCCAAAGTCGCCGCTCACCTCATCAAAGACCACCGGCCCCACCCCGGCCTCTGTCCGGAACTGCCACACCGTGGGCGAAAGCGGCGCCGTGCCGGTGACGTTCAGGGTAGCGGTGGTGGCAATCGCATAGACCAACTCGCCGGGATGGAACCCGTTGGTCGGCGTGACGATCAGCGTGTCGCCGTCGATCACGCCGTGGGTCTCTGTCACCAGGCCGGACTGCATCCCGTGCACGGCAAAGGTGCGGCTGGTGACGGTGGTCGCGCTCATCGGTTGATTGTAAGTCGCCGTAACGGTAGTGTTGAGCGTCGCGGTGTGGCTGTTCGGTTCAGGGGATACGGCTGTTACTTTGAAAGGAGTCTGATTTAACCAGACTGTGTTTGGTTCTGCGACAAAAACAAATTCATACTTGGCATTGGCAATAAAAGCATCCAGGTCTCCGTCGCCATCTAAATCGCCCAAATCTGCCCCAAGGCTGCTTTTATTGTCAAGGCTTTGGCCACTGTCGGTGAAGGTGCCTGTGCCATCGTTGAGCCACATTTTATCAGGTTGCCCATAGATATTGCCCACAAAGGCATCCAAATCGCCATCGCCATCCAAATCGCCCAAGTGTACACCAGATTGGGTTGCTGAACTGCCCAAGCTTTGACCGCTGTTGGTAAAAGTGCCAGCCCCATCATTGAGCCAGACTTGATTTCCTCCGATCTCGTGCCCAAAAAAGATGTCCACGCTTCCATCGCCGTTCACATCTCCCATGGCTATGCCCCAACTGGATGTATTAGCCAAATTTTGGCCGCTATCTGTAAAGATACCCGCACCATCATTTAACCACAGTTTATTGGCCCCACTACGGTAGCCAATAACAGCATCCAGGTCTCCGTCTCCATCTGTATCTGCCAATGCTATACCTGCGGTTTGAGCAGTGTTAGGCAGGTTTTGGCCGCTATCACTAAAGTTGGCAGCCCCGTCATTTAGCCACACTTTATCATTACTACCATTGTAATCAGACACGACGGCATCCAGGTCGCCATCGCCGTCTACATCTCCCAAGGCCACGGCTGAACAATTTATACTAGGTAAACTTTGACTTTTATTGGCAAAAACACCACTGCCATTATTAAGCCAAACCGTATCCACCGCACCAAAAACGGCATCAAAGGCATCCAAGTCGCCATCGCCGTCCAAATCGCCCAAGGCCACTGTGCTACTTGCACTGCCTAAAGCTTGGCCGCTATCGGTAAAGGCGCCACTGTCATCATTAAACCAAACTGTATTCGCGCTACCATTCCCAACAAAGGCATCCAGGTCGCCATCTGCATCTAAATCTCCTAGCATAACATTGTTGCTTTTGGCATTGCCCAAACTTTGGACGGTATCAGAGAATTTTCCGCCCTGTTCTACGGCTACTTTGGTGCGGAATTGCCAGACGGTAGGGGAGAGCGGTCCGGTGCCAGTGATGTTGAGCGTGGCGGTGGTGGCGCTCACCTGTACCAATTCGCCCGGCCAGAACCCATGGGTCGGCGTGACGATCAGTGTGTGGCCGTCGATCAGGCCGTGGGTCTCTGTCACCAGGCCGGACTGTATGCCGTGTACCGCAAAGGTGTGGCTGGTGACGGTGGTGCTGCTCATCGGTTGGTCATAAGTGATAGAAACGGTGGTATTGAGTGTCGCGGTGATCGTGTTGCTGACCGGATAATGGTCCTGCCAATCCGGTTCTTGCGCGCAGGCTATGCCGGTCACCATCAGGGTCGCCAGGAAGGCGACGGTTAGGATCAATGATATTCTAAACAATGGTTTGATGTTCATTTTTTGCTCCTTTTCTATTGTTAGTTATGGGTTGAAAAACACAAAACTGGTGCGAGGTTTTTGGTTGCTTGACGTGCTGTAT
>JAAEPW010000784.1 GCA_024232355.1 Chloroflexota bacterium | reverse complement strand
TTAGTGGCCCTGTTTTCGGTAAACAAATGGCCCTGTTTTCAATTGTCACAGTTCATGCTAAATGACCTAAATGGCCCTGTTTTCGATAAACAAATGGCCCTGTTTTCAGTTGACAAAAACACCCCCGCCTGCTCTGCTCGTCTGTTGAGCATGTGCGATACACCGCGCTCCGTCAAACGCCCATCGTGCTTCTTTTTTGGCCTGAAACTGACAAAAAACCACTTCTCTTTCCTCTTTGGCCTAACCTCAAGCCAAGTCTTTAGTGCCTCAACCGTCGGCTGTGTAAGAGCCAAAGTCTAGTTTTGTTTCCTTTTTCAAGAGTTCTGCATAAAAAAGTAGCCGTAGTGGTAACATATTAACTGATGGGACACCACTCTGTTGTAGTAATGGAGATACAATATTCTGATCCAAACACTGGCGAAATGCTTGTGGGTCCTAGAATATCTGATCAATTCCTCTTGCTCAATAAACAGACATATCTGTTTCGACTTGTTCTCCAGTGGATCAAAGTCTTTTTCTGTGCTACACTTCTTTTTACGATTAGACGATGACATATGCTCTGCCTCCTGGAGAAATGTATAGCCCTAGTGCAGTTGAGCGTAAATATCCCCACCGTGAACACGTTCACGCGTAATACAAACTTCAACGCCCAACTGCTCAAGTGTTTCGCGGCAGATTAGCATCATAATAGGTAGTCTGCGTTGATAGTCGGCAATTTTGAACTGTAGGTTTATTTACGCCGCGAAACACTAGTCTAGTATACATTCCTTGCCAATCACAAATCTTGTCATCTTTCCAACCACAGAATCCGTCAGAACCAAGAAATTTATCCGTGAAATCCGTGTCCTATGCAACCGCAAAGTTGAAAGCCAAATCAAACGTCAATACCTTCTTAACAACTTTTGAACACCCCCATGCTACAATCTGGTCAATATTGACAAGCGTTTTCCGCAAGTGGAAAACACCAGATTTTGCCAGGAGGTGCAAAATGTTCAAAAAGGTTAGTTTAGGTATATTGGCAGTGATGGTGGTGGCGTTGGGCATAACAGGTATCGTTGCGGCCCAAGAGCCGACACCGCCAACCGATGGCGGCGGACGCCCGCAGCAAGCCGGTGAAGACCTCGGAATGCGTGGTCCTCGTGGGCCTGGTGGACAACCGCTCAAGGCTCTCGCAGAGGCGCTGGACCTGACCGTCGAGGAGGTACAGACGGCGCTGGGTGAGTCCATCGTCGAGTTGGCCGAGGCGCAAGGTATGAGCCTGGATGATCTCGTGGACGCGCTCACAGCCCCGATGCTCGAACGCATCCAGCAGGCAGTGGACGATGGCCGCATCACCCAGGAACAGGCCGACGAGCGGATCGCGCAGATAGAAGAGCACATGCTCAAAGCATTGGAATCCGGGTCGTTGTTCGGCTCTGGCCCAGGTCAAGGACGCGGTGGCCCTGGTGGTGGTCGCCGGGGTGGCCCACAGCCCGAGGTCCTGGCCGAGGCGTTGGGTCTGACCGTCGAGGAGTTGCACGAGGCATTGTCTGACGGGCAGACCGTCGCCGAGTTGGCCGAGGCGCAAGGAGTGGCCATGGAGGATCTCGTTGACGCGCTTATGGCCCCGATGCTCGAGCGCATCCAGCAGGCGGTGGACGAAGGCCGCATCACCCAAGAGCAGGCCGACGAACAGATCATACAGATGGAAGAGCACATACTCCAGATGCTGGAATCCGGTCCGGGCCAAATGCAGGGTGGTCCCCGCGATCGTTCGGGTGGTATGAACGGTGGCCCCCGGAGCGGTAACGGGAACGCCCCCGGTTTCCCCGGGCAGGCAGCTCCGTCAGCCGATCTGTAACCATAACCCTAGATCTGCTACACTTTTCCGAACCGACTCCAGTTGCCGGGGCAACTGGAGTCGATGCTTTTCCCAAAATCAATGCGATTTATCTGGACATGGATCAACATGGATTTTGTTGCTTTGCTTGAAATTTATCCGTGAAATCCGTGCAACCTACGGTTGCCCTAATCTGTGTCCTATCTTTACAACCGCACAAGGTTACTACTCAGCTTACCTTTGTGAAGGTTGTGAATTGCATTGTTGTCATAGTGATTTCTGGTCAGCAAAAGTGTCTTTGGCTCGAAAAGCACTGCCGAACATTCGTGCTCACAATTCCAGAAATGCACCCATGTGACAATGTGACATTGTCAAAGTAGTTACCGCACAGGTCAAGTCCAAATCAAATGTCAACATCTTTTTAACAACTTTTGAACATCTCTGTGATACAATCCAGTCAACTAGAAAACGAGAGATCCAAATTGTTCAAAAAAGTTAGTGTAGGAGTATTGGTGGTAGTAGTGTTGGCGTTGGTTGTGGCTGGCGCAGTGTTTGCCCAGGAATCGTTTCCCCCAACCGACGGCGTCTGTCCTTATGGCGAGACGTGCGGCGGGTATGGTTATGGGATGGGCGGCTTTGGATATCACGGTACGATGCCCACTATCCTGGCCGATGCGCTAGGGATGACGTCCGAAGAATTGTACGAGGCTCTGTCCGCCGGGCAGACCATCGCCGAGCTTGCGGAAGCGCAAGGCGTCAGTCTGGATGACCTGGTAGACGCACTCATCGCCCCGCGCGTCGAGCAGCTGGAGCAAGCTGTGGCTGATGGCTACATGGCCCAAGAGCAAGCTGACGAGATGATTGCACAGATGACTGAGCATATGGCGTATCGTCTCAAAGACTTTGGCCTAGGCTATGGCGGTCAGGGCAGCTATGGTCGTGGAGGTTGTGGGATGATGGGTGGCAGCACCTATGGCGGCCGGCAGGGTGACGGGATGGGTGGTCGCTGGGGCAACAATTCGGCTGCGCCGCGTTCTTCCTGGCAAGCACCTTTATCTACTGATCTGTAGCATGCGCGCGTGATTTAGGATAACGACTCCAGTTGCCATAGGTGGCTGGAGTCGTTATAATATACAAGATGAAAATTCTAATCGTTGACGACGAGCCGCGCATTGTGAGCGGTGTGCGAAAATATTTCGAACAGGCCGGTTTTGACGTGCTGGCGGCATACGATGGCCCCACCGGGCTATCGCTGGCCCGCACCGAAAAGCCCGACCTGGTGGTACTAGACCTGATGATGCCCGGTATGGATGGCCTGGACGTCTGCCGGGAGCTGCGGCGCGAGTCGAATGTGCCGATCATCATGCTTACCGCCCGCGTCGAAGAGACCGACAAGCTCATCGGGCTAGAGTTGGGCGCCGACGATTACGTCACCAAGCCCTTTAGCCCTCGCGAGCTGGTGGCCCGAGCCCGCGCTGTCCTACGGCGGGCACAATCCGTGCCTCAGGTCGCCTCCACCAACGTCTATCGCTTTGGCGACGTTCTTTTTGACGTGGGTGCGCGCCACTGCGTCGTCTCTAGCGAGACTGTTCCTCTCACACCGACCGAATTCGATCTGCTGCACGCCCTGGTCCAGCATCGGGGCCGGGTACTCAGCCGTCTGCAATTGTTGGAAGCGGCGCACCTAGGTGTGTACGACGGCGTCGAACGGACCGTCGACGTACACGTCCACAACCTGCGCCGCAAATTGGAGCCTGACCCCACGCACCCCCGCTACATCCTGACCGCCTTTGGCGTCGGATATCGTTTTAGCGACGAGGCCAACTCGTGAACTATAGTCTGCGCACGCGGCTCATTCTCAGTTTCCTCGTCATCATTGTGGCGACCGCCGGATTGGTGGTATTGTTGGCGAACCGCATCACGGCCAATCGCTTTAACTATATGGTCTCGCGGGCAGGGCAGATGCGCGCACGTAACCTGTCATCTTGGTTTGCCAACTATTACGCGCAGGTAGGGAGTTGGGACGGGGTTGACACGTTCATCGAAAGCTATCTGGACGGTCAGTGGAGGCCCCCAGGAAGACGAGGCCAGCAAGGCGGCGGCATGCCGATGATGGGAATGGGAACAGAGTCCACCATCGAGGAACGGTTGCTATTGGTAGATGCCAATGGGCAACTGGTCGCCGACAGTGAAGATGAGAATACGCCCATCCACCTCTCTGGCGCAGACCTGGACAAGGGCGCACCGATTATCGTCGCCAACCGGCAAGTTGGAACACTGTTTATTGCGTCCAGCTTGGGGCGACTTACAGCCGACCAGACCAATTTCTTGAAACAGGTCAATAGATTGATGCTGCTGACGGCCGTCGTCGCCGTGCTGGCCGTGTTGGTCGTCGGATCGTTCCAGGCGCAGCGTATCGTTGCCCCGGTCAAGGCGCTGGTCGAGGCGGCGGGACGGGTGGCCGGTGGCGATCTGTCTCAGCGCATCTCCGTCACCAGCCAGGACGAGTTGGGAGAGATGGCAACCGCGTTCAATACGATGGCGGCAGAATTGGAACGACAGCAGGATCTGCGCCACCGCGCGATGGCCGACATCGCCCACGAGCTGCGCACGCCGCTCAGCGTCCTGCAAATCGAATTAGAGAGCATCGAAGACGGCCTGACCACCCCCACGCCCGAGGTCGTCACAGGGCTGCAAACCGACGTCGCCCACATCCACCGCCTGGTCGAGGATCTGCGGACGCTCTCTCTGGCCGATGCGGGCGAGCTGCAATTGGAGGCCGATCCGGTAGAGATGGGAGACTTGATCCGGGGCGTCGTCAATCGCGTGCGTGGAGTGGCCCGTTCCCAGAACATTACCCTGGAAACGCAGCTGCCCGATGCCGCACTGCCGGTGACCGGCGACGACCAACGACTGGCCCAGGTGCTGCTCAACCTGCTGTCGAATGCGCTCCAGCACACCCCGCCCGACGGACAGATCACGGTGACCGCGCAACAGATCAAGGACAAAGTACACGTGACGGTGCAGGACACTGGCGAGGGCATCCCCGCTCAAGACCTGCCCCACATTTTCGAACGCTTTTACCGTGCGGATCGAGCACGCAGCCGCGACACGGGCGGCAGCGGGCTGGGTTTGTCCATCACCCGCAGCCTGGTCGAGGCCCACGGTGGGCGTATCTGGGCGCACAGCGCGGAGGGTGATGGCAGTGCTTTTACTTTTGCGCTGCCTTTGGTCGTTGGAGCCTAAACTGGACTGGCCAGGGCAGCACGAGAGCAAGAACAGGAAACAAACCACTAATGACTAATCAGGTGAAATGCCCGAACTGCGACAAGTTCATCGCCTCCACTGAAACAACCAGCGTTGAAAAAGCCGGGGAACGGCACAGTGCATTAGATTCGGTCATAGGAATTACTCTTGTATCCGCAACGCTCTACTTAGTGTGGAAGCTGTACAGTGGATGGAAGATACGTGGCTTTGAATGGACCAACGAGTATATCTTGATAGGATTGCTTACAAGCATAGTTGTCTGCCTATGTTTGAGCTTGTATACACTCATAAATTTCCTCAGGAACAAACAGTTTGATTATCGATGTAGTATTTGTGGTCACGAGTGGAAAAAAGAGACGCTCATAACATTTGATTCCCTTACTAACACGGCAAGTACGAAAACTGTCACTGGATCAAGCTCGCAAAAATCCACTCCCGAGATCACCCGTCACGAATTTATCCGAACTGTAGGTATTGGCGTCGCCTCGCTGGTACTGGGCCGTGGTACCTACTCTGGCGTATACTGCGCTACACCGCGAGGCAGACTGCGTCACTGCTGGCTGCAATTGCCTCAGGCAGATCTGCAAGAACTCGAAGATCTCGCCCTGGACCACACCGAGGCCCTTGAAGAGTTGGTTTCAAAGGGTGAATTAGATAAAGTTGCTGCTGAACAGATTGGGGTCGCCTTTGGTAGGTCTGTTGGCCACAAAGTAAGAAGCCAAAGCCTTGCAACGTGCTATATGACAGGGCCACCACACTATGTCGCCAACCTCCGACAACTGCATCGGCAAGCTGAAACGCTGGCCGAAATTGCCTGGACGTGGCCCTTGGCTCCTGAAACCGTCGCGCAGGCACAAGCGAGCATAGAGCAAGATATCGCCGCTCTTCATCCTACACAAGAAACAGAAAAAGCAGCGCGGTTCCTGGTTGATGTATTGCTAGAAAGGTAACGTCGCGAGATCGCATTAAACAGCCGAGAGCCAACTCTTGAGGAATAAGGGCCGACCGCGAGTCGGAAGCCTACGTGCCGAACGGGGCTACATTTGGGGATGCTGACTTGTTCGTGGGTGGAGCAGGGCTGTTCAATTCTAACGATCTTTCAGTACCGATCGCTCACAGCCCTGTTGGGAGGAGCAATACCCCATTCTCCACCCAACCTGCGGCAGATGTATCGACCTTGACTTGACGATCTTTTCATCTGCTTCAACCAGATAAATATTCCCATTTCTGTAAAAGAAGCGCTCATCGGGTGAAACAAAACTACCTGATTCTTCACATATTACATTCTCACACTTGTTGCAGAATCCCTCGCTGCTCCACTGTTTACAAAAACGCGCATTGTGATAAAATTAAGACAGATCCTTACAGAACAACAATGTAAATTTTCGCATAAATACTCTTCAGGAGGTCCAAAGCAATGGCAACTAAAACTGGTCGGACAGCAGATCCTCTACTCGGGTTCAATTATGCTCTTGAAATCGGAGACAAGATAGCAGGCTATTTTACCGAGGCTAGTGGCATCGGGTCGGAAAACGAAATCATTGAGGAAAGGACCGTGGATTCTCAAGGGAACGAAATAGTCCGGAAAACTCCCGGACAGATCAAGTGGCAAGACGTCACCCTCAAGCGCGGCATCACCGAAGACCTGGCAATTTGGGTATGGCGGCAGGAGATCGAGCAGGGCAAAGTGGAAGAAGCGCGCCAGAATTGCTCAATCATTATGTTTGATCGCAACTATGAAGAAATCGCCCGTTGGAGCCTACTGAACGCATGGCCGTCCAAGATCACGGGACCTTCGCTCAAGTCGGACAAAGGTAACGAGGTGGGCGTCGAAGAGCTAACCATCACCCATGAAGGTATAAAGCGTGAAGGCACCGGTTTGGATCCCATCACAGCGCCTCCCGATATATGGGAAGGATAAGCGAAAATGTGAGTATGCAAACCGAGACGGAATGCTCATATAACCTTTCTTGATCCATCGCATTGTATATGACCTGATTGTCCTGCCTTTTCACAGACTGAGGAGAGGACAGCAACTCGACGTTGTTTTTGTGATACTATAACATGCGCCTACGCGCCTATATGCACAGAGCCTCGCCTTGGTTAACCAGGGCGGGGCTTTGCCATACTGGTCACGGTCATAGCACCCCTTTGCTACCGGACACTTTTCACATACGAGCGGGATATGTTAATTTTTTGCCACGAATTGCACGAATTTTCACAAATTTTCCCCCCACATTCGTGGTAATTCGTGCAATTCGTGGCTAAAGAAAAAAGTGTCCGGTAGTGAAAGCACCCCCAACATTCTGACCATAGCCTCAAGCTCCAACAGAGAGTTGAGGTTGTTTTTTTTGCCTTGGTGTTAGGAAATTCCTTGAGCTTTTCCGGTCATTTTGCAACTTTGCGATTTACGAGATTCTCCGCCGCAAATTTTGGGAGGACTTGAAAACTGGAAAAGCCTTAACGCAAGCGGGAACAGATTGGGGGCAGATCCAATTCTTGAAGAATGAGACACGCCAATGTGTCGAGCGGGACCGCATCTGGGGATGCTAACTGGACCAAATCTAGACTTTATCGCCGCGCGGCTGCCTGGGGCAAAGTCACCGTAATCACGCTCCCCCGCTCAACCTGACTCTCGACCGAGATCGTGCCGTTATGAGCCTCGATCAGCGCCTTGGCGATGGGCAGCCCCAAGCCGATGCCGGGTCTGGTCCGGGCCTCTTTTCCCCGGTAGAATCGCTCAAAGATGTGGAGCAGCGCTTTGGGGTCGATGCCAGGGCCGCTGTCTTGGACACGGATAGAAACCAGAGGTTTTCCGGAACCCCTGGTTTCTGGTCCATCCAGATTGGCCGTTACCGTGATCGGCCCGGCGGTGTGTTTGAGCGCATTGTCTACCAGGCTCAACAACACCTGCTTGAGCGCGTCATGGTCACCGACCACTGCTACGTCGGCCAGCGAGTCGCAGGTGATCGTCCGGTCTGCGGCGAGCAGCCGAGCCTGGCCGCACACATTCTCGATCAGCGGTTTGACCCGCACCGGATCGTTACGCAGCGCGCGACCCGACTCGGCCCGCGCCAGCGTGAGCAGATCGTTCACCAGACGAACCAGGCGGTCGCTCTCATCCGCCATATCGTCCAGGACGTCCACCCGGTCGTCGGCGCTGATGGACGGCTTGCGGCGCAATAGCGCCAGATTGCCGCGCAGGGTGGTCAACGGCGTCCGCAGCTCGTGCGATACGTCGGCCACGAATTGCCGTTGTTGTTGGTAGGCGGCCTGTAGCTCGGTCAGCATCACGTTAAAGGTGGTCGCCAACTGGCCGATCTCGTCGTTGGGGCCGGTGTGTTGCACACGCCGGTCGAAATCCCGCTCCGCGCCGATAGCGCGCGCCGTCTGCGTGATGCGGTTGACCGGGCGCAGGACCAGCCCGGACAGAATCCACCCCGCGCCAAAGGCAATAATGATGGCCACGCCGCTGCCGACGAACAGGTTTCTCCGCAGCGTGTTCAGATACTGGTCCTGATCTGCCAGCGAGCGCGCGACCTGTATCACGCTGGTGACTTGTTGCTCGGTAAAGATCGGTTCGCTGTGAATGAAAAGTCGTTCTCCTTCTACCAACGCGATCTCCACCCACGGCTCGCCACTTTCCACCGCATGCCATCCGTCATCGCTGAGGGGCAGGATAACCTCTTCCAGGTTCTCCGAGTGGTTGATCACCTGGCCTTCCAGGCTGACGAGTTGTATGTACATGGCTCGACCGCCGAACGCGCGATCCGATGTTCCCTCGTCATTCGGCGGTCCGGGGGAAAATGGGCGTTCCCCAAATGGACGATCACCGAACTGATCCCCCTCGAACGACCAACGCTCAACGATACGCCTCGCTGTTTCGGCAAGTATTCGTTCATCACCGCCGCGCATAGATCGAGACTGGGTACCGTAAAGCATCGCTCCAAAGCCAGCCAGGGTCAGGGCCAAGATCGCAGTGAACAACAGGGTTAGGCGCAGGCGAATGGACATTTTGTCCTACTCCTCACGCAGCACATAGCCGACGCCGCGCACGGTCTGGATCAGCCGCCGCTCGCCCGCTTGCTCTGTCTTTTTGCGCAGGTAGCCCACGTACACTTCCAGCACGTTGTCGTCGCCGCCAAAGTCATAGCCCCAGACCTCTTCCAGAATCTGGTCGCGCTTTAGCACCTGGCGGGGATGGCGCATCAAGTAGTGGAGCAAGTCGAACTCGGTGGGCGTGAGGGTGAACTGCCGGTCGTCGCGCCGCGTTTCGCGGGTGGTGGGATCGAGGGTGAGGTCGGCGTAGGCCAGAGATGATTCTTTACTTGCGGCTTTGGTCCGCCGCAGCAGGGCGTGGACCCGCGCCAGCAGTTCGGCGGGGGCAAAGGGCTTGACCAAGTAATCGTCGGCACCGCTCTCCAATCCCTCCACGCGGTCCTCGATGGCGTCACGGGCTGTGAGCATCAGGATCATTGTCTCGTCGTGGGCGGCCCGCAGACGCTCCGTCACCTGGATGCCGGTCAGCCCCGGCATGAGCCAGTCGAGCACGATGACTTGGGGGCAGTGTGCGCGCACCTGCGCCAGCGCATCGTGCCCGTCGGCGGCGGTGACGACGTTAAAACCCTCGTACACCAACGTACGGCGCAGCATTTTGAGCAATTTTTGATCGTCGTCCACGATGAGTATAGTTACCATTGGCGTTCTTTCCTCACGAGAAAGCTTTGCAACTGTAGCCGCGCTTTCCATAGCGCGCGGTATAGAAACCGCGACTACATTTTTATACTTTCCTATGCTACGAGAAATTCTAGCAATATTATAGCACATCGCGGGCCCAATACCCAAGACGAGGCTGAGAGTATGCTGAGAATACGCTGAGAGGATGTACAGCACTCGCCCCGCTGCCTGTACGAGCAGCGGGGCGAGTGCGTTGTTTGCCGGTGTCAAAGCGCGGGTTATGAACCCCTGAGCACCACCGGCAGGTAGATATGGTAATAGGTATCACTGACGGTGATGACGACCATGTCTGGCGTGCTCGGCAGGTCCAGCGCGTCGGTGACGGTGAGCGTAAAGGTGAGCACGGTGGTGCTGGTGGGCGCGGTGAACGTGGTGATACTGAGGTTGGGCGTGAACGTCACCGCCGGCCCGTCCTCTTGCGCCCAACTGTAGATTAGCAGCACGTCGCCGTCGGGGTCATAACTGTTGCTGCCGTCCAGTGTGACGACCTCGCCAACGGTGACACTCTGGTTGCCGCCCCCGTCGGCCACGGGCGCGACGTTGGCGCCTTCCGTTCCCGTGCCGGTGAGCGCCACATCGACGGTTGCTTCATCGTCGTCGTCCGACGCGACGCTTAGGTTGGCCGATTTGGCCCCTGCTGTCGTCGGGTCGAAAGAGACCTGGACGGTGTGGGTGCTGTTTGCCGTCAGGGTGACCGCGATGCCGCCGCTCTCGATGGCAAATTCGGTCAGATCGCTCCCGGTCAAAGAGATACTGCTGACGTGCAGGTCGGCGTCACCGTCGTTGGTGATGGTCACCGTCTGCGAGGCCGTTGGACCATCGTCCACGTCCTGGCCGCCAAAGGCCAGACTCAAAGGCATAATCGTGATTTCAGGGGCGGGTTGTATCCTGTCAGAACAGCCCGCTGGGGCCACGGTCTTGAAAGGCATGTAACTCACACCTGTACTGACCGTATCACCATCGCCGGATCCCTCGCCGCCGGGACCGTTAGCAGAGCCCCACCAGTTATCGCTCGCATTCAGCGTGCCGGTAGCAATATCGCCGTAAACTACTGCTATGTCGCTGTTCTGGACAATACAACTATTGGCGGCGATAATTGCGCCGCTGGAAGATAGGTAAAGCCCGCCGCCGGAGGATGCCGAGTTGTTGAGCACCTGCGTCCCGGCCAGCGTCGCGCTGCCCTCGTAGACGAACACCCCGCCGCCGGATTCGGAGGCCGAGTTGTTGTCGATCATCCCCCCGCTCGCGTTCAGCGTCGCGCTGCCATAGTGGACGTACACCCCGCCGCCGGAGAAGGAGGCCAAGTTGCTGAGCACCTGCGTCCCGGTCAGCGTCGCGCTGCCCTGGTAGACGTACACCCCGCCGCCCTCGGAGGAGGCCAAGTTGCTGTTGATCATCCCCCCGCTCGCGTTCAGCGTCGCGCTGCCATAGTGAACGTACACCCCGCCGCCATTGTCGGCCGAGTTGCTGAGCACCTGCGTCCCGGTCAGCGTCGCGCTGCCCTCGTAGACGAACACCCCGCCGCCCTCGGAGGAGGCCGAGTTGCTGTTGATCATCCCCCCGCTCGCGTTCAGCGTCGCGCTGCCATAGAGGACATATACCCCGCCGCCCTCGGAAGAGGCCGAGTTGTTGAGCACTTGCGTCCCGATCATCGTCGCGCTGCCCTCGTAAACGTACACCCCGCCGCCAACGTAGGCCGAGTTGCTGAGCACCTGCGTCCCGGTCATCGTCGTGCTGCCAGAGCCAACGTACACCCCGCCGCCGTCGTCGGCCGAGTTACCATAAACTCGAGTATTGATCAAGGTCAGGCCCGCGTCATCATTATAGATGCCACCGCCGTTACCATTAATAATGCTGCCATTGTTACCACTAATAATGCTGCCGTTGTAAATAGTTACGCCAGAGATGACCACCGTGCCGGCATGGATATGCAATACCCGGTCTATGCCGTTGGCGTTGATGGTGGTGTTCTCCGCTCCCGCGCCCGTAATGGCCAGTGCGTCTGAACTGGTGATATCCAGGTCACCGGTGGCGTTGCTGTCTTCGTCCGTCCCGATGATGGTGAGGGTATAGGTTCCGGCGGGCAGCGTGATGGTGTCGTCTTCTCCATTGCCGTTGGCTGTCGTAATTGCCTCCCGCAAAGAACCCGGGCCGCCGTCGGTAAAGATGGTTACGCCAATATCTGCTGCCAGAACGCCGGGGATAGCCAGCGCCCACAGCGTCGCCAAGGTCAGGACCAGGCCCAGAAACAAGGTCAATGCTAAACGTCTAATCTTCATTTGTCTGTTCTCCTTGTATACGAGTATCGATTGTGTGAAATGTAAAGCGTGAAACGGAATGTGCGATAGAAATTACCGCCCCTTGTCGGGTACTGCGGCAAAGAGAGTGTCTATTTTCGGGGAGGCAAGGGGGCAAAATTATTGGAACAAGAGATTGTGTTGCAGGTCTGTTTGGTCGTCTGCACGATCATTTTATCCCCGCCCTATCGTGTTCGTTTACGTGTGACTGACAATTACAACCGAGATTGGTATGCAAAAATATTAAAAATGCCAAAATAAAGTATATCATCCTTGGCGAAAAAGTACGAATTGCAAACTTGATGGGGTGTCCGCTGCATAGATTTTCTGGGTATTTCCAAGGGACGCAGATTGGGGCTGTTCAGTTCTAGCTTTCCAAGGCTCTCATTCCTCACACTTGCCCTGAACTCTGTACCTGTCGATCCAGGACAGGTGCTGCCAAGTACAAGGTCCCCGAGGGCGGTTCTAGCGAGAACATCTCATTTTGAGCAGTTTCTACCGCACAAGCCGCCTCCGGGACGGGGGTTAGATGCCATAATGAGAATTCTTGGCCAGACTCGATCCATCAAAGTATTGACCGAAATCTCGACCCGCCCCACTGCCTGTACGCGCAGCGGGGCGGGTATGTTATTATCGGTGTCAAAGCGCGGGTTATTGGTTCCTGAGCACCACCGGCAGATAGATGTAGAAATCATTCTCGCTGACGGTGATGACGACCGTGTCTGGCGTGCTCGGCAGGCCCAGCGCGTCGGTGACGGTGAGCGTAAAGGTGAGCACGGTGGTGCTGGTGGGTGCGGTAAAGGTGGTGATGCTGAGGTTGGGCGTGAACGTCACCGCCGGGCCGCCATCTTGCGCCCAACTATAGGTCAACGGCAGGTTGCCGTCGGGGTCACTGCTGCCGGAGCCGTCCAGTGTGACGACCTCGCCAACGGTGACGCTCTGGTTACCTCCGCCGTCGGCCACGGGCGCGACGTTGGCGCTGCCCTCGCTGACGGTGGTGATGACCGTCACCGGCGCGCTCGGCAGACCCAGCGCGTCGGTGACGGAGCGCGTAAAGGTGAGCACGGTGGTGCTGGTGGGTGCGGTAAAGGTGGTGATGCTGAGGTTGGGCGTGAACGTCACCGACGGGCCGCCATCTTGCGCCCAACTGTAGGTCAGCGGTACGTCGCCGTCGGGGTCATTGCTGCCGCTGCCATCCAGAGTGACGACCTCGCCAACGTTGACGCTCTGGTTACCTCCGCCGTCGGCCACGGGCGCGACGTTGGCGCCTTCCGTTCCCGTGCCGGTGAGCGCCACATCGACGGTTGCTTCGTCGCCGTCGTCCGACGCGACGCTCAGGTTGGCCGATTTGGCCCCCGTCGTCGTCGGGTCGAACGAGACCTGGACGGTGCGCGTGTCGCCCGGCGTCAGAATGCTCTCTCCGGTGTCGCTTTCGATGACAAACTCGCCATCATCGGTCCCGGTCAGGCTGACGCTAGAGATGTTCAGGTTGGCAGTGCCGTCGTTGGTGATAATCACCGTCCGCGACACCGTCGCCCCAGCGCCCACATCCTGATCGCCAAAGAGCAGAGCGGAGGGCAGCACTGTGATCTCTGGAACCACCAAGCCCCTGAGAACGAACGGTGAGAACGTCATCACATCCGTCACCTTGATGGACAGCGGATCAGCGCCGCACATGCGCCCATCGCTGCCATAAGAACCGTCCCGTGTCAGGATATTGTTCCAGGTCGAGTCCCAGTGGTAGGCTTCCATCGCCGCACAAGCCTGGCCCCCGGGAACCTCGCTGTCGATGTAATAAAAGGTGATGATGGCGTCCCGCCCGGTGACGAGGGTGCCGCCGCTGCTGTTGGTAGGCGTGATCACATAACAGTGCTCGACCGCATCACCGGCAGTCACGCCTGTGCAATCCGCCCCGGCGGTAATCGCCACCTCGGTGCTGTTCAGGTCCAGGTTGTTGGCGTTGAGGATCACGCCGCCCGCCTTGGGGAAACCGACGTCGCTGCTGCCGGTGACGACCTGGGTCTGGTGGTAGGTGCCGCCGGTGTGGGTAAAGGGACCGGTAAGGGCGAAATCGTTCGGCGCGTCGGGTGCATAAAAGTCACCACCTGCCTGCCGCAGCGATCCCTCGATGCGCAGATCGTGGCTGGACCCGGCAAAGATACCGCCAACTTGGTAGACGTCTCCCGTGACCGTCAGCGCGGTTGCGGGAGTGATGGCCCCACCGTCCTGGTACACCCCACTGCCATCAGGCGCGTCGTTGTCCGCGATACGTCCCCCGTTCAGTGTCACATTGCTATTGTCTACGAACACCCCGCCGCCGTCGTAGAAAGCCGAGTTGCTGACCACCTGCGTCCCGCTCAACGTCGTGCTGCCATCGTAGACGTACATCCCGCCGCCGTAGGAGGCCAAATTACTGTACACGCGCGCGTCTACCAGGGTAACACTGCCATCATTGGCATTCACTCCGCCCCCTTTGTAGCCGCTGCCCGAGTCGTTGTTGTACACGTGCGTACCCATCAGTACCAAGCTGCCCATGGACACGTATACCCCGCCACCGCCGTAGGAGGCCAAGTTATCGTGTATCTCCCCCCCACTCACGTGCAGCACCGAGCTGTCCCAATTGACGTATGCCCCGCCGCCACTGCCGCTAGAGGCCGAGTTACGATATATGTGTGTGTTCGTCAGTAGTACCACATCGCTTCGAAAGACGTATATCCCGCCAGCGTTGGATCTAGACGAGTTTCTGACCAAGTGCGTGCCTGTCAGGATAGAGTTACTACTATTCAAGATAGAGATGCCGCCGCCAGCTTGGCTAGTTGAGTTATTGACTATGTGCGAAGTATCCACGTACAAGTCATTCCATCTGCTATAAATGCCGCCGCCCTGGCCACTGGGTCCATAGGACGTATTGCTGCTGACGGTAGTGGCGATCAGCGTCAATGCGCCCGAACTGCTGCAGATGCCGCCGCCCTGAGCTGCACGGCTGCTAGCTGTTGTTGTGGCGACGTTGTTGCTGACGATGGTCGCAGTTAGCGCCAGTGTGCCTCCGTTATAGATACCGCCACCGGAAGCGAAACCTGTGGTGGACGTAACTATATTGCTGTCCACGATCATATCACTGAGGAGCGACGTGCCCCCGGAATAGTTATAGATGCCGCCACCGGATGCTGAGGAGCCGTTAATCACTGTCGTGGCGCCGTTATCGCTGACGGTGGCTGCAGTCAACGTCATTACGCCTCTGTTATAGATGCCGCCACCGAAAGCGGAACCTGTGGTCGATGTAACTATATTGCCGGCCACGAGCACATCACTGATGACCAACGTGCCCTCGTAATAGTTACAGATGCCGCCACCATTGGCTCCAAAGCCGCCATTCGTTGTTTTGATGACGTTGTCACTGACGATGGCCGCAGTCAGTGTCATTGCGCCCTGGTTATAGATGCCGCCACCGTAAGCGGAATCTGTGGTGGATGTAGCTACATTACTGTCCACGATCATATCATTGAGGAGCAACATACCCTCGTTGTAAATGCCAGCGCCTTTTTCACTGCGGCCATCGCGTACCGTCAGCCCCGTCATTGTCACCGCCGCGCTGCCGTCGATCTCGAACACGCGGAACTGGTTATCGCCGCTCACGGCCAACTGCTCCACGCCCGGCCCGCTGATGGTCAGATCATCGTTGATCACCGGCAACGCATCCGTCAGCACGATGGCGCCGCTGACGCCAAAGTCGATCATATCGTGACCGGGGTTGGCGTTAGCGTCGATGATCGCCTGCCGCAATGAGTCGGGACCGCTGGCATTGGTGTTGATCACGGTGTAGGTGTCTGCGTGGACCAGGGTCATCGACCCGGCAGCCAGCAGTCCCAAAAAGGCCAGGGTCATTCCCAGGCCCAGAAATAAGGTTAATGCTAAACGCTTGGTCTTCATTTGATTGTTCTCCTTGTATATGAGTATCGATTGTGTGAAATGTAAAGCGTGAAACGGAATGTCCGATAGAAATTACCTCCTTGTCAGATGCTGCGGTAAAGGGAGTGTCTATTTTCGGGGGGGGCAGGAGGGCAGAATTACTGGAACAGGAGATTGTGTTGCAGGTCTGTTTGGTCGTCTGCACGATCATTTTAATCTCGCCCTATCGTGTTTGCTCACGTGTGACTGACAATTACAACCGAGATTGGTATGCAAAATATTAAAAATACCACAATAAAGTATATCATCCTTGGCGAAAAAGTACGAATTGCAAACTTGATGGGGTGTCCGATGCATAGATTTTCCGGGTATTCCAAGGGACGCAAATTAGGGCTGTTCAGTTCTCCCAACGCCAGACGCTAAACCATCCGGCTAGAAAGCGGTCAGATGCGTAACATCCGCACCCTCCTGCGGAGGCTGTCACTAGCCCGCAAAGCGGGGTTTTGCTATTAGCACGGCAGTTCAGCGCCGTGCTGTGATAACCAAGGCGATCAGAGTTGAATAGCCCTGATTTGTCCCCTACTTTATTCGTTCATCTATACAAGCCAGCATCGTGGCATACGGGTAAAAGCCGGCGCGCTCGTACAGACGCCCGGCGCGCTCATCGGCAGCGGTTAGGCAGACGACCTTGACACCTTGGTCAAACGCCACCCGCACTGCCTGGGCCGTCAGCGCCGATGCCACGCCTTTTCGGCGGAACGACTCGTGGGTGGCGATGCCGACGGCTTCGGTGATCGCGTCAAAGGGGGGTGTGAGCATTGCGACCCCGGCAGGCTGTCCGTCCAACCGTGCTAAAAAGGCCGCGCCGCCGCATAGTTCTTGCAGAAATCGTTCGGCCTCTTGCTCTGTGGCCTGCGTCGCATCGTTTGGGTTGAATCCCTGGCGCTGTGTAGTGAGAAAGGCCTGGACGTCGGTCGTTGGGGAACTGTCGGTAAGTGTCGTTATGGTCAGCCCGGTGATGACGTCGGGGGTCGGGCAGTACGTCTCTGGTGTGCAGATCATCAATTGTTGGCACGCCTCTTGGACAAACCCTGCCGCGCACAGCGCAGGCGCCAGGTGGGGCGCAAACTCTTGGATGAACTCGAAGCGGGACTGGCGGTCTCGCACTGCAAAGGTCGCCCGCAGCGTCGTCAACGGCTCGTGCAAGTCTTGGCCCGATGTTGGCCCATCTGGGATGGCATAGTTGAAATACGCGAGTGGGTCGCTGGGGTGAAAGAAAAGCGTAAATGGTGGCACTGGAACAACGTCGTATTGCTGGCGCGCGTTGTGGCGCAAGTATGATTGTAGACGGGTGATTGGGATCATAGTGTGCTCCTTTACTCGAACTAGTGCAGTTGGGCGGAAATCCTTCGGCAGTTACTGCTCCAAGGGGATCATCAGATCCCCGCCTAAATCGTTGTTTTTATCGTTTTCGGAGCCAATTTTCGTCGCGCAAAGCCGGGATCTGTCGATCCCTGGCGAGCATGGGTATTCATCGGGTTTCCGAAAACTGCGGAAGGATTTCCGCCGTCGTGTACTAGCATCACCTTTGTACATCGACGCGAAATGACACAACTAGAATGGAACCGCAGATATACACAGATCAACACAGATGCAAAAGTGGTGAATTTAGTAAAAATCTGCGTTCATTTGCGTTCATCCGCGGTTTCAGTTATGTGATT
>JAAEPW010000783.1 GCA_024232355.1 Chloroflexota bacterium | reverse complement strand
CGTGCCCTAGTTTTGGTCAAATACAGACCCGAGCAGAGCATTTTTGGAAAAAATCACGCATTCTGACAGGTTGTTGGCCCAATAACAGATAAAAGTGGAACATTTTTGCAGAATAATTTTTTCTCTCCGACAGCCTGCTAGAGGAAAAAGAGGCCGCGCCAAAGTTAAAGGGGGAACGCAAGCTGGTGACGGTGATGTTTGCCGACATCTCTGGCTTTACGGCCCTAGCCGAGACGATGGACCCCGAAGCTGTGCGCGACCTGATGAACGCATGTTTCGAGCGATTGGTGCCTATCGTCAGAAAGTATGGGGGCACAGTGGACAAGTTCATCGGCGACGAGATCATGGCCCTCTTTGGTGCCCCAATTGTTCACGAGAATGATCCTGAACGAGCCTTACGTGCAGCATTGGAAATGATGGATGTACTGGTCGAATTCAACACTGAACGGTCTACCAACCTGGGCCTACACTTTGGCATCAACACCGGGCTAGTCATTGCCGGAGGCTTGGGCACCCGCGAACGGCAAGAGTACTCTGTGATGGGAGATGCAGTCAACCTGGCGGCGCGGTTGGAGGGAGCCTCGGATCGGGGAGAGATATTCGTCGGGACAGACACGCACCGCCTGACCGCGCCGCTGTTCGAGTTCGAGACGCTAGAGCCGATCCGGGTCAAGGGCAAAGCCGAGCCGGTGTCCGTTTACCGGTTACTGGCGGCCAAAGCCATGCCCGGCAAAGTGCGAGGCATCGCGGGGCTAGAGTCGCCGCTGGTAGGCCGTGAGGCCGAGTTCCGCGCACTGCAAGAGGCCATCGAGCGGGTGCAATCCGGCACGGGCGGCATCGTGACGTTGGTGGGTGAGGCCGGATTGGGTAAATCGCGCTTGATGGCAGAAGCTCGTAGGGGCACGGGTACGGGTGCGATTACCGCGCCCCTACAGTGGGTAGAAGGCCGTTGTCTCTCTTACGGCTCTTCCATCGTCTACCTGCTGTGGCTGGACATGCTGCGCGGGCTATTGGGCACGGCAGTGGACGCTGCGCCAACCGCCGTACGCGACGCACTGCGCGAACAGACGCAAACATTGTGCCCGGATTGTTTCGATGACGTGTTTCCTTACCTGGCACGGCTGATGTCGCTGCCGCTTGAGGCAGAGGATGAAGCTGTGGTGCGAGACCTGGATGGTGAGAAACTAAAGTCGGGAACCTTCCGTGCTGTAGAGACGTTGATCGAATGCACGGCTCAACAACGTCTGTTGGTCATTATCTGCGAAGATCTGCACTGGGCCGATCCCACCTCGTTGGAATTGCTGGAACAACTACTGGCCCTAATTGATCGCGCCCCACTGTTGTTCGTCTGCATCTTTCGCCCGGAGCGAAAGCACGGCTGCTGGAGGCTCAGGGAGACTGCCATCCGAGACTACCATCACCGGCACACCGATCTGGGGATCGATCCTCTCTCCACCACCGAGAGTAAGACGCTGGTGGGCAACCTGCTGCGCGTGGAGGGCTTGCCCCGGCAGCTCAAAGAGCGCATCCTTAGTCACGCCGAGGGGAATCCCTTTTACGTGGAAGAGATCATCCGCTCTCTGATTGACGATGGAGCCATCGTGCGGGATGAAGACACTGGCCGCTGGCAAGCGACGCGGGACGTGGCCGACATCGCTATCCCGGATACATTGCACGGGGTGCTGATGGCCCGCATTGATCGTTTGCAGGAGGAGACCAAACGCGTGCTTCAATTGGCGTCCGTCATTGGACGGCTCTTTTTCTACCGTGTATTGGCCGAAATCGCTCAAGAGGAGCGCAAGCTCGACGACCATCTACTGACCTTGCAGCAAGAAGAGATGATCCGTGAGCGGGCACGAACACCCGAGCTAGAGTATATTTTCAAGCACCAACTGACGCAGGAAGCGGCCTACAATGGGCTGTTGAAGAAAGAACGGCGTATCTTTCACCGGCAGGTGGCCGAGGCACTGGAGCGGTTGTTTCCCGAGCAGATCGAGGAGCAGGTGGGGCTGTTGGCCTATCATTGGGAGCGGGCCGAGGAGCCGGAGAAAGCGACAGAATACCTGCTGCGGGCAGGCGACCAGGCCCGCCTGGCTTATGCCCACGCGGAGGCAATTGACTATTATCAGGGGGCACTGGCCTTTCTGAAGGAAGGGCAAGAACACGGTCGGGCGGCGCGAACGTTGATGAAACTGGGATTGACCTACCATACCATCTTTGACTTTTGGCAGGCGCGTCAGTCCTATGATGAGGGGTTTGCCTTGTGGCAGCGAGCCGGAAAGATAGAGCCGGATATCCCTCCGCCGCCTGCACCTCATGCTCTCAGAGGAAGCGCGGTCGAGCCCGCCACCTTGGACCAGGCTATGTCTACGGATATCTACTCAGCTCTTGTGATTGAGCAACTCTTCAGTGGTCTGGTAGAGTTGAGCCCAGAAATGGATGTGTTGCCTGATGTGGCCCAACATTGGGAGATATCGGAGGGTGGACGCAAGTACACCTTCCACCTGCGGAACGATGTGTACTGGAGCGACGGAACCCTGTTGACGGCCGGGGACTTTGAGTACGCCTGGAAACGTTGTCTGGATCCAGCCACTAGATCGCCGCAGGCCCAGTATTTGTATGGCATCAAAGGAGCCAGATCCTTCCACCAGGGAGAAGGGAGGAGAGAAGATGTGGGGGTGCAGATCTTGGACGAGTTCACCTTGATGGTGGAACTGGAAAAGCCAACGGGCTATTTCCTTCACCTGTTGACCAATGATGTCTGTTACCCCGTGCCCCGGCATGTGGTTGAAGCGCGCGGCGAGGCATGGACAGAAGTGGAACTCGTCACCAACGGCCCTTTCAGACTGGAAGCCTGGCGGCGGGGTCAGTCTATCGTCTTGTCGCGCAACACAGAGTACCACGGACGGTTCACGGGTAACGTAGAGAAGGTGGAGCTTTTTTTCCTTCCTTTCGAGGAATGGTCTGCCAGATTGGAGGCGTATGAAGCGGATGCTCTGGACGCCTTGTACCTTTCTTTCCTTCCACCATTGGAGATGGATCGTACACGACAGAAGTATGCCGGGGAATATACCTCGATACCCACCCTGCGAACGTTTTATCTGGGATTCGATGTGCGCCGACCGCCTTTCGACGACGTTCGGGTGCGGCGGGCTTTTGCCCTGGCCACTGACCAGGTAATGCTGGCGGATGTAGCCTTGAGAGGTTATGAATCACCAGGCACAGGCGGGTTCGTACCACCAGGAATGCCCGGACACTCGGCAGGAATCGGCCTGCCGTACGATCCTGACCGGGCGCGACAACTCCTGGCCGAGGCTGGCTATCCAGAAGGGGATGCCTTCCCTGTTGTGGACCTGCTGACGATACGAGACCGTGTCCATCATTGCGAATACTTGCAGGCTCAATGGCAGGAAAACTTGGGGTTAGAGATCACGTTGGAGGAGGTAGAGGGAGGATGGGGGAGGTTTGTGGACAGGCGGCGCGAGAAACCGTCACACATGTATATCGGCGTGTGGCTGGCCTCAGATCCTGACCCCGACAACTTCCTGGGGGTGGGTTTCCCGTGGGAGGAGACTGGGTGGTGGCACAAAGTATACGAAAGGGTGGTGGAAAAAGCTAGGCGAATTATGGACCAAGGAGAGAGGACAAAATTATACGAACAAGCAGATAGAATCTTGGTAGAGGAAGCACCGATCGTACCCCTCACGTATGGTCAAGTGCACTGGCTGATAAAGCCATGGGTGAGCAAGTGCCCCATATCAGCGGTCAAATTCTGGTACTGGAAGGACGTCATCATCGAGCCGCACTAAAGTAAGGAAGGAATGGCGTATGAACAGCAACCCTTGGAAAACCTTGTACAACGAACAATCTGAAGAGTACGCGTGGATGGTGCAACACGAAGATTACGAGCACAATCTGCTGCCAGCGCTGAACGAGATCCATCCCCTCGAAAACGCCAACGTGGTCGATTTTGGCGCCGGTACAGGGCGCATCACGGCCCAACTCGTCCCACTGGTCAAGAATGTCTGGGCGTTCGACATCACACCGCCTATGGTTCAGGTCGCCAGTAAAAAGCTCAAACAGTTGGATCAGTCAAACTGGCTGGTCGGGGTTGGGGATAGCCGCGCGATACCGGTGCCCGCCGCTTGCGCCGATATCGCCGTCGAAGGCTGGAGCATCGTCCAAATCATGGCCTGGCATATGGACACTTGGCGTGAGGACGTCGGCCAGGCGATCGACGAGATGATGCGTGTGGTCCGGCCCGGCGGGGCCGTCATCCTGATCGAGACTCTGGGTACAGGTGTCACTACGCCCGAACCACCTGAACGATTCGTGCCGGTGTACGATTATTTCGAACGAGAGCGAGGTTTCTTGTCAACCTGGATCAGAACCGACTTTTGTTTTGCATCGTTGGCACAAGCACGCGACGTGCTCGAACCCCTCTTTGGAGATGCTGTGGAGGGCAAGATGATCGAAACAGACGAGGGGATTGTTGTACCAGAATGCACGGGAATTTGGTGGCGCAGCGTGTAGGCCTATCCCGTGAAACTCTTGCTTTTGTGCCAAGATTTTGCACACGGATAACCCTTTGTTGGTTCTGGATCGACCGGGATAGGTAGGGTTGGAACTTTAAGTTGACTCGCTTTCAGGAAAAGTCAATAACGACTGTCCCCAAGTTGCATTGTCTTGGGCCAGCGGGGGAACAGGAACTTGACCATAATTAATGCTCAAATCGCAGCGGGCCTCGTCATAGATGGTGCGCAGGGCGTGGGCCAGGGGAAGAAGAATCGCGCTGTGCCACTCTCTTCCACTTTGATTGCGGCCCCGAGAGAGTATTTACCAATACGTGGTGAGGCGGACATGGATCATCTCTTGATTCACCATCAGCATATTGTACGGAGGCGGAGATCTGACGATCCCCTCGGAGCAGTAACTACCAAAGGATTTCCGCCGAGCAGTACTAGGAAAAGATCTTTACCCTCCCGCAGGTTAGGCCGCAGTTTTTTGGACTATTACATGTCCCGACGATAGGTTTTGTCTGCAATTGACACAATTCTCGAACCTGCGGGAGGGTTACTGCTCGAAATGTCGGGTAGTGAACACGTTTTTCCCGTTTCCTCAAACAGAAAAGCATCTCTAACATCACCTTTGTACATCGACGCGAAATGACACAACTAGAATGGAACCGCAGATATACACAGATCAACACAGATGCAAAAGTGGTGAATTTAGTAAAAATCTGCGTTCATTTGCGTTCATCCGCGGTTTCAGTTATGTGATT
>JAAEPW010000782.1 GCA_024232355.1 Chloroflexota bacterium | reverse complement strand
TTTGTACAGCCAATATTAGTCATTTACTTCAATTGAAGTAACAAGAAGCCAAAGTTAACCAATCTTCAACAAAAAAACAAACAAGAAAAGGAAGCAGTTGTTTCATTTGAAATGATGTTGAAAGTTATATATGATGGTTTGGCCCCCATGGCCTTTCTCTTCTGGCTTAGAGACCGGGGCTCCGCGACTACCACGCCCTCCACCACGCCCTCCTCCTCTTCTTCCTCGCGCCTCGCGCCATGGTTTGCAGACCGAACCACGGCGGATTCTAGGCCGATCCAGACGTGGACAGTCGTAGAACTTGTGGGTCGGCGACCCACATTCGTAGCAGCGCGCAAAGCAGGGGTTGCTGGCGGCTGCTTCAGGGGCCAGAGGTGGTGGCAGGATGGTCGGTGGGGCGGTGGTCGGCGGCGGCGTCGGCATGAGAATTGGCGGCGATGGTAAGGCAGCCAGCAATGGTGATGGAACTGGTGCAGCGGCGGCAACTCCAGAGGAGCAGGCTGCGGATCCAGTTACGTTGGCACCGGTGTCCAGTGGCCCAGTTAATGGCATCCCCTGCTCGATGAGACGCATCAGGGAGGCAGGGATGCGATATTCGCGACGAGCAGCCGGCCGACGGCCAACTCGGCGAGTGGTCGGCGTGCGAGGGATGTTGGGCCATGGCAAGGTGTGATGTTGGGGGGTGGTCAGCCCCAGCTGGTCGACCTGTGAAGCCAGCAGCGTTGCTGGCGTGCCGGGAGGCTGAAAGGGGTTGATCCTGTTAACTTTTTATACAGTTATACCAACTGTACAACTT